>CAZZDD010000047.1:0-22005 GCA_964652185.1 uncultured Candidatus Peribacteria bacterium | reverse complement strand
AGCTCGCGAGCGTGCACACGCTCGTGCATCCGCTGAGCGTCGGCGCCGTGCCGAGCCGGTACTGGCGACCCCATGCCGAGGTGTTGTCGTCGTTGCTGTTGCCGAGGAGCGTCGAGTTCTCGAAGTACACCGTCGGGCCGTAGAAGGTCGCTTCGAGGTTCGTACCGTCGAAGAACGCGATCCGGTTGCCAGCGCCGGTGCCGGTGCCGTCGTCGATTTCGAGCGAGCGGGTCTGCGTGGTGCCAGCTTGGTAGCCGACCGCATTGAGATAGCAGGTGGCCGTGCCGTTCGTCGTGTAGAGGCAGTTGCTGGACGCTCGGGTGCTCGTGGCGTCGACGTACCACGCGTAGTCGGTCGATCCGACGCCGACATAGACCGCGTTCACGTCGATAGCTCCGGTTGTCGTGAGCGTTCCGGTCAGTGTGTATGCCGAGCCCGACTTCGTGATCGTCGAGTCACCTAGCGTCGAAGCCCCGGTAGCGATCGGGATTGTGTTGTTTGTCAGCGTGCCGGTAACGCCCGCGTCTGCCGTGCACGTCCCGACGCCGCCCGCGCTGATCGAGCTGATCTTGTCCGTACCGGTGCACGCCGTCGTCGTGATGTTCAGCTTCGCGCTCGTGACCGTCGAGTTATCGATCGTCAGCGTCGTCCCCGTGCCGCCGACGGTGATGTCTCCCTTGTCGCCGTCGGAGCCGAGCGTATTCGTGTCCGTCGGGGTAACCCACGTGCCGTCGCCGCGCAGGAACGTCGACGACGATCCGCCGGTCGGCACGTAGCCCGTCGTCGTCGAGCCGCCGTACGCGCGCGAGGTCAGCGCGCAGGAGCCACTCGAGCACGTCGCGCCTGGTGTGCCGCCGACGCCGAGCGGAGCCGTCGTGGTGATCGCCGTGACGTCGCCGCCAGAGTCATCGTCCGTCTCGCACGTAACCGTTCCGTCCTCGGCGATCACGCGGATCGAGCTGCCTGCCGAGCACGTGCCCGAGACCCGGCGCTGCGTGTACGTCGGATCGATCGCGAGCGTCGCCGAACCGGAGTCCGCCGAGCCGGAGAGTCCCGAGCCCGAGTACACGCCCGTGATGTCCCCCGCGCCCAGCGCCGCGCACTCCCAGCTCGAGCCGTCCCACGCGACGCCGCTTCCAGACGAGCAGTCGGTGCGTAGCGACAGGTCAGCCACGCCGCGCTCGGCGCCACCGGAGAGCCCAGACGACGACCCGGTGCGGACGGCGGTGATATCTCCACTCGGTCCACCCTGCCCCTGGCCGCTCGACGGAGGCGAGGTGATCAGGATCGCGGCGCTCGCCGCCAAAGCGCAGGCAAGGAATCCGACAAGGCGCTTCATCACGGACAGACTCGCGCGGGCCCACGATAGGGGCGATTCGCTACGCGAGCAGCCGCTTCAGCTTGTCCCGGTTATTGGCAGCGAACCGCAGGAGGACCGTGTCCTCGTCATCGCCGGCCACGCTCGGCGCCAAGGCGCGAGGATCTGCCGAGACCTGGACGACGCGGAGCCCGCCGCCTTGTCCCCGCAGCGCCTCCCTGCGCTGCTCCGGTGTGCGCACGTGCACCGACTCGCCCGGGGTGATGCGCGCGGCGAAGATCATCGAGTCGGTTGGCCCGGCGCCGCGCGTGTAGACGTCGCCGCCCGTCGCGAAGCCAGGGAGCTGGACTCGCGAGTTGGACGCGAGGTAGTCGAAGCCAGTGGCGCCGCCGCCGAGAAGGCCAAACAGTCCGCCATATCCGCTCGCTCCCTTGACGCCTCCGTAGTCGCCGGTGAGCGCCTTGAGGATCAGCGCCTGGGCGATTGCTTGTTCAAGGCCGCGCAGAATGTTCTCGAATGTCGACGACCACGATACGTCAGCTCCATGAGACGCATCGGTGAGCGCTGAAGCAAACGACTGCGCTGACGATACGAACTGATTCGCGAGAATGTCTCCGATCTTGGTGGTCTTCTCGTCGAGCTTCTTCACTTCCTCGACAGCGGATGCCCATGCATCTTTCAGCTCCCGGGCAGCGTCGGCGGCTCTCTTGGTGGAGTCCTCGATGGACGTTCCGGCGATCGGAGCGAAGCCCTGGAAGCTACCGCTCTGCACGCCAGCCGCTGCGTCGAACTGTGCCTGCAGATCGGCGATGTCCTGCGCGCCGAATCCAATGGAGCGCTGAAGGCTGGCGCCACTCGTGTCCTGCAGTTTCGACGCAAGCCGGAGCCGCTCCAACTCGGCGAGATTCTCGGCGGTGATGCCAAGCAGCTTGTTGTACTCGGCCTGGATCGCGTTGTGCTCGCGCTGCGTCAGACTCGTGTCGTCGAGCGCAGCTTTCAGCTTTCCGAGCTTCGCAGCGCGCTCCTGCTCGGCGTTGAGGATCGGCTTTACCGCGTCACCATATGCACGCTGGTTCAGCTCCAGTTCCTTTGTCGCCTTCGTGTACGCCTCGATTGCGTACTGCCGCTTGGCGTCCGTGTATCCGCTGTCACGCAGTTCGACGATCTCGGCAGGTGACACGTGCTCGCCGCGCTTTCGGCGGTCGGAGATATCACCGAGTCGGATCATCTCGTTCTTCGCTGCTTCGGCTGCTTGCTCGGCAAGCACGACGGCCGATCGTCCTTTCTCCCAGTCCTCGAAGAACGTCTTCGCGCGGCCCTTGTCGGAGAACAGCTTGTCGATCTCGTCGCGGATGTCGCGCACCGAGCCGGCCGTGCCGTCCAGGATGCCCTTCACCTCCTTCATCTCGTAGATGAACTGCTCGTTAGCGAGGGACTGCAGCTTGTACTGCGTCGTCAGCTTTTCGAGCTCATCGATCTGGCCGATCAGCTCTGACGTGACGCCGACGATCGCGCCGATCGCCGCGCCCCACGGGCCGGCGAGTTGTGCGCCGGCGGCGCCGAACTTCGTCGCCGAGTCGATTACCTGACCGAACGCGCCGTCCGTGATCTTCAGGTTCTGATTGAGCAGCTGGAAGAACTGGTTCGCACCGGCCGCTGCTTGCTTGAAGTTGATCTGCATGGCCGCCTTGGCGGCTTTGGCAGCTTCCCTCTCCAACTGAGCGAGCTCACGCTCCAGCTGCTTGACCGCGGTCTGGGACTTCTTCGTCTCGCCCTCGATCGTGGCGACGCTCGCCGCCACCTTCTGAGCGCCACGGGATGCAGGCCCGGGATCCAGCGTGATCTTGATCGGCAGGTCGTCAGCCATACCTCAGCGTGGCGTGCCGACGTCCTAGGGGCGATTCACTTCCCGCCCGCCCTCCGCACCGCCTCCTGAATCCGCGCCGATTCGCTCCTAGCGCGGTCGCCGTCGAGTCGGCGCAGGACGGACGCCACGATCCTTGTCTCGTCTTTGCCGAGCCCGCTCCACTCGCACCAGTCCTTCACCGCGCGCCACTCGATCGCGCTCGACGTCACCACCGCGCCGCCCAGCCCCACCGGCACCGCGAACGGCGTCCTCGTCGTGTCGAGCTCGCGCCATGCTGCGACGCACAGCGCCCCAGCTTCGCCAATCACTGGCTCCTTGTGCTTCGACTCTCGCACGCGCGGATCGTCGCCTGGCTCGACGACCTTGCGGCCAAGTCCACGAGCGCGCTCCGTTTGCGTCTTGACCGTTTCGAGCAGCTTTGCGTGACCGTCGGCCCACTCGAGCCACGCGGCTACTCGTTTCCCAGGTCGTCCGGATCGACGAGACGGGGGACGCCGAAGTCGGCAGGATCCAGCGTGCGGTTGATGATCGCGTTGAGCGCGTCGCCGTCCGCGTCCTTGAGCTTCATGAGCAGCGCGAGCCCGCTCGTCACGGAGTAGTCGCCAGCCGACCAGCTCTTGATCACGTGCTGCGCAAATCGCTCCAGAAACAGGCGATAGCGCTCGTCCTCGGACGCGTCAGCAAGCGGTTGCGCGGACGCGCGCATGTCCTTGTTGCCGATCCAGCGCAGCTCTAGATCGAGCGTGCCGTAGTCCGGCGCGTCGAGCAGCCGGACCTTCCGTGTGCGTTCTGCCATGCCTCAGGATCGCGTCGTCGGCGCGCCGGGGCGAATCGCTACTCGATCGTCCACGTGACGAACACCCGGCCACGTTTCTCGATGGCCAGGCCGAGCAAGAACAGATCTCGCCAGTGAGCACTCAACCGCTACGTCTCCGTCGCGCTCGGGTCCACCGTCGGCAGGTACCCGAGCACGTTGATCGCGCACACCAGGTTGCCGTTCGTCGGATCGCCGTGCGGCGTGAACGACGCGTCCATCATGATCGCAGAGTTCTCGGGATAGCTGAGCCCGCCGCCAGTGAGCCGTCCCGTCGGCATGTCGATCGCGATCCCGCCGTTGGCGTTCTTCATCAGGATCTCGGCGCGACAGATGCGCCGCGACGTCACCGCACGACGCTGCGCCGCGTCCTCGTACATGATCTGCAGCCCCGAGAGCATCGGATCGATGTCGCCGAACGAGATCGACTTGCGGCACCCGCCAACGGTCGGCGTCAGCGTCACGTTGTTCGCGATCGAGAACGTCCCACTCGTCACCTGGCCAACGAGCTCGGTGTCGTCGTCGTTCGCCACGACGCGGAACACGACGGTCGACGCGCACGCCGCGTGGAACAGCGCCGTGCCGACGGGGATGTACGCCGACGACGCGCCGCTGAGGCGATCTGCCGCCTCGTTCTCGCCGTCAAATCCGGCCGCCATGAACGCGAGCGTCGCCTCGATCTTCTGCTCGCCGGCGAACGCCAGCGATAGCGAGTTGAGCACCGCGGCCTCGGCGTACGAGTACACGCTCGCGCCGGCCGCGCCGACGTGCGGATCGACCTTTTCGAGCCACCACGACGGGACCACGATGTAGTCCGTGTGGCCGAACGGCACGTTTCGGTAGCAGATGCCGAAGTACAGGCGGATCGTGCGGCCGGTGCTGGAGACCGCCGCGATGTCGAATGTCCGATCCTTGAGCGTGATCAGGTTCGTCGTCGGAGCAATCGCCACCGTCGCGTAGTGCAGCCCCTCGGCGATGCCGGCACCGTCGGGGAACGATCCGTTGTCGTCCGACGCGCGGAAGTAAACGCGGTGGCCCGGCACGAGCTGGAACACGGTGAGCGACTGCGACGACGACGCGAGGTGGCCGCTGGAGTTGATCGACAGGTCGCCGTCCGTGAACTCGAAGCCGACGATCAGCACGAGCACCGAGCCCGTCGGGCTGACCGTCTCGGCCGTGAACGAGTTGGTCGCCACGTTGAGCGTCGTCGAGTTGTTGCCCGAGCCGAGCGTGTAGATGCCATCGTTGCCCATCGCCGAACCAATGACCGCGATGATCGTACCTGCCGGCAGCGTCGCGGCACCGGAGACGGTGATCGAGCCAGTGCCGAACGCCGTCGGGCGCAGCGGCATCTGTCCCCACGGAGCCTTCGGCGCCGAGCGCAGGAAGCCGCGCCCGAACATGAGCGCGTGGTGGAGCGACAGGTCCATGACGAGCGTTGGATTCGTGTTGCTGCCGACGCGCTCGCCAAGCTGCTTGACCATCGACGGGTCCTGCGGATTCGCGACGACCTCCACCGATTCGTCGGTGAAGCTCTGCGTGCCCGCCGGGTTGACGAGGATTTGCCCCCAGTCCGTCGTGGGCGCCGTGTCCGGATCGGACGTGTACGCCGCGTTGACCTGCGATGCCTGCGCGAATGCCGGTGTGCCCATGCGTTGAGCGTCGGAGGCGACACGCGACGGGGCGATTCGGTACGTCTATGCGCGTAGCTCGTCCCAACTGTACGGGAACGTCACGAGCTGCATGAGCCACTTGCCGTCGGACACCGGCGTCCCTGACGATCCGCCAAGCGTCACCACTGGCTGATCGGTGCCGGTGACACTGATGAACTGCCCCTCGAGCACCGTACGGATGTCATCGGCAAGCTGGCTAACCCGCAGCGTGCCTGCGTTTGCCGGGGAGAATATCTGCACCCCGATCACGCCAGATCTCGTCCAACGCTTGAGGGTACCGATTGCGGTTTGCCGGGAAAGAGCAGGCGCAATCATGATTCGAACCCATTCGTCCTCGGCCTCCATGATCTCGTTCGTCGGCGTCCACGGAATGGAGGGCTGCGCTCCGGCCCACCCTTCGTGCCAGTGCCGAAGGATCGCCTCGTGCGCGCTCGCCTCGCCAGAGAGAGCATGCACCGTCCGCACCTGCGCGACGAACTCGCCGATCAGCGTGCCGCCGCTCGTATAGAAGCGCACGCGCAGATTTCCGACGGTGTCCGTCTCGGCCTGGGAGAATTGCAGCCGGAACGCGCCGTCGCTTCCACTGGCTACCGCGACTGGCAGCGCTGCTGCGTTCGCGAATGCGCCCCCGGCCTTCGATACCTTGACCATGCCAGCCGACCACGCGGTGTCGGCTGCGAGCAGGTCGCCTGATTCGTCGTAGATCGTCGCGTCGAGCACGCGCTCCGACGCGTTCGATTCATTCCGCCGGATGTAGTCGTCGGCAGTCGCCTCGACCTCGTCGGTGTACTCCGCGATCAGGTTGCCGCCGACGGCATCGAAGAATCGAACGCGGATCGTTCCGGGCGTCGCGATCTCGGCGAGTGCGATCTCGATGTCGAACGCTCCATCGCCGCCGCCCGTCACCGCGACGGGCAGGTTCACCGCGTCGACGAACGCCGAACCGTTGCGCGAGACCTTGACCATGCCGGTGAGCCAGACCGTTGCGAGCGAGAGCAGCGTCTCGCCGTCCGCTGCGAGCAACGTCGCACTCAGCGTGCGTAGCTTGGCGATGGGTTCGTTGAGCAGCATCAGGGAATCAGTGGGATGTTGTTGTCCGTGCCCCAGCACTTTCCGACGACGACTCCGGACAGACCCGAGGAGCTGATCGTGAGCGCTTGGTTCGTCCACGATGTGCCAGTGATCAGCGACGGGTCTTGCGCCTGGACGATGCAGCCAACCTTTGATGCGTCCATCGCTGCGCCGACGTGGTCGGTGAACTGCATCTGGAAGTTCATCGTGCATGTCGTCGGAGAGTTGCCGCCGACGGTGATCACGAAACCACCATCGGTGCCAGACACCGAGCCGCTCGGGGACGTGCCGCAGCTTGTGCCGACGGTTGGCGGTTGCGTCGGTCCGTAGCCGGTCGTCGAGGCGCGCACCACCTCGGTGTAGTGGCCGGAGTTCCAGAACTCGCCCTTGTCGATCCAGAGCGCCACGCCTGCATCCGCGCCTCCAGAGCCGCCGGCGCGATTCGCGTCGAGACGCATGGCGATCCCGACGAGCTTGTTCGAACCGGCCGACTTCACGAGGCTCGTGTCGTAGAACACGCCGACCGGATAGAGGTCCGCCGCCGTGGTGTCCCATTGCGACGTCATGATCGACGTCATCACGAGTTGATTGCCGGTGTCGGTGCGAGCGTTCGACGTGCCCGGTGTGTACGTGAGATCTTTGATGTCAAGCGGCGCGAGGAGGGAGCCCGTCTTGTTGATTCCGAGCACGCCGTATCGAGCCGGACTCGAAAAGCCCTGGAAGTACGAGACGCCCGTCGTCGGATTGACCACGAAGCCGCCGTTCGTTCCGCCGAGCGGACCGAGCGACGTGGTTCCAGCAGCGGCCGTGACGTTTCCGGAAAACGTTGCGGTGTCGCTCGCCGAAAAAGTGCCGCTGACGGACAGCGCCGCTGTCGGGCTCGCCGTGCCGACGCCGACTCGTCCGTTGGTTCCGTTCGTGTACAGGATCGGAGTCGCGGCGTTCTTGCCGTTGCCGATCCAGAGATTGCGAAACTGGCTCGTCGATCCCTGATAGCCGCCGTAGTTGATGTATCCGGTGCCGCTCGCGTTCTGTCCGTAGCCCTGATTCAGCTCGTTGTTGTTGATGTACCAGCCGAGGCCCGCATTGCCAGCGATGAGGCTCGGCGTGCTGTTTCCGACGGATGCGAAGTTCGCCGTCGTCGTCTGCGTCACCGTGATTCCGTTCATCGTGCCGGCGATGGCACGCCACTTCTGCAGCGTCACGTCGTACACAAGCTCGACGCACGCGGGCGTGCTGGCTTTCATGATCCAGTTGCCACCGGCAAGCGTGAACTGATTCGCGGCCGACGATCCGGTCGCGTTCGCCAGTGTGACCGCGTTGCTGCTCGCGTTGCAGATGCGTAGCCACCGGGGGCCAGCTGGTGACGGAGCAGCGATGCCGGTAATCGTCGCGGCGCCGCTCGCTGAGACGCGGATCTCCGTCGCGTTCGCGATTCCCGTCGGAGACCAGTCGTTGACGGTTCCAGAGATCGACGACGGAGAAATCGTCGTGAAGTGGAGCTCGCCGATGCGGGTCGGTGCTGCGTCCGCAACGGAGGCGAAAGCTGCAATGGCTGCGATCGTTAGGTGCTTCAACATGCATGCTCCTACGTCGGGTCAGCGACGGTGAACGAGAAGATGTCGCCGGCCGTCGCGCCGCCCGCGACGGTCAAGACGAACTGCGTGGTGGTACGAGAATCCGCGTCGACGCCGATCTGGCTCAGCGCCGTCCACTTCGTCCACGCCGGAGTGACGACGTACAGCGCGTCAGCTCGCGTGGATGGCAACGCGATCACGAGCGCGAACAGGTCCGACTCGTCACCGACAACCGTGTACGTGAAGCGCGTGCCGCCATCGCCGCCGACACCGGGATCGCCTTGCGGCCCCTGCTCGCCTTGGGGACCTTGCGGACCTTCTGGCCCCTGCGGTCCCTGCGGACCTTGCGGACCAGCCGGACCGACGATCGGCGGGCGGTATGTCGACACGAACGCCATTCCTCGCCTAGCGTCGGTCGTCGTCGAGGACGGGGCGATTCAGTCCCCGAACGGCGAGTACGCACCCGCCATGTTTCCCGCGCTCGCGGCGCCCGCCGACGACACGTACTCCGCGTATCCAAAGTCGACGCCCGTCTTCGCCTTCATCTTCGCGATCGAGCGCGCCACCGACGTCTCGACGAACAGCGCCGGCGCTTGCTTCGAGTAGCCATCGTTCAGTCGCCGGACGTACTTCACGACGTTCGTCACGAACAGCAACCCTTGGCCGAGCTTGTACGCCGTGACGGCGGCTGTGCCGGCAGCTTGCAGCGCCGCGTCCTGCGCCTCCTGCGTGTTCGCCTGCGAGACGGACGGGATCCAGTTGGCGCGCGCGTGTCCCGTGTCGACCGGCGTAGAGCGCTTGAGCTCGCGGACGATCTCGAGGATCAGCGCCTTCGCGGCGCGCTCGATCAGCGCGTCGAGCTTGCGCTGGAGCGCGTCAGCGGCGGCGCCCATGGGACTACCTGCGTTTGCGGGCGCGTCCAGAATCGGCGCGGGCAAACGCCTGCAGCGTAGACGGATCGGCGCCGAGCGTCTTGGCGCGTTCGATCTCGCGCTCGTTCGGTTCGACCTCGACGAAGTCGCCGGACGCGACCGCAGTAGGCGCGGTCAGCCGCTCGATCTCGTCGTCGACAACAGGCCGCACGAGCCCCGCCCTGTACCAGACGAACAGGTCGACCTCGCTCACCCCAAGAGAGCGCCAGTCGACCGGCTCGCCGGCAGCGATCATGCGCTCGCCCGCCATGAACGACGAGGTCGCCACGACAGGGAGCGCAGGATCGAACGAGATCGCGTGCATCGCGTTACTGCGAGATGCCGTCGAACAGCGTCAGCATCTTCGAGTCGACGATCACGAACCCCTGGGAGATGTCCATGATCCACGACGTGGAGCCGTACGCGCCGATCTCTGGGCGGTCGACGTTGCGGACGGACATGCCGGTCGGCGAGACGCCGTTGTAGGCGACGCGCGCGATGCCGGTGGCCTGGCCGTTCAGGTTGACCGTCATGCCGGTGTCACCCGACATCGCGGTCGCCTCGACGCCTTCCGCGTCGAACGACAGGAGCGCGTCCTCGGGCGTCACGATGAACGCGTTGGAGCGCGCGAGCGGCTCGGCCGCGGTGTTCTTGACACCCTTCGAGACCACGACCTTGAGGCCGAGGAGCTGCGAGAGCTGCTGCTCCGTGGCGATCGGCAGCATCATCACCGCGGCGACCGAGCCGCCGAGGATCTGCTGGCGAACGTACGGGTTCGTGGCGAGAGCCTCGAACGCCTTGTAGCCGCAGCGCAGCGTCGTCGCCGGCACGCCTGCGTTGAGGAGGAACAGGCGCTTCTCGGCGAAGATGCCGGGGACCGGATCCTTGGTCTTGTCCGACCAGTAGATGCGGTTCATCGCCGTCGTACCTTCGGAGCCGGAGTCGGTCGCGTTGCCCGTGATCGTGCGGTACGCGTTGCCGCTCGTGAGCAGCGACGCGAAGCGACCCTCGGTGTGGATGTTGGCCTTGAGGCCGAGCGCCTTGGGCACGATCTGCGGCACGTTCGCGCCGTACTTGTACCCGAGGTTCGCCGCGTCCTTCGCCGACAGGACGAACTGCACCGCACGCGTGTCGGTGTCGTAGTCGACCGTGGTGATCTTGAGCGACGAGGTCTTCGCCTCGGTGTGCTCGCTCGAGCGCTTCGCGACGTCGTCGCGGTTGATCGAGCCCTGGTCGACGATCGTCAGCTTGCCGCTCTCGGCCGGGACGTAGATGACCGGCAGGGAGCGGTTCGCGATGAACATCGAGTCGTTCTGCCAGAACTCCATCGCCTGGTTCGACACGATCGGGTCGTAGGCCGGCGTCTGGTAGTTCAGGTTGTTCTTGCGGATGCGCTGCATGGCTGATTCCTTGTGTGGTTGTTGCTTCACGCGTGATCAGTCACGCATCAGGTTCCGTCGAACACGTAGCCGTCGAACCAGAGGGCGGGGATGATCGCGCCCGCCGCTCCGGCCGAGAGCGCCTTGCAGCGCACGTAGTCGCCGGCTCCCGCCGTGTCGGCGAGGCCGTCGGCGTCCGGGGTGAGCAGCGCGCCGTCGAGGACGGGGTTCGCGCCGATCTTGACCTTCACGATGCCGCCGACCTGCGTGCCGACGGGCTCACCGGAAGCTGCGTCGTTGAACGCGACGCCGTCGGCCGCTTCGCCGGCAGTGTCACACGCGTCGAGTCCGCCGCTTGCGTACTTGACGAACTGACCCGCGGTGATGGTCTCGCTCGCGTCGATGTCGACGATCTGTGCGTTGTGGGTAGCCATGGTCTTGTTCTCCGTGGTTGGTCGTCGAGATCAGCCCGCGAGGGACTCGTCGTAGGAGGTCTTGAGTGCGCGGCCCTTCTCGGTCTGCTCGAACTTCGGCAGGCCGACGGTCCACATGGAGCGGTCGTCGATCTTCTCGGCCTTGCAGAACTCGACGAGGCCCTTGGTGAGCGCGTCGAGCGGCGAGGCGCTGGTGTCGTCGACGGACGAGCCGTCCATGCCCGGCGCGGTCTCGCGCTTGGCCGCGTGCTCGTTCCAGCCCTTCATCGCGACGAGTGCCTCGTCGATCTGCTCCTTCGAGCCGCCGCTGTTCTTGACAGCGCGCACGATGAAGTCGTGGGTCTCGTCCTTGCCGGCGAGCTTGCCGAGGTGCGACTTGGCGATCTCGCGGACCTGCGCCTTCTCGATCGTCGCGTCCTGCTCGCGGATGCGCTTCGCCAGCGCGTAACCCTGCGTCGACTTCCGGTACGCGACGCCGTCGAGCGTGAACTCGACCGGGTCCGACTTCTCGGCCGTCTCGATCGCTTGGTTGCGCTCGACGTCGGACTTCGCGAGGAAGCCCTCCGCGTCGGCGCCGGTCAGCGTGTCGTAGTGCGCCTTGTGCGCGCCGGACAGCTTCGCGATGCGCTCGAGCGTCTCGTTGCGCTTCGTGAGAGTGACGACCTGCTTCTCGAGGTCGGTGGTGTTGGTCTCGTTGGCCTTGGTCGTCATGGTTTCCTTGCCTGTTGGGTTGACGGTATGAGGGGCGTTGGGACGGGGCGAATCGCTCGCGCGAGTCGGATCGAACTTCAGCGTGCCGGTCGGATTTGGCGTAAGCCGGTGCCAGCCATTGCGCCGCGCTGCCACCTCGGTCACGACGACGGCGCCCTCGGGCACGACGATTACCGCCGGCTGTCCTTCGGCGAGCTGGTGCGAGTGTCCCGAGTCGGCGAGCACGACGATCGCGCCGTTCTCGTCACGCGCGATGGCGTGCGAGTGGCTGTTGTCGGCGCCGGCAGACGTGGCCCACGAGCACCAGGTGTAGCCGTCGTCGCCGATGTCGATCTGGTGCTGGTGGCCGTCCACCTCGTCGGTGAACAGCGAGACGGTCTTGCGGACGGGCTTGGACTTGCGCGCCTCGACAGGCTCGCGCGTGCCGAGTCCGGCGATCGACACGCCGGTGTACGTGCCGTCCTTGAGCTTGGTGAGTTGCTCCTTGGAGCACTTGATCGCCACCATCAGACCGGTCGTCTTGGTCTCGATCCCATACGCCTTCGCGATCTCGGGCGTCATCGGCATGGCGAACACGACGCGCGACTTCTGCTCGTAGTCGTGCATCTCGTCGACAGCGCCGCCCGACTCCATGAACTCCATGGCCGCCGCGACCATCGTGTCGTCGGCCGCTACCTGGTCGCCATGGTGGTCGTAGTGCGCCTCGCCGGATTTCTCCGTGGAGGTGAACGCCCAGAAGAACGCCAATCCGAGCTCGTCGCTCGCCTTGACGAACTTGGCCTTCGCCTCGTACGCACCCGGCTCCTTCCGCTTGATCAACAGCGTCGTCGCGTGCGGCTGCGCCGGATCATCGACAAGCGACACGAAGTCGAGCTTTGAAAGAGTGAGCTTGAACAGATCGCGCGATGCCATGTGCCAACTGTCGTCGGCCTCACGAACCGGGGCGAATCGCCTACGGCTTGCGAATCACGATGCGATGTCCGCCGTCAGCCGGGCGGTGCCGCCACGGTCCCGTGATCTCGGCTCCATGCGATACGAACAGCTCGCGGACATCGTCGGAATAGCACCGCCCGTCCGGCTCCGCGTTGAGCTCGAGCACGAGCCTCCCACCGCTCGCCAGCATTGACAGTGCGTCGGCGACAAAGAACTGCCACTCGGCACGTTCCCACGGAGCTTGCCGATGACCGTTGAACTCGATCATGTACGACGTGATCAGGTCGTAGGCTGCGCGTGGTTGCAGACCAGCGAACGGCCGAACGTCTGCGTCCAGCACGTCGACGTCGACGACCTCGGCCAGCGCGCGCAACACGTCAGCGCGATCTGCGCAGTCTGTTGCCGTCACGTGGTGACCCAACTCGCGACAGACCAGCGGGAAGTAGCCCGTGCCGGTTCCGATGTCGAGCACATGCAGTCCGCTGCACAGGTCCAGATCCAGCGCGACGGCTCTGCGCGCGCAGACGTGGATCCAGCGCGCCGCGTCGACGTACTTCGTCGGCGATGGTCCGCTCCGTGTCCCGTCGTCGTACGTCGCGCGCACAACGTCCAGCCGCGTGGCGTCAAGTGACTGAAGCGCACGCGCCGTCACTAGCTCGACGCGTACATCGTGCTGGTTCACGCGGCCTGCTCCTTGTTCCGCGCGATCACGGCGTCGAACGCGTACGCCCACCTCGGAGCGCACTGCGCCCACGTCCGAGTGGCGAGCATCCGCTCAGCGTTGCGACGCCCAGCCTCGCGCACGTAGTCGAGGTTGTCCCGGCACCACGCGAACGCCTTGCGGAACGCCTCCTCGGACTGCTCGACGATGAGCCCGTCGATGCCGTCGCGGACGAGCTCGGGCACGATGCCGACGTTCGTGGTCACCGGGAAGCAGCCGCACGCCATGCCTTCGATCAGCGTGCGCGGGTCGCCCTCCGCGTCGCTCGCGCAGGTGATCACGTCGATCGACTGGTAGAACGCGCCCATCTGCTCGTAGGGCCGCTCGCCGCCCGTCGAGTACGGCCCCTGCTCGTGAAGGTCGGGGCACGCGGCGCGCAGCAGCTTGACGCGCTTGTCGGCGCCTCGCGCGGAGCCGGCCCAGCCGACGCGCAGTTCAGCGTGCATGCGCTCGGCGAACGAGAACAGTTCGGGCGAGAAGCCCTTGGGTGTGAGGTACACGGGAACGTCGAGCGACGTCTGCCCGATCGCGTTGGCGATGATCCGCTCCAGGCGAACGGACGGCACGATCACGGCGCCCGCTTTCGCCACGTGCCGCGCGACGAGCGTCAGCGGCAGGAGCGAGCCGTACTTGTGCCGCTGCCAGCGATGCGAGCTGATCTGCTTGATGACACGTCGGCCGTAGTGGTGCTCCATCGAACCGCGCCACCAGAAGTCGACGATCACGTCTGCGTGTTGCGCGAGGTGGTGCGCTTGGTCGGCCGTGTGTGCGATGCGGATATCGAAACGCGATGAGAGAGAGGCGGCGAGGGCGCGCGCGTTGAAGTCGTAGGTCCAGCCGGACGAGCCGGGGTAGAGGAGGACGGTGCTCATGCGGCTCTCCGTCGTAGTCGCCCAAAGAGAGCAGCAATCCAGCCGCGACGGTAGACGCGCATCTGGGGGAGCGGCATCCAATCTCGGTCAACTGGATCGCTGCATGAGCAATCGTAGATATGCATTCCTAGATCAGTCGTGTGCGTGTGCGTTCGCTCCATCATGCGGCGCGCTTCTCCGCGAACGAGAACGCCACCGATTTGGTGCATCGGCAATTCGCGGTGTGCTTGGCGCCGCCCGCAGGATCTCCGGGGCCCGTCATTCGCGTCCCGTCCGGCAACACGAACAGCTCGCCGAATTTCACCTTCACGCCGTCCATCGCCTGGTGATCGGCGCGCGCGTTCGGTCCACCCGGCCCCGCGTGCCACTCGACGTCGAGCGCTTGCGCCTCCACGTCGCCGCGTTGGATGGCCTGCTTGATCGCGTCGTCGGCGCCGTCATGCGCGTTGCGGAGCGCCTCGGTGCGCGCGATCGTCTCGGCGCGGTACTGTATCGCGTTGTCGCGGTACCGCGAGACGAAGTCGTCGATCTGCGCCGGCGTCAGCACCTTGCCGCGATCCGCGTAGCTCCTGAGCGTGCGATCGGCCTGTCCACTCGACAGCTCGCGTTCGGTCGCCGCGAGGTAGTCGCCACGTTCCAGCGCGCGCCGATATCCGGCGACCCATTCCTCTTGCTGCGCCGTCAGCCCGAGCGCCGTCTTGAAGTCCTGCGCGATGCGGCGCGGATTCGTGCCGATGGTCGCCGACTCTTGCAGCGCGCGCTGTGTCACCTGCCGAGCTATCTGGTTCTGCTCCAGCAGGAAGCCCTGAACGAGCTCGAGCTGGTTCGATCGCGCACGCGCGACGACCTGCGGGCTCGCCGTGTCGAAGCGCAGGATGCGGTTGTCGACACGCGCGTCTAGCCACTCGGTTTGCGTCTGTGCCGCCGTCAGGTAGCCGGCCTGCACGTCGGCCGCGAACTTGAGCGCGGCGTCTTGCACGCCGACGACAGCGCGCGTGTAGTCGCCGCGCATGATGCGCTCCTCGATCGCGGGCAAGCTGTTCTGATCGTCGAGCCACGCCACGATCTCCTCGTAGCTGAGGCCGACGCGCTGAGCGATCAGATTCAGGAGCTTGCGGGCGTCGCGCTCACTCACGCGTCAGCCCCCGCCCGTTCGCGTCATACACTCCCACACGGCGCCGACGCCGTCGGGATTGCTCGCGCCGTCCGCCGCGATCGTGTACGTGACGCCAGCGTGCACGATGCGATCACCCGCGCGTGGCGTCACGCCGTCAGGCAGTGTCGCGCCGAGCACCGTGAACCCGACGAACGACGTCCGCGTCTGCGTTCCGCTGAGCTGTGCGTTCTGCCAGAACTGCCAGTAGGCAGATCGCTTCACGCCTTGACGCCCCTTGCACGCGTAGCTCGTCGTCGTCGGGTTGTTGCCAGCGGTGAGATTCAGCGGATCGCGCGTGCCTGGATTCGTGCGCACGAGCGTCATCGCTCCGAAGCCGATGAGCGCCTGCGGTCCGAGTCCCTGCGCGAGCAGCTTGGCGAGCTGGTTAGCCACCTACCACGGCTCCTTCCGCCCGCTCGCGTACGACGAGAATGGGTTGCACGACGATCCGGCCTGCCCACGCCCGCCTGCCGCTCCGACTGACGGCGACTGAAGGTACGCGCCCACCAGCCTCATGAGCACGGGCGGCAGGAGCGTCGCCGTGCCGCGCTCCACGCTCGTCGGTGCGAAGTACGACACAGACGCGCCGCCTGCGCCGAGCGACTGGATGTTCGTCGACTGGTCGGCGATCGTCAGCACGCTCTCGTCCGTCAACGCGAGGTTCGCCAGCTCGTAGCTCGCGGCTCGGAACGGGAACGCGGCGTCACCAACGGAGCCGTCGTCGAGGTCGAGTGCATCACGCTCGTCGAACGTGTCGTAGTCGTCCTTCCACGGCAGGTAGTCGAGGTAGCGGCCTGCGCGCACGAGCAAGCGCTGGAGCGTCTCGTCGCTGGCGACGGAGTCCCACGTCGTCGAGGACGAACCGAGGTAGCTGAGCGCACCCGCGATCGATCCGTAGATGCGCGCCGAGGCGCCGTTTGCGAACGTCAACGTGTCGCTCATTCGACGCTCCTGGATTCGAGTCGCTCGACATGGACCTGTGATTCGCCGTCGTACTCAATCTCGTCGGCAACCATCGTGAGCGTCACGAGCGCGAGACTTCCCGCTGCCTTAACGTCAACGTGAACGTGCGTGCACGACTTCAGTTCGACTCCGTCAACATGGACGCTTGTTCCCTCTGGCGTTCCGTCGGACTTGATAGAAACGTGTTGCTTCATTCGACTTCCTCCTCTTCGCGCTCCTCGTCCTCGGTCTCCTCGGTCTCCTCCGTGTCGTCCGGATCCGGCTCGCCTTCGCCACCAGCGCCAGCCACCTGAGGCAGCCCGCCGAACCCGAACGGCATCCGCGGCGCCGCCGGCTCGGGCCGCTCCTCCCACGGAACCTCGAGCTGCGCATACAGCGACTGCTCAGCGGCTCCGTTGCGCGGCAGGTTCGCGAGCCCCATCTGCGCGAGCGCCTGGATCTTCTTGAGCACGTCCATCGGCATCACGCTCGATGGCTGCAGACTAGGCGCGTCCTCGTCCGGGTCGAGACCGTTCGCCGCGATCAGTGGACGCACGAGCTGCTGATCCGCGTAGTAGCTCCACAGCTCGAGCTCGGCGTTCAGGTCGGCCGCGAGCGTCTGGATCTTCGACTCGTGCATCGAGTATGCGCCGGTCGAGTCGCCGCCGATGAACATGTGCTCGACGCCAAGCATGCGAGCCACGTCGAGGATGAGAGCGCGCTCCTTCGCGGCGATCTCGACGAGTCCCTGAAGGTCTCCCTTGATGATTTCGAGACCCCACTCGTAGATCGACGTGATCACGTTGGCGTCCGAGCCGGTGTACGTCGCCGAGTCGAGGACGAAGTATTGGAGCGTCTCGGGGTTCTTGTACCGCTCTGCAATGAACGTCTCGAAGTTCGCGCCGATCGAATTGGCGATGGCTACCTGCTCGTCGAGCGTCTTACTCGCGAACGCCTCCTGCTTCTGCACCTGCGCTAGCAGCTTGCCGAGCGGGATACGCGCGATCGGGATGCCGCCCATCGACGAGAAGATCTCGGTGCCTTCGATGCGCTCGTACAACCCGTGCAGGCGCGCGCGATCCCAGATCAGCTCGAGCATGCCGACGCCTGTCGGGCTCGACGACACGACGCCGTTCGTGTTCGTCACGTACAAGCAGTCGGCGAGGTCGAGCCGCTGGGTACGGCCCGAGTCGACGCGCTGCCGGACCCACGTCCACTCCGAAGCCGGGTCGGAGTCGACCTTGCGATGCCACTCGTCGATCGAGTGCTGCGGACGTAGCGCGATGTCCGTGTACTTGACCTCGCCGTCGCGCGTGCGGCCCATCGCGAGCGCGTGAATCGAGTAGCCGAACGCGGCCGCTCCCTGCATCGACTCGGCTGCGAGTGCGTTGAACGGCTTCTTCAAGCGCGCGCGGGTAAGCCCCTGCTCGACGAGCTCGACGGCTCGCTCGACGTTGGGCGACTCGGACTCGTTCGCCACGACCGTCCACTTGACGCCGCTGAAGAGGGCGTTGCGCAGCCGTCCCCAGACAGCGACGGGCGGCAGACGATGGAGCTGCGCGAACGTCTGCCAGCGCTTCGAACCCTGGAGCGCGCGGTCGCGGTCTCCGATCTGGATCGTACCGGCGTGGCCCTGGACGGCGTCGAAGCCGGGTGCCTGTTTGGCCTTGGCGACTGGCTTGTGACGACGCGCGTCCTCGCCCTTGCGGAAGTGGCCAGCGTTGGTCGTCACTGGCCAACAGTGGTCGGCGCGACGAAGCGGGGCGAAACGTCAGCCGGCGCGACCGCCGCGACCACCGAGAATCGCGAGCGCGCCGAGCTGCGATCGTTGCGTGGGTGACGGCAGATCGGTGCGGATGGCGTGGCCGGGGACGCTCATCTGCACGTCACGCTTGCCGACGAGCGAGCCGAACGCACGAGACGCTCCGTCGACGCGATCCTTCAGGCGCCCGGCCGGGAACGCCTCGATCTCGTCGAGGAACTCCACGTTCCATTTGCCGCGCACGAGCGACACGTTGCCGGCTTGCGCCTGCGCGGCCAGAGGTTCCGCGCGCGTCTCTTTTGATCCGCTCTCGGGCGAGAACTTTACGACGTAGCCGGCGAGCTTCGAGGCCAAATACGACTTCTGCACCTTGCCGGCCTGCCCTGGATCCTGCGGCAAGTCCTGCACGCAGTTGTAGCCGTCTTGCTGGGCGGTGTTGACGATTGCTTGCTCAACGTCGTGCGGCGATCCGCGCAGCCACACCACGTCCTCGACGTAGTAGCGCCCGCCGTGCTCGCGGATCTTGACGCCCGCCGTGGCGGCGCCGTCGCCATCCTCGGTGGCCGCGAGGTCCCAACCGCGCACCGCTTGTCCGCCCGTAGGCGCCGCGTCGACGACGGAAAACCACGTCCGCTGGAACATCTTGCCGCCCTTGGGAAATGGCCTCTGCTGATACAGTGACCACCAGCCGTGTTCGCCGCGCATCCGAATCGTTGCCAGGCGCGCAAGCGGGAACACCTCCGCCCACAGCGCGCGAGCTCGTGCGTCCTCGCGCTCGTCAGCGGCCTCGCCTTCGTCGTCGACGACAGCGGGCAACACGATGTGCTCCCACTTCTCGCCGAGTCCGTCGCGCATGAGCCGGCCGATCACGTCGTCCTCGTGCCAGCGCGTCATGTTCACGATCACCGACGCGCCCGGCTCCCAGCGCGACAGCAAGTCATCGCGGAACCAGTCCCAGGCCCGATCGCGTACGAGCTTGGACTCGGCCTCGGCGCGTCCCTTCACGAGATCGTCGGCGACAATCAGCCCCGAGTTGCAGCCGCGCCCCGTCACGTCACCGCCGACAGACGTGGCCTTCAGTCCGCCGTCGAGGATCGTGCGCCAGTCCTGTACCGCCTGCGCTTCGTCGGACAGCGCGACGCCCGCGAGCCGAGACAGCCGCCGCACCATGCGGCTCGTGTGCATCGACAGCTCGGAGCCGAACGTGGCGTAGAAGTTCAAGCACGCAGGGTCGTAGACCGTTCGCCACGCGAGCATGTGCGCGAGCGTGACCGTCTTGCCGTGGCGCGGTGGCATCGAGATCGTGGCATAGACCTCGCCGCGGCGGGTGCGCTCGCCGAGATCGACGATGCGCTGGAGGTGCTCCGGGATCGGCGCGTGCTTTGGCGTCATCCGCGCGATGAAGTTGCCCAGCGGCTCGACGTCTTCGGCGAGCGAAACGAGCGCGTCTCTAGTCGTCATCTGACGGCGGCCCTGCGTCGAGCGCCTTCTGGTCCTCGGCGTCGATCTCGGCGAGGCGCTTCCGGCGCTCGTGCGGCGTCATGCGGAGCGCGTCGATCAACGCGATCTGGTCGACGTCGAGAGCGCCGGTAACGTCGACGGCTTGCTTGGCCTTGCCGTGCGCTCGATCGAGGTACATGCCCGCTGCCGAGACGCGATCACGAGCCTTCTCGGATACGTCGAACGCGATATCCAGAAGCACGTGAAGCAGCGCGTCAGTGCCTTTGTACGTCTCGCCGTTCTTTGCGGTGTACGTGCGACCGTCGGCCGCTTCCTTGGCGCGACGCTCGGCTCCCTTCTCGCGACCTCCGGGGTTGCCGGATTGCCCTTTGACGAATGGCACGCCCACCAGCCTCGACCAGCGCTGGCGGCGGGGCGATCACTCGTCGCCGTCCGCTCCGTACTCGTCGCCCAGCTTCCACAGCGCGTACCACTCCTCGATGGCGCGCCGCCCACCTGGCCGAATCGCCACGATCAGCCCGACGGCGATCCGCATCGACCGTTCCAGCGGGTCCGTCGCCAGTAGCCTCGCCTCCTGTCGCTGCGAGTGGGTCGGCCGGGACGCCTCGATCTCGCGCAGGGTCGTCAGGCCGCGCTCGGCGAAGTGCGTTACGTGCTCGGCGATCTCCCTCGCCTGTCTCCGCAGGTCAGCGTCGAGGGCGGCGCGCGGCTTCTGGCCGCGCACGCCGCGGCCGATGTAGCGCTCACGGACGTAGCCGTCCTTGTGGACCTCGAGCTTGGTGCGGGGCTCGCCGTCGGGGACTCCAGCGGATTCGTCGGGGACACAGCGCTCTCGCTGCCTGTCTCGGTGGGCGTTGGCGCACTCGATACAGCGGACGAGCGTCACGTGCCCGTGCTTCGTGCGCCGCTTGCCGACCTTGCGCCCGCAGCCGTCAGCACACAGCCCGAGCTGGGAACGATGCAGCCTGCGTCGTCGCTTCTTCGCCGCATCCCGCCCGCGCTCGTGCGCGTCGTGCGGCGCGCAGTAGTCCGAGCCGTCGATCGCCGGATCGGGGCACGCGCCGTAGCAACAGCGGCCGGCGATCCGGCGCGCGAGCTTGCGGGGTAGCGATGCTTCGAGTTGGGACATGTCGGAGCTCCGTGGTACGTGTTGTCCACGTCGCTGCTCCGGGGTGGGGTGCGGCTAGCTCGAGCTCGTCGGTTGGCGCCGGCGGGTTCGTGGCGCGTCTAGGGGCCGGCGCGTGGGCATGATCCGCTTCTCTCCTTCTCTCGTCGATACGACCACTGCCTCGACGGCACTTCCCTCCGTCGTCGCGAACACGCCTCGCAACGCGTCTTACCTGCCGCCGGAATGCCGCGACAGTCAGTGCACGCGTCGACGGCTCGATTTGAGTGATACGCCGATGCAAGTCGCGCGTTGTTCTTCGCTCGGCACGTGTCGCACAACACGTAGCCGCTTGTCGGCTTCGTGCAGAACACGCACAGCTTGGCGCGTCGGAGTTTCCGGTAGCGCTTCGCCGCCATGGCGCGGGCCTTGGGCGACGTCCATCCTAAGTGTCTGCGCAAGCGGCTGCTCACAGCTCTCACGATCAGTGCCGTCGCCGTCGGAAATCGCGTCAGCATGTCCGCGAGTTCGATCGCGATCGGACGCGCGTGAGAGCCGCAGAGTCGTTCGGTGTGCAGGTGACAGGCGAACGACTTCGCGTGCTCGCACATCCTGACAACGGGTGACGTGATCGGTTGACCGTCGTTGACTTGGGCTCGATCCACGCGAGCTTGAAGTCGCCGCGCTCTTTGTTTCTCGCGAACGACAGCCCGACACGCTGCGCAGTGGACGCCTCCGTCCGATGGGCTTTTCTTGCACAGCATGCACAACCCGAGGTCGCGAATGCGCAGGTACTCACGGCGAGATCGAGCCTTGGTCATTCCTTCGCTAGCTCCTTGCGTAGCGCCTCCTCGAGATCGCGATGAGCAGTCGACACTTCCCCCTTTGCGAAGAAGACAGCTGCTCCGAGTTCATTCGCGCGACGTCGAGCCGCCTCGTATTCGGCCTCGGCCGCATCGAGCTTTCGCAGTGCTTCTCTGTACGCTTCGAGTTCCTTCATCTCGCTTCCTTCCTGCACCCAACGGTGCGCTCATCCACAACCACCGCTCTCTCCCCGCTCTCGCACCACACCCGCAGCGGCAAGCGCCCCGCGTCCCATTGTGCGTGGCGGCACTCGCCGCGTGTGTCGTCCGGTCGCGGATCGAACGTCGAGACGCAGCTCGTCTCACCCGTCGGACGGACGCCCTCGACGTAGAACGACGGCGGGCACGTGGCGATGCGCGGCCGCGCGATCGCGGAGACAACGCGAAGGAGCGCGCCGGCGAGCCAGAGGAGGAGCGGCGGGATCATGCGATCAC
>CAZZDD010000046.1:0-22568 GCA_964652185.1 uncultured Candidatus Peribacteria bacterium | reverse complement strand
ATGAAGAACGCCGCGATCCAGAGCAGCCACGGCGACGTCACGAACGACAAAATCCCGACGACGATGCCCGCAAGGGCGATCGCGATCCCGAGAATGCCGACGAGGGCCGTTTCCGTCTGATGTTTGAGCGGCATAGTGGCCAGCTATGGTCCCGTATTTCGTACCCGCTGTCAATGAGCGGGGCACGCCAAAAAGACAGGCTGACCCCTTCCTTTTACTTCTTTTTCCGCTTCGGCAGGTACGCGGCGCGCGCATCGACCGTAGGACGATTCGGGATCACCTCGTAGTAGCGGTTGCGATACGACCTCACCTGGATCAGGACGTACGCGAGCAACGCCAGCCCCCAGATCACCCAGAGGAAGCGCATGCCGAGGTACTGGATCTCTTCCACACGGCAGATAACGAGCACGAGGCCAGACCAACCGAACCACCCGAGGGCCGCGGACCATGTGCCGCTCACTTTCTTCAGCTGCACGTTCTGCCAACGGGCGCGGAGGCGCGGGAGCACGAACGACATCACCACGGCAGCGATGCAGAGGAGTAGCAGCACGACGGCTTTGGGAGCCGTGTACGACGCGTTGCCCGGGTTCGGCCAGAAGAGGTAAGTGAGGAAGTCGTTCATAGGTGCGGGTGAAGTCGGCGCTGGGTAAGGACGTAGACGATGGTGCCGAGGAGGGCCAGAATGGCCAAAAGCTGGCTGAAACGCAACCCGATCGTTGCGAGAGGCAGGAGAGGACGCACGAACAGATACAGCGCGCAGAGCGACGTTGCAGCCACCTCGGTGATGATCACCGCGCGCTGCGAAATCTTCAATTCAACCAACGCGAAGAATCCCAGACTAACGAAAAGAAGCACAAGGAGAGTGAAATCGAGTTTCGTGGCGAAGACCGGAATGCCGAAGTCCCCGCGGAAGAACTCGAAGAAGAACGTCGCGGACGACGCGGCGACGATACCCACGAGAGTTTCAGACCCCGCACGCTGCGAATTCTTGCGGACGATGAGCAGCACGAACGTGAGAATGGCGAAGAAGATCGCGTAGTAGAGCTGTACCGGGTGCACCGGCACGGCGTAACGGACGCCGATCGTGTCGTACGTCACGCCCCAGAACACGTCCGTCGGACGGCCATAGGCCTGGCCCGCAAAGAACTTCCCGAGCCAATCGAGCGCCATGCCGAAGCTCGTGGCGGGCAAGAGAATATCGAGCCACTGCAGGAACGTCGTGCGCGAATGGCGGCGTTTGATGAAGAGCACGATACCGATGCCGATCGCCGCGCCGAGGTAGCTAAAGTTACCGTCGTGAACGTGGAAAAGACGGAACGGATCGTCCCAGCGGAGGTACACGCGGTATTCAGCGAGCACGGCCATGAGGCGGCCGCCGAGAAACGCCGCGCCGATGTGCCACCAGCCGTCTTGCTTAAAGTGCTGGATCGACAACCCCGCGGACGACGCGAGGCGGAAGAAGAACTCCGCCCCGAGCCACACGGCCAGAAGTAGGAACAATAGGTGCGTCCACAGCAGGAACGGGCCGATTTGGAACGCTTCAAACATGACCGTTCGAGGGTATCAGAAACAGATCAACCGATCGACGGTTCGAGCTTGCGCTGCGACACGTCGTTCGTGGTATGCGCGATGAAGTCTTCGATCGAGACCGTCACCTGCTTCTTCGTGCGGACACTGCGGACCGTGACCGCCTTCTCGGCGATTTCCTTGTCGCCCATCACGAGCAAGTACGGAATGCGCTGCAATTCGCCGTCGCGGATGCGCTTCCCGAGCGAGTCATCGGCGTGCATGACGTCGACGCGCAAACCCTTGGCGAGCAGCTGCATGCCGAGCTCCGTCGCGGCTTGCTCGTGCTCCGGCGCGACCGGGATGATCGCGGCGTGCACGGGCGAAAGCCAGAGCGGCAGGTGCCCGGCGGTGTGCTCGAGGTAGATCGAGAGGAAACGTTCGATCGATCCCATGATCGCGGCGTGGATCATGACGATGCGCTCTTTTTCGCCCTGCTCGTTCTGGCACGTGAGGTCAAAACGGTCAGGCATGTTGATATCGAGCTGGATCGTGGCGACCTGCCACTCGCGGCCGATACTGTCGTTGACCATGAAGTCAACTTTCGGGCCGTAGAAAGCCGCTTCACCGAGCGATTCCACGTACTCGACGCCGCGGTCCTTCGCGATGTTCCGAATGGCGTCTTCGGCTTTGTGCCAGAGCTCCTGCGTGCCGAGGTAATTCCCGAAATTCTCGGGGTCGTGCAGCGAGAGGCGCACGCGAAGATTCTCGAAACCGACGGTTTTATAGAATGTATCGATGATGTCCCACACGCGGAGGAACTCTTCTTCCACCTGCGATGTGCGGCAAAACACGTGGGCGTCGTCTTGGGCGAAGGCACGCACGCGGGAGAGGCCGTGCAATTCGCCGGTCTGTTCGTCGCGGTAACACGTCGTCGTTTCGGCGTAGCGCTGCGGGAGGTCCTTGTACGAGCGCGGCAGGTGGGCGTAGATCTGCGTGTGGTGCGGGCAGTTCATCGGCTTCATCGCGAATTCGTGCCCTTCGCGCGTCGTGATTCTGAAGAGCTCGCTGGCGAACTTCTGCCAGTGGCCCGACGTCTCGTAGAGTTCCTTCTTCGTGATATGCGGGATCGACACCTTCATGTAGCCCTTCGCCTCGCGTAATTCCCACACGAAGCCGTCGAGGAGATTGCGCAGAAGCGTGCCGCGCGGCGTCCAGAGCGGCAGACCGGGACCAACCAATTCGCTGAACGTGAACAAATCCAACTCTTTGCCGAGCTTTCGGTGATCGCGCTTCGCGGCTTCTTCGAGCTGCGCGAGGTGCGCGTCGAGCCCTGCTTTATCCGCGAACGCCGCGACGTAGATACGCGTCAGCTGCTCGCGCGTTTCGTCGCCGCGCCAGTACGAGCCCGCGACCTTCATGAGCTTGAAGCAGTCGACCGGAATGTCTTTGAACGATTCGACGTGGCCGCCGCGACAGAGATCGACGAACGCCTCTTCGCCCTTCGGACCGAGGTTTACGTAGTGCGTGACGATCTTCACGTCTTCGTTCTTCTCCAAATCTTCGATGAGCTCGACCTTGAACGGTTGGTTCCGCTCTCGCCAGTACGTCTTCGCTTCATCCGGCTTCAGCTCGTCGCGGCGAAAGGTCTGCGCCTGGTAAATGATCTTCTTCATCTCCTTCTCGATCTTGGGGAACTCGGCGTCCGACATCGGCGCGCTGAACTTGAAATCGTAGTAGCAGCCCGTGTCGATCGGCGGACCGATGGTGATCTGCGTGTCGGGCCAGAGCTTCGTGACCGCCTGCGCGAGGACGTGCGCCAGCGAGTGGCGCAAAGCGGCGAGGGATTCGGCGGAGGAAGCAGATTGGTTGGCCATGCCGTGGCATAGTAGCGGGTTCTACCCAGCACTAGAACAACATTTATCTCACGCAATCGACGAAACCACATACAAAAAAACCGTCGGTGTCATGGTGAGCCCGACGAACCATGACACGGCTCACACAAAATCCAATTCCTTCTCCAAACTCCGCACTTCGCGCAGCATCTGCGGATCGCCCTGCATGTGCTCTTCGATCTTCTTCGTCGCGTTCATGACCGTCGTGTGGTCGCGGCCTTCGAACACCTCGCCGATGCGCACGTAGCTCATGCGCAGGTACTTCTTCAAGAGGTGCATCGCAATCTGGCGCGGGATGAGGATTTCGCGGACGCGCGACTGGCCGACCATGTCCTGCACCGAGACCGAATAATAGCGCGAGACGGCTTCCATAACGTCTTGGAAACTGGCCTGGCGGCGCGGGGTGGTTTCGAAGCCGATATGCTCCTGCTCTTCGTGCGGGTCTTTGTTGAGGCGCCGCATGATGTCGGCGATGCTCTTCACCGTCGGGACGCGCTGTTCGAGTTCGTACTGCGCCACGGCCTGCATGAGGATGCCTTCGAGTTCGCGGATGTTCTTCGTGGCGTGCTCTGCGATGAACTGCAACACCGTCATGTCGATGAACAGCTGATACTCCTGCGCCTTCTCGGCGAGGATCGCGAGGCGCGTTTCGTAATCCGGGAGGGAGACGTCGGCGATCATGCCGCGTTCGAAGCGCGATGTGAGGCGGTCTTCCAGCTGCAGCTCCTGCGGCGGGCGGTCGGCCGAGAGGATCACCTGCTTATGGTCTTCGTACAGCGCGTTGAACGTATGGAAGAACTCTTCCTGCGTGCGTTCTTTGTTTGCGAGGAACTGCACGTCGTCGATGATGAGCACGTCGACCAAGCGGTAGCGCTTGCGGAACTGCTCCATCTTCTGCTGCTGGATCGCTTCGATCACCTGGTTCGTGAAGTCTTCGGTCGTGGTGTAGACCACGCTCGCTTTCGGCATCTGCTTGAGGATCGCGTTGCCCGTCGCCTGCAGAAGGTGCGTCTTGCCGAGACCCACTCCGCCGTACAGGAAGAGCGGGTTGTACTTGCCGCCCGGCTGCGCGGCGACCGCTTGGCACGCGGCGTACGCGAGACGATTGCTCGATCCGACGACGAAATTCTCGAGCTGGTAGCGCGGATTGAGGATCTTGCTCACGATGCCTTCGGCGAGCTTGATCTCCTGACGGCCCGGCATCTTGCGGCGCTTCGGTTCGGCGAAAGCTTCAAGCAAATCATAGGTGCGCGTGCGGTCGTCTTTCAGCGAACCGTCGACTTTGTAGACGACGGACAAGATCGACGGATCGGCGTCCTGCGCGGTCTGCAGCGTGAGGGCGCGGTAGTGCTCGAGGTGCCAGTTGAGAGACATCGGCAGCGGCAAGCCGACGATGAGCGTGTCGTTCTCTTTACCCAAAATCGCCGTGTCTTTGAACCAGGTGATGAACTGGCTGCGGGGCACCTTCTGTTCGAGGGAGCGCAGGATCACGAGCCATTGTTCCTTGAAGGCCGCGGGCGATGACACGCCCGCAACGCTAGGAAGCAAAGAGGCGGAGGACGTCATAGAAGGTAACGAGGATAATGACCACGAGCAGCACGACGAAGCCGATCGCGTTGGTGATCGCTTCGACCTTGCGCGTGCCCGGCCGAACGAAGATTTCACTGAGAACGAAGAGCAAGCGACCGCCGTCGAGCGCGGGGAACGGCAAAACGTTCAAGACGGCGAGACTGAGACTGAGCAGCGCGACGAGGCGCAGGTACACGCCGAACCCTTCTTGGACCGAGCTGTACGTGAGCTGCGCGATGCCGACGATGCCCGTGACGCCCTGTGGAACCGTGCCCTGGCTCGCGAGCGTTGTAAACAACTGATAGATACCGCGCACCGTTTCGACCGTCACGACGCGCACTTCGCGGAGCGCGTAGTACGTCGCGTCGATGGGCCCGCGCGAGGGGGCGGACGATTCGAGAAGGATCGTTTTCAAGTGCACGCCGGTTTTCCCCGCTTCGACGTCTACGATTTTCGTGATCGCGCCTTCTTGCCCGTCGCGGAACATCGCGGCATCCATCATGGCATACTCCACGCGGCGCTGATTCTGCTGCAAACGCACGACGTCATCAGAGGTTGCAACGGGCTCGCCGTTCACCGCGGTGATGAGCATGCGCGCTTCGACGCCGGCGTCTTTCGCCCCTCCCCCATCGAGGACCTCCTCGATCATCACGCCCGTACGCATCGTCAGCTCGCCGCGGTCGGCGGCGGCCTGCATGTCTTCAAATTTCAAATACGTCGGCACCCAATGACCGAAGGAGAAACCTCCGAGGAAAATGACGATGGCGACGAGGAAGTTCATGGCGACGCCCGCGAGCAGAATGAGCGAGCGTTTGAAGATCGAGGCGCTTGGAAAACTGCCGCGCTGCGAGGCGGCGGACGGATCGACGGCGTTCTCGCCCTTGAGACGAACGAAGCCCCCGAACGGAATCCAGTTCAAGGTGAAATTCGTGCCCCACTTCCGGAAGATCGTGACCGCGCGCGGCGGCAGCCCGAAGCCGAATTCCTCCACCTCCACGCCCGACCAACGAGCCACGAGGTAGTGACCGAGTTCATGAACGATAATGAGTCCCGTGATCAGGAGGATGAACGCCAGTGCGGACAAGACAACTACCATCGGCACCGCATCGTAGCGAGGGTGTGGATAATGGAAAAGTTTTCCACACACATTGGATTGCGATGCACGGTCAGTGCGTACGCGATAGCACTTGGTCAAGCGAAGGCGACCGCGAGCGTGATCGCATCGACATGCGACACTCCCGCTTCGCGCAGAGACATCGCGCACGCATTCAGCGTCGCGCCGCTCGTCACCACGTCGTCGACGAGAATCACGCGTGGAGGCACGGCCGACTCTGCCTCATTCCATGCGAAAGCGCCGCACAACGCACGTCGACGTTCGGGGACGGTGCGCTTCGCCTGCGCGCCCGTGGGACGCGTGCGAAGCAGCAGCGGGCGCATGGGCCACCCCCGCGCGGCGGTGATCGCCTGCGCGAGCAACTCGGCCTGATTGAACCCCCGCAGGAATTGCCGCGACCAGTGGAGAGGCACGGGGCACAACACGGCCGCCGGCCACTCGGGCAAGAACCGCGACGCATCCGCGAGCATGGCTCCGAGCGCCGCGTCGTAGGCAGAAACGCGGCGGTACTTCAACCGCCGGATCGCCTCACGCAAAAGCGGCGACGATCCGTACGACGCCGCGGCAACCAAACGATCGACCGCAGGCAAGCCCGCCTTGAGCAGCGGCACTCCTTCGAGACGGATCGGATGCGCACGCAGCACCGTCCGTTCTTCGTCGGTGAGCCACGCGCCCGGACGTCCGGTGAGCGACGAAGCGGGAAACACGAGATCCAGCAGTCGATCAAGCATGCCCCCATTGTCGCCTTCCGCCATTCACGCGCGAGATCCGGCCGAACGTGTCTTGTGGGTCGATGCCGGAATTGGTAGGCTGCCGCAGCCTTCCCGGCGTTCTATGTCGGGATGGAACGGCTTCACGGTAATACATTTGCATCATGAATCGTCCATAGGGCAATTAGCTCAGTTGGTTAGAGCGCCACATTGACATTGTGGAGGTCACTGGTTCGAATCCAGTATTGCCCACCATTCGACTCGTCGCTTCGCTCCTCGCTCATGGTCCTCGTCCGCCGCGGCGGACTCGGGCCACGCTTTTGAAGGAAAATCAGCTGAGGCGAATGACAGTGAGCGAGCCACAACGAGTCGAACTGCCCTGCACCTCTTGCTGGGCTTCTGGCAGCCAAAAACCAATAATACTATTTCACACTAATCCACTTCTTTCGCAATACCTCCCGACTGCTCAAAAGTCTGTTTTTTCGCTATAATAAGAGGATTTCTATGAATACACACACACCCATCCAACTCGAGTCATCCCCCGTGCTCTCGTGGCAAGCGCCGACGCGCGCCACGCACGAACGCACGAAGCGCTGGTACACGGTCGCGGGCATCGTCGTTCTCCTCGCCGCGGCCTACGGCATTTTCTCCGGGTCGTGGTCGTTCGCGATCGTCGCCGTCCTCGCGGGCGGCATGTACACGCTCATCCACGATCACCAAGCGCCGATCTCGACGATCGAACTCTTCGATAGCGGCGTGCGTATGGACGGCCGCTTCGTGCGCTGGGATGAACTCTCGGGCTTCTGGATCCTCACGACACGCGAGTACACCGAGCTGCGATTGCTCGGCAAACGCGTTCGGATGGTGATCCATACGGGCGACCAAGACGTCGCCCAGCTACGGATGATCCTCGGCCAGCGCATCCCCGAACTGACGCAGATGAAGGAAAGTATTATTGACATGTTACTTCGTATCTGTAAACTCTAAATGCTGCGGTATGAACACCGCTGGCACGACGCTGCGAACGGCCCCCTGCTCGGGGAGGCCCGTCTTTTGTGCTTTACACGAGCGCGCGGTACCGGATCGCTTCCTAATCCTGATGACGAAGAGGAAGGGGATGAAACAGCAAACAATGCTATCGATCCAAATGCCGCGCCCGAAGCTGCTAGGCAAACCCAGGCGATAGATGCCGGACGCGAATTCACGCACCGCAACGCCAAAGAAATCATCCATGCGAATGATGAGGAAGCGCAGAAATCGGCAACGGTGCTCGATCGTGCGAGAGGCCTGCAGGAACAACTGCAATCGCTCGACGAAGCAGTAACCTCGTCGCTCGAAACCGCTCGCGCCCGCAAGAACGTCGGCAAGAGTATTGGGAAAGCGAGTATCGGTATGATGGAAGGGTACCAGGCAAGCATCAGCGAAATGTCGCGTAACGTTGGCAAGCGTGTGGGTGCTTTGGAGCTGTTCGACGCCAAAGAGTGGGAAGATGGAAACATGGCACCGAGCGAGTTTCTCGTGCACTACCGAGCGTATCTGAACAATTTGAATGAGATCGATGCAATGGACCCGGATATGAACACCACCCAAAGAGAGAAGGAAAGCGCGGCGCGCGAGGATCTTTATCGTATTACAGAGGAGGCCGTCAACGAGAGCCGTCGAACGCAGCCGCGCGATATGCCGCCGGATCTCGTACGCGCTTCCCCTGGCCACGCCAACGTGACGGACAAGGAATTGTGGGCGCTCTATACGAAGAACGAAAAAGACGGAATCATCCATACCATTTCAGATGCCGCGGGCCTCACACCACTGAAGCTGGCAATGACGGATGACATCGACACGATTGCGAAGGCAATGGACAAGATAAAATTGAAAGAAAAGATCCTCGACCAGCAGCGCAAGGTTCTTGATGCGGCCGGGAAAGACAACCAAGAGAAGGACGAGCAGAACATCTCCTCCGCCGGTAATGACGAATCGTCCTTGGATCCCCTGTTCATCCTGCGGTCTGCCTACCAGACACTCAACATGGATGACTGGATGACCATCCGCGAAATGATGGCGGCATGTACGGAGGTGATCGAGAGCATTAAAGAAGTACGAAAGCGCAAGAGCATGGGCCGCGTCACGCGCGCGGCGTTGATGCTCGGCCGCGTGGCGTCTCTCTTCCCGGGAAGTGGAGGCAAAGAACTCGTGAACGGTCTCGAAGAGCAACAACACAAGAAGCAGGAAGAAGTCAAAGACAACTACAAGAAAGAACTCAGCGACAGCAGAAAGGACTACGGCTTCACAGATCTGTTCGGCGGCGGCGGAAAACAGGGAATCCTGAAAGAAGCGATCCTCTCGCACGACTCGAACCTCGCCCGCGCCGTCATCGAGCACGCCGCAGGCAAGGGTCTCCTCTACGACATCGACAACGGCGAGTGGGACAAGTATGTGATCCCGGGCGGGGTGCGCTTCGTCGACGCGATGCCGCCGGAATGGAACACGACCCAAATCAGTACGTACTTCGAAAACATGCAGTTCGCGAACCGCCAGGGCACGACGGCGGCCGAAGAGGCGGGCGGCAAGCTCGTGAAAGGCCGTACGACGTTTGACGGTTTTACCATACCGTTCAAAGCCTCCGTAAAAGGCATGTCGCTGCCGTTCGCCAAAGGCATCGCGAACGAGGCGCTCAAGAAAGTAAAAAATGGGCACATGTCGACCATGCTCACGCTCATCGTGCTCAACGAATGGAAAACCAATGCCCTCTTTCGCCAGTACGCTCCTGCAGACTGGTATGACCGCTTGTCGGGCGACCACAAGCAGCTGCTCATCGGCATGATCAAATACGACGCACGCCACCTCATCGCTGGCGCGCGCGGCCGGCCCGACATCGAGAACGGTGATCTCCTCATTACCGATAAACTGGAAAAGGCCGACTTCGAGCACCTCAATGACGATCCAGAGAAGAGGAACAAGCAACGTCTCGGACCGCTCGTCGTGGCAGTGGAGAAATACGTCATCCGAAAAGATCCGAGCCTCGGAAAACCCGGAAAAGAAGCAAAGCTTATGGAAATCGTCGCGAAGGTCATCGCCTGCCAAACGGTAACGCTCGATAACGAACAAAAGGCAACGATCTACGCGCCCGAACTCGCTCCGTATCAAATCGTCTACGATCCCAACGAAATGCGCGGCGCGAACGTGAAGGACATCGGCGACGACTTCTTCATCGAACGCTCGGAAATCACGCACGGCACCGTCGAAGTCATGAAGGCGATCGGCGCCGTGGGAAACGACGGCTTCAACTACGAAGAAAAGGCCCGCTACTACTTCTCGCACATCGCCACAAACTACCAAGAGCTCCTGGACGCGGCGGCCGAATTCGAACGGAAAGGCAAGGCTAATGAGGCACGGGAAATGCGCGGAGCAGCGTTGCAGTTCTTCCGCCATATCAACCCGCAGCTCAACGCATGGGTGGCAGGAGCCCTCGTGGGATCCGGCGGTGAAAAACTCGTCACCGTCTACCATGCACGGGAGACCAACCAATACCTGCTTCTCATGCTCATGAAGAAAGGACTTATTTCAGCGAACGTGATCGACCAGCTCCGGCAGCAAGGCAAGCCCGCGGCAAAGATTCTTATGAAACAGTACGAAGCATCGATCGGGACAAGTCGGCGCAACGCTGCGTGACGCCCCAGCAGGCGTCCGCTAGTCTCGCGCCATGCAAATCCAGATTTCGCGTATCGACAAAGAACTCCCCCTTCCCACCTACGCCACCGCCGGCGCGGTCGCGTTCGACATGGTCACGCGCGAGACGACCGTCATCGAACCCGGCGCGATCGGCCTCGTACCCAGCAACGTGATCGTGAAAGTGCCGGACGGCTACATGCTCGTCATTGCGTCGCGTTCGTCGTTGCCCCGCAAGAAGGGCCTCGCGCTCCCCCACGGCGTGGGCATCATCGACCAGGACTACCACGGCCCCAAGGACGAGTTGCTTGTACAGGTGCAGAACTTCACGAAAGAACCGGTGACCGTGGAGCGCGGCGAACGCATCGCCCAGGGCGTATTCGTGCGCATCGAAAAAGCAGAGTGGCAGGAGGTCGACGACCACGGCGCCGAGACACGCGGAGGGTTCGGAACCACCGGTACGCACTAAAAAGAGGCCCGAAGGCCTCTTTTGTACTACTTGGTGTGATGTCCTTATTTGCCGATCGTCTTCCGCATGAAGGCGGGCACTTCCAGCTCTTCTTCGTCGAGCTGCAGGCCTGACTTCTGTGCTTCGGGCATCATCGGGCGCTCGTCGCGCATGGGCGAACGCATATCGGGTGCCGGGCGGGCAGCAGGCGCCGTGCCTGCCGCTTTCGTAAGGTAGCGCTGCGACGGCGACTGGAACGACTGCACCTGCGAGAGCTCGTGGGCGTCGAAGCCCGTGGCGATCACCGTGCACTTCACCTGGCCGGTGAACGCGTCGTCGATGACGGCACCGAAGATGATGTTAGCCTCCGGTGCGGCCGTCTCGGTGATGATGCGCGCCGCTTCATCGACTTCGAACATCGAGAGGTCGTTGCCGCCCGTGATGTTGAACAGGATGCCCTTGGCACCGTTGATGGAGAGTTCGAGGAGCGGCGAGTCGACCGCTGCGCGCGCGGCTTCCGCTGCGCGGCTGTCGCCCGTGCCGTAGCCGATGCCCATGAGGGCCGTGCCGGCGTCCTGCATGATCGATTTCACGTCGGCGAAGTCGACGTTGATGAGACCGTGCTGCGTAATGAGGCTGGAGATGCCCTCGATGGCGTGCTGAAGCACTTCGTCGACAACCTGGAACGCTTCCGTGAGAGGCGTCGTCTTGTCGATCAACGAGAGGATCTTATCGTTCGGGATCGTGATGAGTGTGTCGACCTTACCCCTCAACTGCTCGAGCGTCTCTTCGGCGTTCTTGCGGCGCTTGAAACCTTCGAAGCTGAACGGCTTCGTGACCACGGCGATCGTAAGAATGCCGAGGCTGCGCGCGATCTCCGCGATCGGGACGATGCTGCCCGAACCCGTACCGCCACCGAGACCGGCGGTGAGGAAGAGCATGTCAGCGCCTTCGAGGGCGGCCTTGATCTCCTCCGTGCTCTCCTCCGCGGCGCGCTTACCAATCTCCGGGTTGGCGCCGGCTCCGAGGCCCTTCGTGGTGCCGCGGCCGATCGTGATCTTCTTCGGGGCCGGGTTGTGGTAGAGAGCCTGGATATCCGTGTTCACCGCGATGAATTCCACGCCGGCGACTTTGCCTTCGACCATACGGGCTACGGCGTTCGTGCCACCGCCACCGGCGCCGAGCACGCGGATCACGGCGCCCGGGAGAGCGTCGGGGCGCACTTCGCGAGAAACTTGGGGCGTGGTGTCATCCCCTGCGCCGCCGGTCGGAGGCGTGCGCTGTCCGAAGCTGGGCTGCTTCGGGGCCGAAAAGAGAGAGCGGAATTGGTCGGACATGGGATGGGGGTGAAAAGGGGGCTAAAGGAAGGGAGAAGAGTGGAATATTTATGGGAGCAGACTCTTGATCCAGGAACCGGCCTGGGTAAGGACGCGCTTCATCTGGAAATTGCTGAGCGGCGAACGAACTGATCCTTCGCGCAACCCCCACATGAGGGTGCCGAGGGCCGAGGCATACGCCGGATCGTCGACCTTCTCCACGACACCTCCGACGTCGACCGGGAAACCCATCTGCACCGGGAGGCCGAGGACGTCGCGCGCCAAGTCAAGCACGCCCGGTGCCTTGGACGCCGCTCCCGTGAGCACCGCGCCCGCCGGAAGCATGCCGCTGCGCTGGATGCGCTGCAGTTCGGCTTTCACGAGGGAGAAGATTTCGAAGTAACGCGCCTGCATGATCTCGGCCATGTAGCGCTTCGAGACCGTCTGTGTATCGACACGCGAGACCGACGAGAGATCGATCATCTCGCGCTCGGGCACTTCCTGCGGGAGGACGGAACCGAATTCGATCTTGATGCGCTCGGCCGTGTCGACCGACGTGCGGAGTCCAATCGCGATATCGTTGGTCACGCTTTCGCCGGCGACCGGGAGCCCGACGGAATGAAGAATGGTTCCTTCTTCATAGACCGCGATGGAGGTGCAGCCCGCTCCGACGTCGATGACGACGACGCCGAGTTCCTTTTGTCGCTTCGTGAGGGTGGCCTCGCCGGACGCGATCGTGGCCGGAACCAACGCGTCGATATCGACGCCCGCCTGGCCGATGCACTTCTCGATGTTCTTCACGTGCTGGATGTGACCCGTGATGATGTGCGCTTCGACCTCGAGGCGGATGCCCGTCATGCCGAGGGGGTTCTTGATTCCGCGCTGCTCGTCGACCGAGTAGGCCTTGGGTTCGATATGAAGGATGCGACGGTTCGGCGGAATCGAGACGGCCTGGGCGGCCTCGAGAACGCGACCGATGTCGTCCATCGTGATGTCGCTGCCGGAGATGGCGATGACCCCGCGGCTGTCAAACGACTCGATGTGCGATCCACTGAGAGAGACGAAGACGTGGTTCACCGGCACACCCGCCATGCGCTCCGCGTCTTCCAAAGAAAGGATGATGTTGTGGATGAGTTCCTCGACGTCGATCACCTGGCCCTTCCGGATACCCAAGGAAGGAGAAAGGCCGACGCCGATGATGTTCGGGACGGTGTGGTCACCGGACTGATCTGCAATAGCGACGACAGTGCGAATCTTGGAGCTTCCAATATCCAGACTGGCGATGACACGTTCTTTTGGCATAAGGAGGAGGGAGGTGCGCGCTTCAGGAACGAAGTGCTGTTTCGGATGCGAAGTGTAGAGATCGCTTGCACAAGCCCGCAAGCGCCATCGACTCTCTTTTGTATACAAGTTTGCGTGTGTCGTGCACAAAAACTATTCATATTTTTCCGCTACACGAAGGGCTGAACCTAACGATGTGTTCATGCGATTTTTCCTTCATAATCGAATGAGTAGCAAATGTGCGCAAGAAAATTTCGTCGAAATATACGCGACAACATTTTTGAGAAAATTTTTCGCAAAAAAATCGTCGGTGCACGCGTGTGATTCACTCTCAGAAAAGTTGCTGCTGCGGCTTCTGCGCCGGGACATCCTCAAACACCGACGCAACGAGCGCAGCGACATCACCGCCCGTGATTCCCGCGCCGTACGGCGTCTTCAAAAATTCAAGCAATCGCCGCTTCAGCATCGTGAATTCCATCTGCTCAAAAAACGCGATCACCGCCGGCGCGTCGATGTCTTTCAAGACCGTGTCTTCGTACGGCGGCTTCAATTCGATATCGCATACGAGCAACGCCATGTGCTGACAGAAGAACGCTGCTTCCTTGTCCGCTTCGAGCTTCGCGCGCACCGTCGGGCGGATGTCGCCCAGGTTCTCGTACACGCCTTCGAGAGTCTGATATTTTTGCAGCAATTCCGACGCCGTCTTCGGACCGATGCCCTTCACGCCGGGCAGGTTGTCGGAGCTGTCACCGACGAGCCCTTTGTAGGCGGGAACTTGATCGGGGCGAATGCCGTACTTGGCGAAGATTTCATCGGGCCCCAGATACTCGGCCTGCATGTAGCCGCTGTGCGGAATGGCGATGCGGACTTTGTCGGTGGCGAGCTGGAACGCGTCGCGGTCGCCGGTGACGATCGTCACGCGGTCGCCGTTGTCCGTCGCTGCCTTGGCATACGCGCACAAGAGATCGTCGGCTTCGTACTTCTTGTTCTCGGCATGGGGCAGCTTCCAGACGTCAATGAGTTCGAGCACGCGCGGAATCTGCACGTAGAAATCATCCGGCGTTTCGGCGCGTCCGGCTTTATAGGTTTCATTCTGCTCGTGGCGGAACGTCTCTTCGCCCGCGTCGAAACACACGACCATCCGATCGGGCTGCTCCATCTTCATGATCGAGAGCAGCATCGACGCCATACCGAAGATCGTATTCACCTGCTCCCCTGCCTTCGTCGTAAGCGTGCGCGGAATCGCCCAATAGGCGCGGTACATAAGGTGATGGCCATCGATGAGAACGAGGTGTTCCAGAGCCCGCATCCTACCCACGTTTCGAGCGTCCTGCGAGCGCCGGTGTAGAGAGTATTACCAGGCACCGATCCCCTCTTTTCCTCAAGCTCCGCCCCCTGGAAAAAACAGCGAATTTCCGCTATACTAACAAGAAACCTCAAACACACCCACCTATGACACCAGCCACCCGCGCACCGACGATTCTCGACCAAAAGTCGGCTGCGAAAGCGGACCTCCAAAAGGAACTCGGTTGGGAGAAGCAGCCTCGACGTGCGATGGTCTGTTTGCCGGCTGGTATGAGCGACGCGCTTGGCGGCACACTCCTCGAAGACGTCATGGCCGGATTACTCTCGCTCCCGCTGCAGATCGTCGTGATCGGCAAAGGCTCGAAGGAATACGGTTCGTATTTCTCGACGCTCGCGACGGACAAACCGCACAAAGTCGCGATCGTGGCCAACGACAAAACGATGATCGACAACGTCCTGACCGCATCGGACATGGCGCTCTTCTGCGCACCCCCGGGCGACAGCGACGACCTACAGGCGTGCCTCAGTCACGGCGTCGTACCGATCTCGCCGGCGTCGAGCATGCTCACGAACTACGATCCGAACCAGGAAGCGGGCAACGCGTTCACCTACGACCAACTCACGCACTGGCACTGTTTCGCCGCCGCGGTGCGGGCCATGGAAACGTATCGATTCCCGTACGACTTCAAGACGATTCAAAAGAACGCGGTCGCGATGAGCGATGAAGAAAGAGAAGAAGAGAGCGAGTGATACAACGAAGGGGTATACGGGTATACGAGTGTATGAGTACACTTCTTTCCCATGCTCGTCTCTTTCACCGCACACGTCATCACCGGCTCCGGAAGAGGCCAAGGACTTGGAACTCCTACAATCAACCTCGACCCCTCATCGCTCGAGACCATCGGCCGCGAGGGCATCTACGCCGCGTGGGCAATGCTTGATGGCGCACGCCTGCCCGCTGTGATGCACGCCGGTCCCCGTCCGGTGTTCAAAGACAGTCCATCGGTCGAAGTCCACCTCCTGTGCCCCCCGCCCGAGACCATCCCTGCCACACTCACGGTCGAGCTCGCCTCGTTCATCCGAGACGTGCGCGATTTCGCATCCGTTGAGGAATTACAGCGAGAAATCCAACGCGACGTCGCTTCCGCCCGTGCTACGCTGGGGCTCGATGTTACACACGCTCAAGAAGGCAATTCCTGAAACCCACCCCCTGCGCCTCCTGTTCCACAGGACGAAGGCGTTCGCCGCCGCGCTGCGCTACGGCTTTCCCGCACGCCGCCTGTTTGTTGTAGGAGTAACGGGCACCGACGGCAAAACGACGACGGTGGGAATGATCGCCCATATTTTGCAGAAATCCGGACGCGAAACCGCCGCACTCTCGACGGCGTTCTTCCAGACCGGCGCCGACGTCCGCTGGAACGCGACGCAGAAAACCTCGCCCGGACCGTTCGCGATCCAAAAATTTCTCTACGACGCGACAAAGAAAGGCTGCACGCATGCCGTGCTCGAATACTCGTCGCACGGATTGCTCCAAGGCCGCACGTGGTTCACGTTCCCGCGGGCAGCAGCCATCACGAACCTCAGCCCCGAACACCTCGACTACCACGGCACGATGGCTGAGTACTTGAACGCGAAGAAGATTCTCTTCCGGATGCTGAAGGGCAAAGGAACGAAAGTCCTCAACGGCGACGATCCATCCTACAAAGACCTTATCGACGTACCGAGTTTCCGCACGGTGGTGACAACGGCTTCACCGAAGCACGGCGCGATCATGGTCGGCACGGCAACGCTCCTCTGGCTCGATGAAGAGAAAGGGGAGACCGTCATACACGTCAAAAGCGGCCACAAAGAGACCGAACGCCATCCCCTGTCACTCCAACTCCCGGGCGAATTCAACAAACTGAATGCGCTCACGGCCATCGGCTGCGCGATCGGGTGCGGCGTGTCGGTCAGCGATGCGCTCGCTGCTCTCTCGTCGTTCCCGGGCATCCCCGGGCGCATGGAACACATCGATGAAGGCCAGGCATTCAAAGTCTACGTCGACTTCACGGTGACGCCCCAGGCGTATGAAAAAACGTTATCAGCATTGAAAACGGAATGCGCGGGTCGATTGCTCGTGCTCGCGGGCAGCTGCGGCGACCGCATGAAGGAGAAGCGCCCGGTCGTAGGAAAGATCGTCAGCGAGTACGCCGACGTCGCGGTCATCGCGAACGAAGACCCGTACACGGAAGACCCACGGAAAATCATTGATGAAGTGTGGGCGGGCATGGACCACTCGAAGGTCGAGGGTCACCGCATCTTCGACCGCAAGGAGGCGATCGCGTTCCTGCTGAAAGAAGCGAAGCCCGGCGATACGGTCGTCCTGTGCGGCAAGGGCAGCGACACGACGATGTGGCTCAAGGAAGGCAAAGTACCGTGGAACGAACGGCAGGTGGTGAGAGATATCCTTCGATCGTTGTAACAGTGGTGTCGTAGCATGCTACGACACCACGAGTCGTTCTATGAAGAATCCACCTATCATCGTCGGCGTCGACGAAGCGGGACGCGGACCCTTGGCCGGACCGGTCGTAGCGGGAGCCGTTCACCTGCCGCGCGAACCGAAGAAAACACTGGCAGGCGGATGGCAGATCGACGGCATCAGGCTCTTCGACAGCAAACAACTGACCGACGCCGAGCGCGAAGAATCCTACGCGTGGATCACAGCCAACTGTCCTTGGGGCGTCGCACAGTCGTCGGCACTCGATATCGACACGATCGGCATCATGGAGAGCAACCAAAGCGCAATGCAACGCGCGGTCGCCATGCTCGCAGAGAAAATCACGCCCACATATCTCCTCGTCGATGGGCGCGATAAGTATTGGTTCGACTACGTCCATAGCAGCATCATCGAAGGCGACGCGAAAGAAGCGTGCATCGCCGCGGCGTCGATCGTGGCCAAAGTCACCCGCGACCGCATGATGCACGAGTACGCGAAGCAGTTCCCGCTCTACGGCTTCGAGAGCCACAAAGGTTACGCCGCCCCGCTGCACATCGAAGCCATCAAGAAACACGGCCCGTGCGCGATCCACCGGCGAAGTTTTCTCACGAACATCCTTTCGATCGATGCACTGTCCAGTACCAAATGGCCGCTCCCACTAGAAACACCGGCACCGTCAGCACCTGCCCTTCGCTCAGAGGTCCCCACATCGTAATCCCCGTCTGATCACGGAAGATCTCGACAATAAACCGCAGAACGCCGTAGAGCATGAGGAAGAGCGCGAGCGCGCGACCAGGAACGAACGACGTCATCGTGCGGCGTAGATACCAGTAGCAGAGCGCTGCGATCGAAAGATCTTTCGCGATGGCGTAGAGCTGCGTCGGATGCCGAAGCCCCTGCACGCCGTCGAACTCCATCCCCCACGGGAGCGTCGTCACCGTGCCGTACAGTTCCTGGTTCAGGAAATTCCCGAACCGCCCGAGCGCCAAACCGATCGCGACCGGGACCACGGCGATGTCGGCGATCGAGAGCTTCTCGGACCACGCGCGTTTTCGCATCACCCACGCGAACGCCAGCGCCACGCCGATCATCCCCCCGTGCGATGCCATGCCGCCGGAACGGACGTCGAAGAGGAGGATCGGATTCTGCAAAAAGTCCGCGAAGCGATAGAAGAGCACGTAGCCGAGGCGGCCACCGAGCAGGACGCCCACGACGGCCCAGGTGAGGATGTCGTTCCACTCCCCCTTCGAGAGTTTCAGCTTTCGAAGCTCCTGCAATCGCGGTAGGAGAACCGCAGCTGTAACAAAAGCCACCAAATAGAGAATTCCATACCAATAGATAGGGAATCCGGCGATTCGCAGCGCGATGTTCTGTGCGGGGAAAAAGTCGATCACGCCACGCAGTGTACCCGTATACTCGGCGCATGAAGATCCTTGGGATCGAAACATCGTGCGATGAGACCGCCGCGGCCGTGGTGGAGGACGGCCGCCGCGTGTTGAGCAACGTCATCGCCAGCTCGAGCGGGATGTTCGAAAAGACGGGCGGCGTGATTCCGGAAGAAGCCGCACGGCGCCAACTCGAGTGCATCCAGCCGGTGATCGACGCGGCACTGAAAGACGCGGGTTGCACGATCACCGACATCGATGCCGTCGCGGTCACGCACGCGCCCGGCCTGCTCGGGTCGCTGCTCGTCGGCACCATCACCGCACGCACACTCTCGTGGATTCACAGGAAGCCACTCATCGGCGTGCACCACACGCTCGGCCATTTGAGTTCACCGTGGCTCGGCCTCGACGACAATCCGGTCTCCGGCCTCCGGTCTCCGCCGTCGTTCCCCATCCTCACACTCTCGGTCTCCGGCGGACACACGGACCTCTGGCTGCGCACGTCGCACACCGCAGGCCAGCTCATCGGCCAAACAAGGGACGACGCCGCAGGCGAAGCGTTCGACAAAGGTGCGTCGCTGATGGGCCTCCCCTACCCCGGCGGTCCGGCCATGGCGAAGGCCGCGACGGGCGGCGATAACACTGCATTCCCCTTTCCCCTCCCGCTCGCGGGCGACGGCACGCTGAACTGGAGCTTCTCGGGATTAAAGACGTCGCTGCGCTACGTCCTGCGCGACGATCCATCCGCGCTGACACGCCTGCCAGACCTCGCGGCCAGCTTCGAACACGCGATCTGCCTGCACCTCGTCGACCGCCTGAAGCACGCGCTCGCACGCCATCCCGACGCGCGCGAAGTGCACCTCGTCGGCGGCGTCTCCGCGAACGAACACCTGCGCGCGATGGTCGCGGCACTCGGCACGACGACGCGCTGGCCCGCGAAAAACGACTACTGCACCGACAACGGCGCGATGATCGCCGGTGCGGGATATTGGATGCAGCTTGAAAGAGGGGCTTCTTCATTCAACGCATTCTCGACAAGCGCGAGTGAAACATTGAAGCTGTAAGGTGTACGAGTATATGGATATACTCGTACCATGGACATCCAACTGAGCTGGGACCTCCTCATCATTCTCTTCGTCGCGCTCGTCGTGGCGTACAGCTTCATCGTGGGACGGGACGCCTCGGTAAAGATCATCGTCGCATCGTACATCTCGCTGGTGGCGGTCGAAGCCCTCGGCAACGTCGCGCTCCTGCTCATGAACGCATCGACCGCGTCGATGGTCGGTCTGAGCCTCTCGCCCGAATCGCTCTCGATCGTGAAGATCATCCTCTTCGCCGTCGCCGTCGTCTTCATGGCGATGAAAGGTGGCATTCACATCGAAACGGGCAGCGGGTTCGGCGCCGCGTGGGACATCGGCGTTTCGGCCGCGCTCGGCCTCTCGACGGCCGCACTGCTCCTCTCGTCGCTCGTCACGTACATCACCGGGAAACCGCTTCTCGACCGCACACTCGCATCGGCCCCCGCCCTCGGCGGCGTCGAACTCACGAGCCCGCTGGTCGGCGCGATCGTCGAGTATCAACACGTGTGGTTCGCACTGCCCGCGGTCATCCTGCTCGTCATCGGATTCCTCGGAAGCCGCGAAACCGAATGAGTGCAACGGCGCTGGAGAAGAAATTTGTGTCAACGGAATGTCACGTGCTGCGCAGCCGAAAGGCTTGCGCACGGTGTGTCACTGGACAAGACTACTGAAGACGTTCCTCCCTTCCTTTCTCTTATGAACGCTTTCCAGAAATTCTCGCTGTCGGCCTCCGCCGCGGCAGTGACGAGCATTGTAACCGTCTCGAGCGCGCTCGCGCAGTTTGCCGGTCCGGAACCTGACATCGAAGGCACGCCGGGAGCGGGCGACGCAGGCTCCGATGGCATCCGCGATATCATCACGGACATCATCAACGCCGTCCTCAACTTCCTCGCACTCATCGCCGTCGTGGTTGTGATCATCGCGGGTATCCGCCTGATCGTTTCACAAGGCAACGACGAAGAGAAAGACAAGGCCAAGAAGGCGATCTTCTACGCGCTCGCAGGTCTCGTCATCGTCCTCTTCGCCCGCGTGATCGTCGGCCTCATCACGGTCTACCTCTCGGAAGAAGTCGTCTAAACTGATGCCCCGCTCTCATCAATACCAAAAGGACTCCTTCGGGGGTCCTTTTTACTATCCCTGGGCTGGAGTGTTTCCAATGGCCGCCTCCATCACGCCTACTGCCGCAGTCTCGGCAGTTGTGGGTACCGCTGTTTCCCCTTCGCGCACGACGACCGCATCGGGCCGTACTTCGAGAATCGCCCACGCCGGCAGCGGACGCTTCCACCGGAACCACCGGCGCGGGAACAGCCATTCAAGCCTGAAAGTATCCGTCTCAAACTGTACGTCGGCGCACCTCCCCACGAACATCCCCGCTTCGGTCACGATCTTCTGGCCCAATACGGACCGTCCTTCATCCCACAGCGCACTCAGACGAACACGCTCATCGAGAGGAGCGATCGTGTCGGGATCGCGCACGGACACATGGCGACCCCACCGGGCGATGTCCTGCACCGCGAGAAACTCGTCCCCGACGCTTGTCCGCACGAAGAAGCCCTCCACTTTTCCAAGATCGGGATGCACGAACACGCCCGTCACCGTCGCGAGCACCTCATCGCTGCGGTCATCCGCAACGACCATGCCTGCGCACATCGAAGAACGTACGTGCATACGCCAAATCATACACGAGACCAGCGACGACCACTGCGACTGTCGTGCGTACATGACACCGAAACACCCTCGGCCGCAATAGAGCATGCGAAGCGGCCTGATAGAGTATTCACGTTCCTTTCATTTCTCCCCCCTCTTTATGAACCGTTCCCTCGCGGCCCTCGCCGCAGCCGCCATGCTCGCGGCATCCGTTCCGTCCGTCGGTTTCGCCGAAGAAACGACGACCGTCGATGCGACCGTTACGTCCGAAACGAGCGGCAACGACTGGAAAAAGCCCTGCGAAAATCTCACCGGCCTCCTCAAGGCGCAGTGCATTGTGAAGCACAACCCGGGCGCCAAGAGAAAAAAGGACCGCATGGAACGCCGCTCCGATGACAAAGCGCTGAACCGCACGTCCCGCTGCATGGCGTTCGAAGGGAAGGAGAAAATCGCATGCATCCGCAAGTTGAACGCAAAGACGGCCCGCAAGCCGGCGAGCAACATCCGCCGCACCATCCGCGGTAAGGTCATCGAGATGAGCACGGAATCAAACTAAGAAACACCGATCATTTCAAAAACAGACCTTCGCTGAGAGGGTCTGTTTTGTACATTGCTCGACGTATTATTGCGAAAGCAATCGACCGAACTGATTTCTAAAATCGTCCACTGAACTTGGCAGATTATCGCGCTCTGTTGCTACAGCTGCGTACGCCTCGAAGAGGCGTTTAAGCATTGCGATGGCCGTATGTAATTCACCTTCATCAAGCGAGTCTGACATTCGTACGATGGGAGGATTTTTTGTCTCTCCTTCATATTCAGAAAAAGTCACGCACGCCAACTCCCGTCCTTCGTCGCCTTTCAATAGTACAGAGGTTTGGAAATTGATCCGTTCAATCTCTACTGTTACGCGAGGTTGTTCCAGTGTGCCATTCTCAATCGGACGGGCAACGATTGTTTCTTTTTCAACTCTCGATTGTGACCTTTCTGACGGCACATTGTGCGTGCCCTCAAATTGAATTCCGTTCGTACCGTCGCCTTCCAAGACGAGGAGACTTCTCGAATGTCTATGATCACCATGTGCCTCGAATCTTGCCCTCTTCAAGGAAGGGTCTTTCCTGCAAAGATTGAACAAAAATCCGAGTGAACGCACGCTATCTGCAAATCGTGTAAG
>CAZZDD010000045.1:0-23240 GCA_964652185.1 uncultured Candidatus Peribacteria bacterium | reverse complement strand
CGTTGCCGGCGCGACATACAACGCGTGGTGCTTTGGTCACCTGGGGTCGCAGTGAGCGGCGCACGTGATCTCCTGGCATCCGAGCGCGGCACATGGTGTCTCGCGTTGCTCGCGATCGCTACGGTGTTCGTCGTCGTCAGCAAACTGACCGGGCCGGAATGGGCCGCTTTCGTTGCGTCGATCACCGTCTACCTCGTCGCCGCAAAGACGGTCACCGGAGTCACCGAGCTCCGCACCACGAAGGAGGCCTAAGTCATGCGTCGCATCGCTACCGCGCTTGTCATCAGCACCGCAATCATCGTCGCGCTCGCGATTCGCCTCGTGGACGCACAGCCCGGCATCGGATTCTCCAAGACCGCGCCGCTCACTGGAACGGGCTCGAACGGATCGCCGCTTCGCATCACACCGTGCCTCTCGGGGTCCGCGTACGTGTCCAACGGGACGAGCTGGGAATGTGCGTTGCTCGGCTCCGGCGACGTGACCGCAGTGACGACCACCGCGCCTCTCGGGGTCGGCGGTACGCCCGGAGCAACGTGTTCGAGCGGATCGTGTGCCCTGACTGAGCGCGCCTACGCTGGCGGCAGTACGACGGGGTACGTTCCCACCGGTGGATCGTCGACGACGTTTCTCCGCGGCGATGGCACGTGGGTGACGCCGACCGACACGAACACAACGTACTCGGCTGGCGCGAACTCGCTGACGCTCACGAGTACGACGTTCACGGTCGCCGATCGCGACTTCGGCGACATCACCGTTGGCTCGACCGGGACGACGATGACCATCGACAACTCGACGGTCACGTCGGCGAAGCTCAACATCACCACGACGAGCTGCTCGGGCACGGATAAGATCAGCGCGATCGGCGCGGGCGGCGTCGGGACGTGCACGGCCGACGCGGGCATTACCGGAAGTCTGACGAACAACACGATCCCGATCGCAACGGGCGCCGGCACCGTCGGCGACTCAACGATCACCAAGAGCGGTTCGGCATATACGTTGACAGGCAGCCTCAGCGTGACCGCGGGGTTGAGCACGGTGAACGGAACGATCTCCGCAGGCGGCTCGAGTGGATGGGTGATCGCCAACCTTGGGATGTACGCGAACGGCGGGACGAGCTACCTGCTCAGCGGCTCGCTTAACTTCGCGCTTGGGACCAACGGCGCAGCAACCGGGCGTATCAATGCGGCCGGCTACAACGAGGGGACGACTCAGACGCGTTCGCTCGGGATTTACGATGGGACCGGGACGGCGACGGGGGATACCATCGCGTTCTTTGACGGCACAAACCGTGAGGTGACCTTCTACGGACCCACGGTTTACGCCGAGAACTCGACGCTCTGGGGCAACGGCAACGACGACAACACCTCGGCGTACGGTCGTCAGTACCGGCTCGGCACGGCGCCGACGCTAAGCGGCTGCACGAGCGTGTGCACGATCGAGAGCTACTCGACGGACGCCACCGGTACCATCACGTGCACCGACGGACCTAACGCGTGCACGGTGACGTACACGCAGGCGTGCTCGACGAATGCCTCGAGCTGCGTCGTCAGCGGAACTGACACCGCGGGGACGTACCTGACGAGCGCGCCAACCACGAGCGCCTTCACCGTGTCGACGACATCGGCCGGCGCGAAAACGATCACCTACCACTGCGAATGCATGCTCTGAAAGGACCGTCCGATGCTCACGCGCCAAGCCATCTCGCCCGTCTCACTTCTTCGCCGCGCGGCGCCGCACATCGCGGTGGCGCTCGTCGTGATCGTCTCGCTCATGATCTCCGTGGCGACCGCTGCGTTCGTTCTGCGACCGCTGACGCGCGTCGCGATCGAGCGTGGACCAGTCGAGCAGGTCGACCGCGGTGAAGTCCCGATCGCCGGCCGCGACTTCGGCGACATCACGAGCATCTCGGGCGGTTGGACGCTCGACACGACCCTAGCAGTTGCTCCGCCGAAGCTCCGCGACTTGAAGATCACGCCGCTGCACGACTCGAACCTGACCTACCTCAACGCCGTCGAGCGCCTGCCGCCAGCGTTCGTGCCTTCTGACAAGCGGCGCTCGTTGACCGTCGGCCCGTGGCCCGATCGATACGACGGTGGCGTCTTCACCACCGTCGACCTCGAAGCCGACGATTGGTCGTGCGCGAAGAACGAGCGCGGACGGTGGACCTGCACGCGAGGCGCGCCGTGAGTGACCTCCCCGAGACCTACGGCACCGTCTTCGCCGGCGCTGCAAAGAAGCACGGCCTCGCGACCGCGGCGCTCGCGCTGTCGATCACGGCGCTCGCGACGGGCGGCGGCGATCTTTCGTCCACCGCGACGCCAAGCCCGACAACCGCCGAGCCGCTCGAGCTCGCGGCGCCGGCGTCGGATCCTACGGGGCCCCGCAAGCGCCTCGAGGTTGCCACGGACGTCGAGGTCGCGCCTGGCGCTTCGATCACCGCGAGCGGCGCCGTCGAGCTCGGTGCACGCGCGGTCGCGATCGACGGATGCGTCGGTCACTACGACGAGGCGACGCGCCTCTGCGTCCTCTCGCCCGGACCATGGGAGCTCCACTCGGCTTGCTACGACCGCGCCGGCGACGAGCCGTCGACGCTGTGTGAAGTGATCGTGCGCAACACCGGTGCGGTGCCGCTCAAGTTCTCGGGCTACGTGGAGGTTGCTGCGCCGTGACCCCCGAGCAGCTCCTCCTCCAGCTCGGGATCAGCGGGGCGATCTTGTTCGTCGTCTACCGCGTCGAGCTGGCGCGCATGCGCAACCGCCGCGAGGAGGAGAAGGAGCGCACGAAGGCGCTCGCTGACGGATTCAAGGGACTGATCGACTCGTTCGCCTCGCTCGTCGCGAAGGTCGACGGCCATCACACGATGGACATTGAGAGCCACCGCGAGCTCGGCGAAGCGATCGTCGAGGTGAGGACGAAGCTCGACGAGGCGCGCTGGTATCGCGACGAATTCACGCCCGTCAATCAGCCCATCCCGACGCGATCGAACACGCCGGCGAAGGGGGTCGCGGCCACTGCAGGCACACGGCTACCTCGCCGCGGAACCCACCACGATGGAGGCGAGTAGCCGATGCTGCACGACGCCCGCGCCACCTTTGCGTTCGACGAGGACCGTGAGGACGCACTCGTCATCGACGATCCCGATGTCTCGCCGCGTGCGGAGGTAGTCGTGCACGTCCACACCGAAGAAGACGGCCTGTGGCACAAGCTCACGCCGAACCATCAGGCGACGAGCTGCGGTCGAAAGTTCAACGTCCTGCGCGCCGTGCTTCGTCGCGAGGAGCTGACGAACGCGCCGTCGCTCTGCACCCACTGCTTCCCCGCGTACGAGCGCGGGCTCGCGGCCGATGCCGACGCGAAGCGCAAGCGCGACACGCTCGAACAAGTGCCACTGCAGCTGCACGAGTGGCTCGACGATCCGAACCGTCCGAACAACCCCCGACGAAAGAAGTGACTGCCATGGAATTCCTCTCGAAGCTCGACCCGAACCTCGTCGCCGTCCTCATCACGGCAGTCACCACCGTCGGCGGATGGCTGTGGAAGAAAGCGAAGGGCGAGAAGCAGGCCGACATCACCGACGCGCTGTGGGACGCCCTCGAAGGCAAGGTCATCGCCCTTGCCGAGTCCGAGGAGACCGCCAGCGCTGTCCGCTCGAAGCTGATCGTCGCCGCGAACGAGGCGCTCGCACGCATGGGTATGAAGCAGAACGCGATCACGGACGCGATCATGCTGAAGCTCGTGGAGCGCGGCGTCACCGAGGTCCGCAAGCGCATCCTTGCGCGGAAGAACGCAGAGGCCGCTGCGCAGCTCCCGGCGCAGATTCAGGCGCTGATCGATCTCGCCGCGAAGCTCCCCAAGTCCTTCGAGCCACCGCCCGAGGACAAGCGTACGGTGCCCACGCTCGGCCTCGACATCGAGATCGTGAAGCCCGAGGCGACGCCGTGATCCTCCTTCTCGCGTTCGCGCTCGCGGCGTCGACCTGCCATCGCGACGACACGCTCGACCGTCAGCGATCGGCGGCGTGCCGCCTCACCGGAGGGCAGCCAGACGAAGCGAAGTTCGCACGCTGCACCACGCGCCCTGGCTCGTGCGTGTGGACCACCACCTATCGAGGGTGCGTCCGATGAAGCGCGCCGTGGTCACCGTGATCGCGTGCGGCCTGTGCGCCCTCTTCATGCTGTGGGTGCTGTCGTGGTGAAGCCGCTCAAGGCGTACTCGCCGCCCGCGCGGCTCGTCGACCTGCGGAAGACCGCGGCGCAGTCGCATCACGGCTACGCAACACGCGGGCGGCCGTGGACGACTGTCACCGGCATCACGCTACATCAGACGGCCTGCGTGCTCGGCGAGCGACCGTCGCGCTGGAACACGGTGGGCGCGCACTACGGCGTCACCCGCTCGGGTCAGGTGATGTGGCTGCACGATCCGGATCGCATCGTCATCCACGGCAACGGCTGGAACACGCGGTGTGTCGGCATCGAGATCGACGGCCTCTACGCCGGCGTCGACGGCGACCCGAAGACGGTGTGGAACGACCCATCGACGCCCCAACGCGAGCAGGGCCAGGTGCTCACGATGGAGGCGCAGCTTGCGACGTGCGAGCTGATCCGGTGGATCACCAGCGAGGTCGCGAAGCACGGCGGCGAGGTCACAAAGCTCGTCGCGCACCGGCAATCGTCGAAGTCACGACGCGACGATCCGGGCTCGGCTATCTGGCGGGGCATCGCGTTGCCGATGTCCGCCGAGCTCGGCCTGGACGATGGCGGCGACGGCTTCGAGATCGGCGGCTATCCGATTCCGGTCGAGTGGGACCCGACGCGGACGCGATGGAAGTACTAGCCGGCGTCGCATCCCGTTGGGATGGTGAAACCCGAATGGGGGGCTACCCCCATGACAAAGCGTATGCAGAGTGTCTATACACTCAGCCCACAAGAAGGGAGCGCCCGGTGAAGACGCTTGCAGAGTTTGATCAGCGGATGGATGAGCTGGGCATCGAAGAGATGACCCCTGCGACGTTCATGCGTGAACGGAAGGAACTGGAGCAACAGTTCTTTGAGAAGCATCGCGTTGCTGCAGCGATGATCAACCCGATGATCGAAAGTGGTGAGATCGACGGAGATCTCGTTGAGCAGTGGACGGAGCTGATGGCGTTCGAACCTTGTGTGTTTCCACATAAGGTACGCAAGCGACCTGAACGGTCGCAGCAAGATGCTTCACAGCAGGGCCGGGAAACCGGCCCTTTTTTTTTGCGCTTGATCCATCTCGTGTAGCACCCGGCCGCCTATAATTTTCGTCGTGACGGAGGTGGAGGAGCAGAAGCTACTGAGCTCCAAGCAGCTGTTCGAGGATTACTTCCCCGGCGTGGTCGCACGCCTTGACGCAATCCCCGGAAGGTACCTCCCCTGTGCCACAACCCCGCGTTACGGCAAGGCCGATGCGCTAGGAAAGCGCATCGTTATCATGTCGCTCGCGATCTCCAGCTCGTGGCGCCTCGAGGACGGGCACATCGAGCAGCTCGCCGGCGAGGTGCGCGGTCCGCGCGGCGGGAAGCTACGGCGCAACCGCTGCAGCATGTGCGGCGGTCTCGGCCACACGCGGCGCACCTGTGGACAGTCTGTGGAGGAGCGGCGGGCGAGGCGGTATCGGGCCTCAGGATCGCGGGCCCGGAAACCAGTAGAGCAGCCGCAAGGCGAGGCGCTCCTCGAGGTCGGTGAGGGGACGACGAGCGAGGGCGGCGACGAAGAGGCAACCACCCCTTCGTGCGATGCGGTCTGAGGTTGCGTGGATTCGAACCGGCGACTGTCACACCGGCGGCACAGTGACTCACCCGACGAGCTTCAAATGCGCACCACGCCTACGCTTCGGGGCGATGTCCACGAGCACTGAAAATCCGCGTGTCGGCGGTTCAACTCCGTCCCTGGGCACGACAGAAGTAGACGAAATCGCGGATTCCTCGACGGAATTCACGATCGACGGCGGATGGTGGTGCGTGCCTCCAGCGCCTGGAGTGCCACGGGTTGGCACCGTGTTCGTCACACCGGCGTCACAGCCGCCGGGCAGCCGCTGGATCGCAGCCGCGAGCGTGGCCTCGTCGAGCTGACCGTAGACGAGGTCCACCATCCGCGTCGACGAGTGCCCCAGCAGTCGCGACACGACGAGCAGCGACGTCCCGGCCTGCACGAGCCAGCTCGCGAACGTCCGCCGGAGGTCGTTCGGCGTGCAGCGTGGGACCCCTGCCCGCTCGCACGCGCGAGGGAGATCGCGGCGGACGTTCGTCCATCGGTCGACGAGTGGCCCCGAGTCAGCCTGCAGCGCCTCGAGCCACGGTCGGAGGACCGGGTGGATCGCGACGACGCGCGAGATCGTCTTGCCCTTCGGAACACGGAGCACGCCACGGGCGAGGTCCACGTGCTCCCAGCCGATGGCCTCGACCTCGCCGGCGCGGGGTGACGCGAGCGCGATCAGCAGGCAGTACAGGGCGCGCCGGATGCGCCGGTCCTCGCGTTGCTGCAGCGTGTGCGGCTTCGCTTTCGCGGGTGCCGGCGGCACGAGGTGATCGACCAGGCGTAGGAATTGATCCGGCGTGAGGTACGTCGTGCGCGGCGAGTAGGCGGCGCGGAACTTCGGCACCACCGCGACACTCGTGGTCGTCTTCTTCCGCTCGTACGCGGAGCCGATCGCGCCGCGGAGCACCACGAGCTCCTTGTGGACGGTGTGGCGATGCGCCTCCTCCTCGAGGCGGGTCGCGATGTAGCGCTCGACGGCCTCGCGGTCGAGGTCGTCCAGGCGCACGGAGCCGAGGAGCCGCGCGAGGTGTCGCGCCTTCTGTCGGTAGCTCGCGATCGTTGCCAATGGTCGCGCAGCGCAGGCGACGTCGACGAAGTAGCTCAACGCGTGGGCGACGGTTTCCGTCGAGTACGCGGGACGATCGGTTGTAGCCAGCTCGAGATCCCGGAGTCGTTGCTTGGCGACTTCTTTGTCGCCGGTGCGCGTCGAGGTCCGCTGACGAGTCCCGTGGCGGTCGACGTAGTCGGCATAGTAGGTGTCGCCGCGCTTGTAGAGCTTGCCCATTCCGGCCCTCGCATTCGTTGTTCGACGTATCGATCCACGGCCGCGGCCGGGACCACAAGGCGACCGGCGATCTCGGCGTGCATCATCTCCTTGACGACGCGATAGGCCGACCGCTTCGAGATGCGGAGCGCCTCGGCAACCTCGGCCACCGTCAAGAACTTCATCGCGAAGCCTCGTGAACGCGACGGACCGCCGCGATGGTCGCCTCGGCGTCCGCAGGGTGCCGAGCGCTGTTGAGAACGCGAACGACCTTGTTGGCCAGTCGCAGCGTCCTGTCGATGTCGTCGGACATGGCTACTTCCTCCTGAACTGGTCGGCGGCCGGACACCGCGCGAAGTGCGAGGTCCAGCGCGTCGGGCCCGGCTCGGCGCCGAGCTCGAGCTGTTGTGCGGGCGGACCGATGTGCTTCGCGATCCCGCCCTCGATCTTCCACTCGCCGTTCTCGTCGAGCTCGAACGGGGCGACCTTGCCGGTGGAGTAGGTCGTCGCGAAGACGATCGACTTCGGGCACTTCTTGCACTTCGACCATCCGCCCTCGGGGATGTCGAGGGTCGGGACGTCATCCGGCACGGGCAACCCTCGCTTCGTAGTAGGCGATCACCTCGTCGATCGCTTCGCCGAGCGGAACGTCACGCTCGGTCCAGAACGGGCGACCACTCGTACGGTGGTCGAGGCGACCCCACGCGTCCTTCAGTTCGACGCTGTTCGCCTTCAGATCTTCGATGTCATCGCGGAGCCGATCCAGGTCGGCGGCCTGTGTCGCGATCGTGTGCTTCAGGCCCTCGATGATCGACTCGGGATCGCGGGCGGCCGCACGGATGAGGTCGTGCAGACATCCGGGCTCGTGGCACGAGCACTGCCCCGCGATCGCGATCTTCACCTCGTCGACCAGGCCGTCGGTGTAGCGGTCGACGAGCGCGGCGAGCTCGTCGGGCTTGACGTGGACGGTGTGCGGGTGGAGGCCGCCGAGCCGCTGGCCGACGATCGCGGCCGTGCGGTAGTGCTCGAGGGCGGCGGACGTCAGGACCTTCATCCGACACCTCGCGGGCCGCGCTGGTCGATGAGCTTCAGGTATCCCTGCAGCTGCTCGACAACCGCGTGAAGGTCCTCGCGCTGCGCGTTGCTGATGTACGCGAGCTCGCCCTTCTCGCCAAAGTCGAACACGAAGAGCATGAACCCGAGACGCTGTCCGTGCGCCGCTGTCAGGCCGAGATCGAGGCGAGGCGCGAGGTCCCTGCAGTAACCCTGCAACTCCGACTGCGTCGCCCTCGACCGAGAGACGTCTCCGCGCTTCGTGTCTGCGCGGACCGCGTCCAGCCCCGCGGCCGAGATCATCGCGCCGAGCTTCACGGCCTGCGTCGCTGTCAACGCGAAACCACCGAGGTCGACGGGACTGTTCGCCGGCGAGCCGACGCAGATCATCGACGGCGGCGAGTGGACGGAGTCGGCGAGAACGCCAGCGACCGAGATCGAACCCTCAATCGAGCCCGGCTCCTCCTGTACGACGCCGGCGACGTTGCCGTAGTCCTTCGCCTTCACTTCGCACCGCCCTTCTTCGCGCTCTTCTTCTTCGACTCGGCGATCGCGCGCTCGGACTCCTCGATCGATTCGGCGACGAACTTGTCGTCCTTCAGCCGAGCGAGGACCGTCTTGTAGTCGCGCGTGCCGAACAGCTTCACGGCCTTCGCGAACGTGCCGTCCTTGTCCGGCTCGTTCGTCGAGTTGTTGATGACGTCTTCGAGGACGAGAGCGGTGATCAGCTGACGCAGCCCCGTCGCCTTCTGCGCGCGGTTGAGGATCTGCTCGGCCCACGGCTTCTTCGGATCGAGGCCGTTGCGGATCGGGCTGTCATGCCGAACGGAGTGCTTGCTGATGTCGACGAGCCACTCCGCGATCCAGCGGAGCCAGGCCACGTCCTTCTTACCGAGATCGTCTGTCGCGGCGTTGACCGCATCGAGCATCATCTCGTTCAGCACCTGGTCGCGGAGATCGAGGTCGTCGGCCTTCTTCGGCTCGGGCGTCTTCGATGCCGTCGACGCCGGCGATGCCTTCGCGGTTGGCTTCAGCTCGGCGAGCTTGCCGGAGTCGCGCAGCACTTCGACCGCAGAGTCCCGGGCGACGAGCAAGCGTCCTGCTCCGGTGATGTCCTGCACGTACGCGTGAGGGAGCGACTGCAGCTTGTTGCCGAGCAGGTGCTTCCACGTCGCCTTCGAACCCGGCACGCGCGCGAGCTCGTCCGGCAACGCGTCCTTCGGATCGACCCACGGCGATTGCTTCCTGATCCCGACGCCGTCGTAGTTGAACACGCCGGCCTTCTCGGCCTTCTTGAAGTCGAGGACGTCGTGGCCGAGTTCGCGCTGCTCGAGAGACTTCTTCGTCCACGCGGCCTTGGTCTTCTCTTCGAAGCATGCCGGCCGGGTACAGAGGTCATCCCACTTCGACGATGGCGCGGCGCTCGCCTCGAGACCCGGTAACGGCGGCTGGTTCCCGCTGCGGAACGGACACGGTCCGCACGCGCCCTCCTTCGTCAGCGACGCGTCGGCGATGTCGAAGGTCGCCATCGCGAGACGAAGCTTGTACTTCGTCATGATCAGCGTCTTTGCGGCGCGATAGCTCAGCGGCTGTGGCGTCGAACCGTCCGCGCGCTCGGGCGTGACGTGACCATCCTGGTAGTCGCGCTCGGATCCGAGGCCGAGGCACTCCTTCGTGGCCTGCTCCTGCATTACGAAGTCGGCAATGGATGCGATCAGGTCCGCGATCGCGGGCTGCAGCTTGCCCTCGACGAGAGCCTTCTTCGCCGACGGGTGAAGGTCAGGCAACCGCATCCGAGCGTAGACGTGCGACCGACTCTTGCCCGTGCGCGCCATGAGGGTCTCGACCGTGTGGCCGTACTTCTTCTTCAGTTGGAGATACGCCTCGCCCTCTTCGAGCGGGCCGATGTCCGCGCGTTGGCTGTTCTCGATGAGCTGCAGCTCGAGAAGCAGGCCGGGCTCGTGCTTCGACGTGTCGACGATCGCGGGGATGGTCTTCTTGCCGGCGATCTGCGATGCGCGCCACCTGCGCTCGCCGACGTTGATGATGTGGTGGCCCTCCTTCTTCGGATGCGGCCGAACCGTGATCGGCGTGCGCACGCCGTGCTCTGTGATCGTGACCGCGAGCTCCTGCAGCTTCGACTCGTCGAAGTACTTCCGCGGCTGGTCGGGGTCCGGCTCGATCTTGTCGAGTGCGATGTTGACGATCTGTTCCATGGTCAATGCCTCCGCGCCGCGGGCGAGACTCGAACTCGCGTTTCCGGTATCGCGGGGCCATGAGCCCAGTCCCCGCTACGCCGGCGTCCCACCATCAGGACCACCTCGGCAGTCGGCCCGGTGTTTCTTCGAACGAGATGTTCGAACCGAGCCTTGTTGTGCTGGCCCCGACGTCGGGGCTCCGGTTGTCGTGCGCTCGCAGCTACCGCTACGCCTCGCGCTTTCGTGCGAGGTCGCGCCATGCGTCACCTCCTTTGTGATTCGAGAAAGCGGCTACGTGCCGGTCTTCGTCAGCTGATGGCCGAGCTGCTCGGGTTTGATCTTGTAGATGCCGACCTCGTGACGGATCGGCGTGTGCGATCCGCGACGGTGCTTGATCGCCTCGTAGATGCGGCGCTCGGTCGGCGCGCCCTGTCCGCGCTGCACGCGCTTCATCACCGCCTTGTGGATGCGGTCCTTCGAGATCGTGTACGCGCTGATCTCGTCGGCGGCCTTCGGGTCGTCGAGCAGCTCGGCGACGACCTCACGCGCGATCTTCGCGTCGATCTTCTCGTTGCCCTCGACCTCGGTGAGGCCGAGCCACAGCTGCGTACCGTCCTCGAGCGTCTTCACCTTCACCGGTCGTTCGTGCGCGGCGGCGTAGATGGACTTGCGGAGGTGCTTCCACGCGGGCTCGAGCTCCTCCATCCGGTTGTAGACGTCGGCGAGCTCGTCGTGCGTCAGTGGACCGCGCACAGTGAGCGGTCCCGCCGGATCGACGATCTCGCGGATCAGGTTGATCTGCCCCGGGCAGACGAAGAACGACGCGCAGTACTTGCACCACGACCCGCGCGTCGCGTCCGGGGTGATGCCCTTGTCCTCGTACAGCGCGCGGTCGCGTTGAGCGAGCATCCAGCGCAGCTTTGCCTCGCCGGCGATCGCGGCCAGGTCGGCCGCGCTGAAGAGAGCACGGTCGCGCTTCACGCTCTTGCCCTCGCGCAGATAGATCAGCTGCGCGACGACCTCGTCGAGATCGAACGCACGCGCGAGCGCGAGCGCACCGCCCTTCATCTGCCAGTTCTTGTGTGTCGGAGCGATGCGCCCCCAACCCGTCTTGAAGTCGACGACCACCCCGCGCGTGGGACCGTCGGCGCGATCGAGGCCAATGACGTCCATCGTCACCGGAATCTCGTCCGGCTCGAGGCCGGCTTCCTCGTACTGCCGCTCGAGGCCGGAGCCGAGCACGCGCGCGGTGTCGGTCTGCGGGTTGTACGCGATCGTCATCTCGGGGCTGAGGCCGAGCACGTCCTTCAGATCCTCGAGGTCGATCTCGGCGGCCGCATCGCGATGGCGCTCCTCGACCTCGTCGAGCGATGCGATCGGGTCCATACCCTCGCCGACGCGATGCAGATGGCCGTGGATCTCGCGGCCGCGGGACGTGTCGCTGTTGTCGCGCTCGTCGTAGGTCCGTTGCAGCACGTTCGACGCGCGACAGTAGAAGAAGCGCTCGAGGCCACTGCCACTCGTGATCACGCCGCACCGTCCTTCGCGCCACGCTCGGCGTCGCGGAGCTGCGTGTTGCGGGTGTTGAAGGTGTCGCGCAGGAACGCGGCGACGTCGGCGCACGTCTTCGACTTCGACGCACGCTCGGCGAAGCGCGATGACCACCCGCCGAGCTGGTTGAGCTCCTTCCTCGATGCGGCACTGTCGGCGCGACGCGAGAACTCCTCCTTCACGTCGTCGGGCCCCCAGCCGGCGGCCGCGTTGACGTCCCAGCCCTCGGCCTTTTCGAGCGCTCGCAGCGCGGCGTCCCAGGCGGCGTCACCAGTGCCGACATCCGCCGGCGGGTCGAATGGCGTCGTCTCGTTGTAGGGCACGTCGACCGCCGCTGACTTGTCGATCGCCGTCGTGTCGGCCGTGACCGCACGCGACGCGGCAAGGTCCGCGGCCGACACCGCCGACTGCGAGCGCCTGGGCGCCGGCGAGCTCGCGACCGGCGCGGCGACGAAGGTGTTCTCCGCGCCCGACTCCATCATCTCGATCACGTGCGCGTCGGTCACCGCGTCGAGCTCGTCCGGCGTGGCCATGCCGAAGATGACGTCCTGGAACACCGCCTTCACCGCGCGGCCGCACGTGCGCGCGCGAAGCATGTCGCTCGGCGCCGTGATCCACGTGTACTTCGTCTTCGCGACGCGCTTGCCGGCCTCTTGGTCCCACTCCCACTTCTTGTCGAGGTTCGCCTTCTGCGCCTCGACCATCGTCAGCTCGAACGTGTGGACGATGCCCTCGTCCTCATCCTTGCGCGCGCAGACCACGCGGCACTTCTCGGCGGTCATCACCTCGACGCGGAAGAAGCGACACACGCCCGACTTGCGGACGAGCGCGACGAGCGACTCGACGTAGTAGCCGACCTTCGGCGGCTGGTCTTTCGACTCGATGATGAAGCTCGCACGGATCGCCTGCATGGGCGTGAAGCCCATCTCGATCCCCTGCGCGAGAACCATCTGCAGGTTCGCGGGCACCTGCATCAGCTTCGGTAGCAGCGTCGACTTCGCCAGGTGCTCGGCGACGAGCTTGAGGTTGTCGAGCTGCGCGACGAACTCGGTCAGCATCGCGTAGTTGTTGCCGCGCGGCGCGAGCGCGAGCTCGCGTGCAGGCGCTTGGACGTCGGTCGATTCGGTGTGGGTCTCCACGGGGCTCCTAGAAGATGAAAGTGGCGGCGGGCGTCGGAAGCGCGGGCTCTACCCGTGCGTCTTCTTCCACGCGGTCAATTGCGAGAGGGCGAGCAGCTCCTCGCGGCGGTCGAGCTCGGGCGTCCATCCCGGCGGCGGATCGTGCTGCACGCGTGCGCGCGACCGCCGCTTCGATGTCGGCGCGGCTGCGTGCGACAGGGGCGAGAGGCTGGTAGGGGGGGGGGCTTGGGGTCGAGAGAGGTGACGACGTCGGCGACGGCTGGCGATCTACGCGAGGGGTTTGCGGAGGTCGCGGATCAGCGGCCTCGGCCCTCGCCGGCGTCGTCGAAAGGTTGCAGGTTCTCGCGTGACGGCCGCGGGCTCCGCATCCGCACGGGCGTCGATCGGCAACGACGGCACGTGCGCGTCGGAGCGTTCGCCTCTTCTTCGGAGGACTCTTCGTAGCAGGTGCCGCAACGCGGACAGGTGGTGATGCAAGCCATGTGTCCTCCAGATCGGATGCGAGAGCAGACGACGCCACCGCGATCGCGGCGTCGAGCTGGCCTTCGAAGCGAGTGGCGATGACGTCGACGAGCTGCTCGGCGAACTTCAGCGCGAGCGGGCGCACAGCCTCGAGCAGCTCGGCGCGCACTACGCGACCCTCGTGCGCTGCACGACGAGCGAGCGCTCGAACGCGTGCATCCCGTTGACGCGGATCGTTCCGTGCCGGGTGCAGTAGTAGCCGTCGAGCCGACCCTGCGAGTCGAACACCGTCACGGTGATGCGCTTACGGCACACCGCGTACTGGCAGTGCTCGGCGAGCTTCACGAGGAAGGCGCTCACGACACACCCCGATCGATAGTGCGGACCGACATCACAACGACGTCGGCGGGCAGCCCCCACTCACCGCCGCGCGTGATGTGCGTGATCTCGGTGCGAATCCAACGGCCGCTGTACACCTGACGCTCTGGGTCCCACTCGCGAAGGAGCAGCGTGTTCCAGCGCATGAAGGTGCGGTCGTCGGTCTTGCGAACCTCGTGCGTCTTGTTGCCGAGCCACGTCGCCGTGAACGGCTCCGGGTGGCACTTCAGCTCGATGTCGTCGAGGATGGCGCTCACCAGAACCACCAGACCTTGCGAACGATCGCGTTCGGCACGCGAACCGGCGCCTGCACGTCGCGGCCGATGACCTCGATGCGCGCCGGGCTGTCGACCGCACGCCAGCGGCCGATCACGTAGCCCATCAGGCCGATGAGCAGCGCAGCGGCGAACGACGCCGAGCTGATGCAGCCGACGAGCGCGGCCATGATGAACGCGTAGAGCACGACGATGCGGATCACTTGCGCACCGCCTTGCTCGCGAGCGAGATCTGCGCCGCACTGACGAGCTGCGCGCCGACCCGCAGGAGCGCGTCACGCGCGGACGCCGGTGCCGTGCGCGCCATCGCGCGGAGGGTGTGGCCGACCGCGAGCGCGTCCATCGTGGTGAGCGTCGGGGTGCACGTCGTCGAGTCGCTGCCCGCGAACACGAGTCCGTGCGCCTGGAGGAACGTGTCCGGCTTCTTCGCGGCCACCATTACGGCTTCACCTCGATGCGCAGTGCGAGCGTCGAGCCGCACGCGCAGTTTCGCAGCTCGAGGCTGTAACCCTCGTCGTCATCCGTGGCGGGCGCCCTCTGCACGCCGACGAGCTCGAGCTTCGACCACGTCTCGCGGTCGGCCTTCATCGCCGCGTGCTGATCCCAACACGTCGCGCTCATTCGAGCACCATCCGTCCCGGAAGGACGAGAAGCTCGGGGCGCGGCGCGGCGACCTCACGAAGAGCGGCGTCGAGCTCGCTCGCGTCGGCATCGCGATCGACGGAGACCAAGGCGATGTGCGCCGAGATCGGAATCCCCTTCTCGGTGTGGCCCTGCCACACGCGGCACGGCACGCCGTTCAGGCGGACGATCAGCGACGTCGGTTCGAGCGTCGCCTTCACGAGCAGCCCTCCCACGCGAGCAGCTCGCGCACGAAGCTCTCGTCGTCGGCGAAGCCGCGCGCGAAGCCGTCCTCGTCCAAGTCGACCTCGCGCTCGTCGCGCTCCTCATCCCGCGCCTCGAAGTGCGCGAGCAGTTCCAGATCCACGAGCGGCTGCTCGTCTGTTTCACCGTAACCCATTGTCGACCTCCGCATAGATTCCATCTATGCGAGTAAGTCGACCAAGTCAATGGTACGGATAGACGTCGTCTATATTTTCCTGCGCTCCATCGGCGTCATCCACGCCCGAACCCACGAGCATCGCGACGACTTTTCGGAAAAGCGCTGGAGATCTCCCCCGCAGCTTTTCTCCAAGCACTCGCCACTGCTCCGCCAGCCGCTTCCGCTCTTCAGGGTCGTCAGGTTCGACGTACATGGACACGACTATCGCCCATGGGTCTGAGACTTACTGAAGCGCTCGGCACTCCCGCAAACGACGCGGCTACTTACGAGAGGGCGGTGTCGTGGGGGCCGGCCTCGCGACGGGCTCGGCCTCTTCTTCGTCCTCGACCATCGCTTCCACAAGCGCCATTGCTCGTCGGAACTGCTTCGGATTCTTATTCCGAAGAACGTGCCCGAGTTGCGACCAGATCTTCTGGTCCTCGCTCGCGTAGTGAATCGGCGGCGGGATTTCGAGCACGTCGCAGATGGGGAGGACGTACTGGCTCGACTCGACCTCGCCCGACTCGATCAGCGAGATGATGTTCTGCGAGGTACCGACGCGGGCGCCGAGCTCCTTCTGCGTGAGCCCCTCGCCTTTGTAAGCCTTGCGCGCTCGCACCATGATGCCGCGCCACTCCTCGTTGGTCGCGATTTCGGGGCGGGGATCGGCAGACACAACGCCATGGGACCACGACCGAATATTGGTTCGGTCTATGGCGAGCGCCTGAGAGCCCGTTGCGCGCAATATCGTTTTAGTCTATTCGATAATCCATGACTGTTGGTGAGCTACTTCGTAAAGCCCGGAAGAAGCTGAAGAAGCGCCAGGCGGATATCGCGGCCGAGACCGGGGTGACCCAGCCGACCGTGTTCGCTTGGGAGTCCGATGGGTGCTTGCCCGAGGCCGCGAAGATTCGCGACGTCGCGAAGGCGTACGGACTTGACCCGCTCGACCTCCTGCCCAAGACGCCGAAGAAGAAGCGGGCGAGCGCGTGATGTCATCCGCAGGCGAACAGCGCGTCGGACTCCTGCGTGCACGATGCGCACTGATCCATCGTCGAGTTGGATGGGCGCGAGTAGAGGCAGTCAAGCCAGTCCTCGAATTCGCCGCGACACTGATCTGGAACAGCGGCGTTGATCTGCTGACACGAATCGATTGCCTCCAACTCGGACGTCGTTTGTCCGGTCGATGTGTCGATGAACATGCATCCCGCTTCTCGGTAGAGGTGTGTGATCGCCTGCTGGCAGCTCGGCGGGTCCTCGCACGCTGCGGTCATCGCCAACACCATCACGAGCCCGATCGTCTTCGTCATGCGACGACGGTAACGCGGGCTCCCATCCAGGCGTCAACCGCATCGGGTAGCGGTCGGCTTGCGCCGCAATTTGCTGCACCGGGGGCGTCATGAGCTACGTGAAGCTGTTCGAGTCGATCCTCGACTCCACCGTCTGGCAGGAGGACCTGCACGTGAAGGTCGTGTGGATCACGATGCTCGCGATGAAGGACATCGACGGCGTCGTGCACGCCTCGATTCCCGGGCTCGCGAAGCGTGCTGGTGTGACCACACCGCAGTGCGAGGAGGCGCTCGCGAAGTTCCTTGGGCCCGACCCGTACTCGCGCACGAAGACGAACGACGGACGCCGCATCGCCGAGGTCGACGGTGGGTGGGAGGTCCTCAACCACGACAAGTACCGCGACCTGCTCGATGCGGACGACCAGCGCGCCAAGGCGGCCGAGCGGATGCGGCGGTACCGCGAGCGCAAGCGTGACGTAACGGTTACGCCGAGTGACGCTCGTGACGTCACTGTTCGACATGCAGATCCAGATGCAGAAGATCAGGATCTGGATCTGGATCTGGGATCTAGCCGCTCCCCTCCGGAGCCTCCGGATCCTGGGGCGGTCGTGGGTGCAGAGCGCGATCGGGTCGTCGTGCCCACGCCCGTGCCGCCCGAAGTCTGGGCCGAGCGCGATCGCATCCGCGGCGAGATCCCGAATCCCGGGCTCCCGGCTGAGCTGCTCAACCCGCCCGACCCGCCGCCCGGCACGCACGCGAAGTTCCTGCGGTCGACGCAGGTTCCGCACGACCCCGAGGCGCCGCGACGGCGACGCAAGCTGATCACCGACGCGTGGAACTACGCGATCCTTGCGCACAACCAGCTTCGCGTCGTCGAGCACATCGACGAGCACGTCGCCGAGCCATGGCCGATCGCACCCGGCGGCAGCTACCCGCCGCTGGTCGAGCTCGAGAAGCGCATCGACGAGCTGATCGCCGGCTTCGGGCTCGAGAAGGCCGGCGTCAAGATCCGCAACCGCGTCGACGTCGCCGCGACCGCTGCTCGTCGAGACCAGACGCTGAAGTGGTTCACGCCGTCCCGCATGTGGGACGCGAAGCCCTTCGCGCACGACGTCGAGCTGTCACCGAAGCAGGTCGAGACGCGCGCCGGACCTCGCGCGGTTCCGAATCCACGCCCTGACCCCGAACGACGACCCTCGAAGAAGCTCGGATGACCACACCTCGCGTACAACCGCACCACCTCGAAGCAGAAGCCAGCGTACTCGGTGGCGTCCTGCTGTCGAACGACGTGCTCGTGCAGCTCGACACGCTCGAGGTCGACGACTTCTACGACATCCGGCACCGGGTCGTGTGGTCCGCGATGCGCAACCTCGAGGCGCAGAGCAAGCCGATCGACGTCGTGACCATCGGCGCCGAGGTCGACCGCCAGGGCAAGCTCGACGCGATCGGCGGCTACGCGTTCCTTGGCGAGCTCGCGGTGCGCGTCCCGACCGCGAGCAACGTCGTGGCGTACGCGGAGGTCGTGCAGACGAAGCGGCGCGCGCGCGACGTGATCGCGACCGCGAACGAGATCTTCGAGCGCGGCTTCGCCGACCACCTCGACGTCGACGCGTACCTGTCGGAGTCGATCGCCGCGCTCGCCCGCATCGACCGCGCAAAGCCCCAGCGCGCACGCAGCGCCGGCGACATGGTGCGCACGCGCATCCGCGAGCTCGAGGAGCGCGCCGCGGCTCGCGATCGCGGCGAGGTCGTGCGCAACGGGGCGCCGTCGGGAATCAAGGCGCTCGACGAGCACGTGGGCGGCTACCCGCTCGGCGACCTGTCCATCATCGGCGCGCGCCCGGCGATGGGAAAGACCGCGATGGCGATGGCTGCAGTCGACGCGACCACCGCGGCCGGCATGGGCGCGCACGTGTTCTCGCAGGAGGGCGGCTGGCGCATGTACGCCGATCGCCTGCTGTCGCGCGCGAGCAAGGTACCCGTGTCGCGCCTGCGCTCGGCAGACCTGCGCTCCGAGGACGGGCTCGGTCTCGCGATCGCGAGCACTGCGTATGCGAAGCGCGCGTGGATGTTCGACGACACCGCGAACCTCACCGCCGGCGAGATCATCCGCCGCGTGCGCAAGGAGCGGCGCGAGCTCGGCACGCGCCTGGTCGTCGTCGACTACGTGCAGATCATCAAGCGCACGCGCGGGCTCGAGGAGAACGCCGCGCTCGACGAGATCGTGACCGCGTTCGCGCAGGCCGCGCTCGACGATGACATCGCGTACGTCGTGCTCTCGCAGCTCAACCGCAAGGTCGAGGAGCGCACGGACAAGCGGCCGACCAAGAGCGACCTGCGCGGATCGGGCGCGCTCGAGGAGCGGCCTCGCCTGATCGTCAGCCCGTACCGAGGCTCCTACTACTACAGCGAAGCGAAGGACGGCATCGACTACGACTGCTCGTGCATCGCGGCGCAGATCAAGGGCGGGTCGTGCGCGTGTGCGCCGACCACCGAGCAGTTCGAGCGCCTCGTAAAGGTGCTCGTGCTGAAGAACAGCAACGGACCCGAAGGCCACGTCGATGCGACGTGGCTCGGCGACACGACGGAGATGCACTGATGCCGACGCAGGTGATCGAGACGATGATGTCCGAGCTCGTGGCCGAGGGCCGCGAGCTGTACGCGAACCTCGTGCGCTCGGAGCGCGACGCTGCTGTGCAGCGCGTGCTGATGGGACGCTTCCTGATCAAGGCGCGATCGAAAATGCCGCGCCGAGCTCGCAGCGCTTCCGAGGGATGGATGGCATTCCTCGAGGCGATCGAGATGGACGACATGACCGCCAGCCGCTACATCACCCTGGCGGAGGCATCGCAAAGCCTCAACTTGAGGAATAGCGACGACGTCGAACGGATCCCGACGTACGGCGATCTCGGCCTGACGAAGCGCGAGAGCCCGCAGCCGACTGACGTGCCGCCACCGCGCGATGACGATGCGCCCGCCGAGATGCAGGACCACGGCGATCGCGAAGGCCCGAGCAACCTGCACGGTCGCAACGCGGACGGCTCGGGCGACGAGTACTGCACGCCGAAGAAGTACACCGACGCGCTCGGCCTGTGGGACCTCGATCCGTGTTCGAACAAGCGATCGACGGTCCAGGCGATCAAGACGTTCGATCTCGAACTCGGTGGCGAGGACGGCATCGTGCTCGCGAGCAAGGTCGACGCGAAGACGAAGACCTTCATCAACCCGCCGTACAGCGATGTGATGCCGTGGGTCGAAGCGTACGCGCACGTGCGCTTCTGCTTCCTGCTGAAGTTCGACCCGAGCACGAAGTGGTTTCACGAGCTGATCGAGAACAGCGAGCTGATCCTGATCCCGAAGGAGCGCATCGCGTTCATCAAGGTCGACGGCGAGGAAGCCCAAGCCGTCGCGTTCCCGCACGCGTTCTACTTCGCGAAGGCGAAGGACGCACCCAAGGCACTGCGCGATCTCTGCTTCCGCTGGGACCTCGCGTAGCACTCAACCCGTAGGCGTAGCCGAACAAGAGAGGCGATACCGAACATGGCGAAGAAGACGAAGGCACCGACGAAGAAGAAAGCCCCGAAGCAGATGAAGCTCGCGGGCGTGCCGATGGATCGCGCGATCCAGAACCCCGAGGTCGAGAAGGCCGCGGAGCGCTACCGGCAAAAGCGTGACGAGCGCATGGCGCTGACCGAGGAGGAGGCCGAGAAGAAGGCCGAGCTCGAGGCGGCGATGAAGAAGCACAAGCTCGAGGAGTACGTGTACACCGCCGACATCGAGGACGCCGAGACCGGCGAGCTCGTGCCGAAGAAGTTGAAGGTGTCGTTCTCGGAGGAGACCGAGACGACGCTGACCGTGCGCACGGTCAAAGAGAAGAAGAAGTCCGAGTAGTACTCGTGCCTGACGACGAGCCGCCACCCGCGCGCTCGCTGCACTGCCTTCGTCGCTACTGGTGGAACGGGCACTCCGCGTGGTGTCTCAAGCCCGATGGCCATGAAGGACCGTGCGGCGAGGGCGTGATCAGCGGCCGACCCCACGTGAAGTCCACACACATGCCGAGGAAGCGATGATCATCTACGCAGTAGATCCAGGGAGCAAGAAGAGCGCGATCGTGCGCTTCGACATCGCGGAGCGTCGCGTGATCGAGAAGTACAAGATCGACAACTTCGCGATGCTGGGCTTGCTGCGCTCGCGAAAGGCGGACGCGCAGCACCTCGCGATCGAGATGGCCGAGTCCTTCGGCGCGAAGGTATGGGGCCAGGTATTCACGACGGTGTTGTGGACCGGGCGCTTCATCGAAGCATGGCAAGGCGAGCACACGCTCGTTACGCGGCGCGAGGTGAAGATGACGATCGCGAACTCCGGGCGCGCCAAGGACCCGCAGATCCGCAACGCCCTGATCGAGATGTGGGGCGGGAAGGATCGCGCGATCGGAACGAAGGCAGATCCGGGGCCGCTCTTCGGCCTCACCGCTGACTGCTGGGCCGCGCTCGCCATCGGCGAGACATGGCGGCAGAACAGCTTCGCGAAGATGAGGGCCGCATGACCCGCAAGCCGATCGAGCCGCTTCGCCTCTTCCGCATGTCGGCCCGCGATGACGGCGTGTGGAGCTTCGAGTTCCGCGCGCCGGCGACGTGGTGGCAGCACGTTAAGCTCGCGCTGCGCACGCGATGGCCGCGCTTGTTCAGGCGGCTGATCGTGCGCTGGGTTGTGGCCGAGCGCGACTGGACGTTCAGGGCAGCCGACCCAGCGCAGCTCATCGAGGGCTTCGAGACCGGCATTGCCGCGGGCTCTGCCGTGCGCGAGGAGCGAGCGCGCTTGCGGCTCGTGAAGGGAGACGAGGACTGATGGCGAACGACTGCTTCTGGTGGCGAGGCCGATGCCGACGCACGAACGGCAACGGCCGCGCGATCAAGGGCCGCACGCCGCGCGAGTACCTGAAGGTGCCGAGCGACGTGCACCGCAAGCTCGTGCGTGTCGCGCAATCGGAGGGCGTCACCGTGCGCGCGGCGATGGACCTGCTGTTCGCGGATCTCGGAGGTGCGAGGTGAGACATCTCGCGAAGTACGTGCACGACGTGACGCTTGACGTCACCGAGACGTGGTGCAGCGAGTGGGATCACGGCAAGGAGACGCGGCACATCGACCGATGCGATTGCGCACCGTGTCTACAGGCGGCCATTGACTACGGCAAGGAGTGCGCCGAGCGACTGAAGAAGCTGCGAGGTGCGAGGTGAGCGACGGCATCTACCGCCCGCTGTTCGTGATGGTCGAGGCCGTCGAGGCCGAGGCGAAGCGCCTCCTCGACGAGCGCGAGAAGCGCGCGGTGACACCAGCGCCACTGTCGGCGCCGTCGCTGTTCGACACGATGAACTACGACGAGCTATACGCGCAACCGTGCGCGCTGGAGCTGGGGCATGCCTAGCGCGCCCCCCGATGCGTTCGGCTGCGTGCTGTGGACCGGGCGCCTCGATCCCGAGGGCTACGGCTTCCACGGGCGCTCGCGCGCGCACATTCACGCGTACGTCCAAGCGCACGGACCTGTGGGCGTCGACAAGGCCGGCGTGCCGCTGGTGCTCGATCACGGCTGCAACCGCCGCAACTGCGTCGCGCCGCATCACCTCGAGGCAGTGACGCAGAGCGAGAACCTGAAGCGGCGCAGGTTCGGCTACCGCGCGAAGCTCGCGCGATGCCCACGCGGCCACGACTTCAACGAGACGCGCATCGTCATGCCGAACGGCGGATGCGTGTGCAGGACCTGTAACCAGGAAGCGAGGAGAGCATGAACGATCGGCGCGTGTTCGTTGTGCAGAGCAGCTACGACTACGAAGGCGACAACGTCTTGTACGCGGGCGTGGACTGGGATGCCGCCATCGAGTTCGCCGACACGGTCGAATGTTGCGATCGGGTCACGTTGTCCGTGTGGCTTGGGCCCGTGGAGATCGAGCTGTTCACACGTGGTCGCGACGAAGATGGCTACACGCACAAGCAACTCGAGAACGGTCAGTACATCGAGAAGCCCGGGTAGGGGCGCCCCGCGGGAGGGGTAGGGGTGCGCGGGTGCGAGCGGCGCTCTGACGAATTCACGGCGATTTCGGCCAAAAGAAGGAAAACAGCATGGCGAAACAGAAGAACAGCAGCGCGACGACGCCCGAGACCGTCCTCGACGACGTGCTCGGCGTGCTTCGGACCGGCGTGGAGCACATCCGCACCGAGATCGAGAAGATCGCGAATGGCAAGGCCGAGAAGAACGGCCACGACAACGCGTCGCGCATCGCGTTCTTGACCGCGAAGGTCGGTGCGATCGCTGACTCGGTCCGCAAGGTCGAGGCGGCGAAGCAGAAGCGGAACGAGAACCTCAGCGTCGCGCACGTGGTCGCGTGGGCGCGCGAGCTCGAGGCCAATGACCGCAAGCATCTCGTGGCCGAGCTGCAGCGCATCGACCGGAAACGGAGCGGACTCGCATGAGCGACGACACCATCAACGGCAACCACACCACGCTCGAGGGCGCACCGGTGCTCGACGAACAGGCACAGGCCGCGCCCGAGTCGCCGATGCGCGGCATCATCGGGATCGCGGTTACGCTAGAGGGCGACCGCGAGATCTTCGAGATCAAGATCCGCGAGCCGGGCATCGTCCGGGCGTGTGGCTTCTGGATGAAGAAGCCCAAGGTCATCGCGTCGACGGTGCGCGGGATCGAGCCCGTGCCGATGCCGATGCTGTTCGTCGAGTGCGATCCGGCCGGTGAGATGCGCGTGCACCGGTACGCGTTCGTCCAGACGAATCGGCTCGTGCCCGAGCACCCGGGCT
>CAZZDD010000044.1:0-24559 GCA_964652185.1 uncultured Candidatus Peribacteria bacterium | reverse complement strand
ACCGCCGCAACTGGCAGATCGAACGCCAGCTCGATCAGTGCGCGTTGCCGACGCAGTACGTGCGGCCGGTCGACTACGGCACGCTCACGAGCAAGTCTTCGCGCGCGGGCACGATGGTTCCGATCAAAGGCGACTACCCGCAATCGGTGACGCCGGTCGCGGTGTCCGGCGAGACGTATCAATCGCGCCTCGACCTGAAGGAGTCCGCCGGCGAGGAGTTCGGTCAGAGCCGCATGGCCACGCACGCGACGAAGCCCGCGGGCATCGATTCGGGCGTCGCGCTGCGCGAGTACAAGGACCAGTCGACGCAGCGGTTCGCGCTGCAGGAAAAGATGTACGAGCAGCTCGTGCTGGACACGATCTGGCTCGCGGTCTGCTGCTGCAAGAAGCTCGGGAAGAAGGCGCCGACGATGACGCGGCACGCGCGCTTCGGTGGTCGCAAGATCAAGTGGCGCGAGGTCGACCCGCGCGAGATGCGCGTGCAGATCGCCGCGGCATCGACGCTCGGCCGCTCGCCGGCCGGTCGAAAGCAGATGGTCATCGAGTTCGCGCAGGCGGGCATCGTCTCGCAGGACGAAGCGCGCTCGCTGCTCCGCAACTCCGACCTCGAGCGTGCTCTCTCGCTGTACACGGCCGCGCTCGAGAACGTCGAGTACTGCATCGACCAGATCGCGGACGGGAAGGTGGTGATGCCGAACCCGTTCATGAACCTGAAGATGTGCGTGTGGCGCGGTCAGCAGGAGCTGCTCGTGTGGTCGACGACCGCCGGCGAGGACGGAGGCGCGCCCGAGGAAGTCGTCGAGGCGCTCCGACAGTTCGTCGTCCAGGCGGCGTGGATGCTCGACCAGGCGGCGCCGGCGAACGCGAATGCAGCCCCGGCGATGCCCGGCGAGGTCGCGCCACCGATGCCGATGGACCCGAATGCGATGCCGCCGCTTCCGGGCGGTCCACCGGCAGGACCGGTGCCGGTAGCGGCACTTGCACCGCAAGCGATGCAACTCCGGGCGGGCTAGCAGATCCCGCGCAAGTGCGATCCCCTTTCCGGATCGCCGGTTGATCGTGTACAGGTTTTGTGATGGCTGATTCGGGTGAATCCTCCTCCTCCAATGGCGTGAAGGTCGCCGATCGCGCGAGCGAGCGCGCGGCGTTCCTCGCCGGCTCGTGGGGCACCGACGAGAAGGAAGAGACGAAGCAGCCGGTCGAGCGCGACGACGCCGACGACGCGGAGGACGACCAGGGCGACGAGGAGCTCGATCTCGAGGTCGACCTCGACGAAGCCGACCTCGCAGACGGCGAAGAGGAAGAGACGGACGACGAGGACGAAGACGAAGAGGCGGACGAGAAGAAGCCGGACGCCGACACGTCGAAGCGCCTGGACGCGGTCCGCCGACGCGAGCAGCGGTCGCGCGAGCAGCTCGCGACCGAGCGCAAGTCGTTCGAGAAGGAGCGCGACGCCTTCATCAGCGAGTGGAAGCCGAAGATCGAGGCGGCCGAGAAGTTCGAGGCGCTGAAGGGCCGTGGCGTCAACGCGTTCAACGCGCTCGACGTTCTCCGCGAGCTCGGGCTCGAGGACTCCGACCTCGTCCAGGCGTCGCGGAACCTCTACGCCGCATCGGCAGATGGCAAGGCCGACCCGAAGAACGCGGAGGCGATCGCGCGGCTAAAGAAGGAGCGCGAGCGCGATGACGAGCTGAAGACGCTGCGCAAGAAGCTCGAGGATCGCGAGGCCGCCGAGAAGGCCGAGCGAGAGCAAGCCGCGCAGGCGCGCGCCGTCGACAGCTATCTCGACGGCATCGAGAAGGCGGCACCGGAAGGCTCCCTCGCGAAGCACTTCCTCGTGAAGCAACCGAAGGCCACGCGCGCGATGCTCGGGAAGATCGCGTTCGCGCTCGCCGAGAAGAACGGCGCGCCTCCGAGCGCGAAGCAGGTCAACGCCTTCTACGAGAAGGCGCGGGCGAAGCAGCTGCGCGCGCTCGGCGTCGACCCCACCACGATTGCGAAGGCCGCGCCTGTGAAGGGCGCAACGGCCAAGACCGGCGACAAGAAGACCGCCAAGCAGACGACCGACACCGACGAGCCGCTGACCAAGGCGGCGTTCGTCGGTCGCAAGACCGTCAGCTGACACAGCACCACGCGCACTCCGTGCGCTGATCGACGAAGTCCACACACGTCCTGCCGACAAGACGACCGGCGAAGAGCTGATTCGTTTGCGCCGACCGCAGAAAGCGGCGGCTCGGAAGGACGCCCATGGCGGACACCACTCAGGACGACGTCGAATTCATCATGAAGCGCCGGTATTCGGACCGGCAGAGCACGGAGATCGCGATGCGCGATCATCCGACGTTCTATGACATCGCGAAGGAGCAAGCCTTCGACGGCTCCGACTTCGCGTACCCGGTCGCGACCGGCAACCCGCAGAGCATCAGCGCCGACTTCACGATCGCGCAGAACAGCGCCGGCACGAACAGCTCGCTGAAGGGCGAGCAGTTCAAGGCCGAGCCGCGCCTGAAGTACGGCATTCTGAAGCTGCACGGGCCGTCGATGCAGCGTGCGCGCGGCAACAAGGGGTCGTTCTACGACTTCGTGACGCGCCACGCGGACGGCATGCTCGAGGAGCTCGGCGCGGACATCGCGCACGACATGTTCCGCGACGGCAACGGCATCCGCGGACGGCGCGCGTCGATCTCGGGCAACCGGATCACGCTCTCCGAGAAGCGCGATGTCGATCGCCTCCGCCGCGGCATGGTGATCGGCGCGTCGCCGAACAGCGACGGCTCGTCGCCTCGCACGGGCACGACGTTCGTGACGCGGCTCGATCGCGCGAACAAGATCGTCGAGGTCGACGACGCGAGCGACATCGCTCTCTTCGCGGACGGTGACTACCTGTTCCGCGCCGGCGATCCGGCCGCGTGCATCGAGGGCATGGAGAAGTGCACGCCGCTCGCGGCGCCGGGCACGAGCGACTCGTTCCGCACGGTCAACCGTTCGAACGACGTCGAGGCCCTCGCCGGCTCGCGCATCGACAACACGTCGGTGTACGCCGAGGAGATCCTCGGCGACCTCGCCGTCGAGGTGCAGATCATCAACAAGCGCGTGACCAAGGGCGTCATGTACCCGACGAAGTTCCAGGAGGTCGTGAAGCGCCTCGGAGCGAAGGTCGAGTACAACTCGCCCGGCGGCAACGCGGACATCGGCTTCGAGTCGTTCAAGATCCACGCGGGCGGCCGCGTGGTGACGGTCGTCTCGGATCCGGACGTGCCGCTCGATCGCGTGCGCACGTTCGACCCGAAGTCGCACGTCATCAAGCATCTGGACGAGGTCGTCCACTGGATCCGCACCGGCAACGGCGCGACGCAGCAGTGGTCGACGAACTCGGACGGCATCGAGATGCGCGCGCGCTTCCACGGCAACTACCTCCAGTACGACACGGCGTCGCACGGCGTCGGCCGTCCCGCGTAGTCGCCATCACCCACCCCGAGCAACCACTCACCCATTCCCACGACGAGGCAACGCGCCTCGAGAGAGCGACAAGACAATGTCCAGCGACACCAACCGACTCGTGACCGCGGATCGGATCAAGCCGACCCCGGGCAGCCAGCTCGAGAAGATCAACCCGCGCGGCTCGCGCTACGGCGACGGGCTCGTGCAATCCCTGTGGGGCTCGCGCCTGCACGGCCTCGCCGAAGAAGGCTCGATGTTCGTCGCGACGAACCCGACGCCGGGCACGGCGATCGCCGGTGTCGCCGCGGCGGACGGCCTCGACGACACCGAGGCGCTCGTCTACCTGCGCATGGGCGCGTCGAGCTCGAAGCGGCTCTACCTGCTCTCGCTCGAGCTGCAGGTCGCGGCCGCGGGCGCGAACGGGACGAACTTCGCGTACGCGATCAAGGGCGACAAGGGCAACGGTCGCTACGCGTCCGGCGGTTCGTCGATCACGCCGAAGAACGTGAACATGGCGGACGCGACCGCGACCGAGATCGATCGCTTCCAGTTCGGCGCGGTCGTCCCCATCGCGGCGACGAGCGAGGCGCGCCTGCTCGATCACGGGCTCGTGCAGACGGTCATCAAGGTCGTCGGCTCGAAGTACCGCTTCGTGTTCGGCGACAGCTCGCCGGCGACGCCGTCGGGCATTCCGCTCGAAGGCACGACGCAGCACGCGCAGATCATCAACTGCCCGCCGGTGATCCTCGGCCCCGGGGATACGTTCCTGTTCCACGAGTTCGCGGCCTCGCAGTCGGGCGCGGCGCAGTACCAGTTCAAGGCGCTGTGGATCGAGCGCTAGCTCGCTGACACGAGGGAGGCGGCTTCGGTCGCCTCCCTCTTCACCGTTCACGACGAGAAGAGGAGCGAGCATGTATCCGCAGAACCCCAGCAAGACGAACGTCCTCGAGGAGCGCGTGTACCGCACGCGCATCGAGGGCACGGGCGCAGCCGCGCCAACGAAGGACCTCGGCAACGGGGTCACCGTTGCGCGGCAAGCCGAAGGCGTCTACCGCTACAGCTTCACGGACGACCCGGGGACGCTGATCGGCTTTCACCCCGGACTCGGCGGCGCGACGGCGAAGGGGCACACCGTCACGCGCAGCGCGCTCACCGCGCCGAGCGGCGACACGGCGGCGTATGTCGACGTGTCGGTCTGGGATGCGTCGGCGGCCGCCGACGACCTGGAGGACGACGAGTACCTCGACGCGACCTTCGTGTTCTCGGCTAGCTCCCTGGTGAGCTAACGGAGCACGATGGCTCGTCTCGTCGAAATGGGCGTCCTCGAGGAGCGCTGCATCCGCCGCGCGGACCTCGAGGAGGATGATCACATCAGCCACGAGGAGTGGCTGGCGTTGATCTCCGAGGTCTATGGCGAGCTGTTCGGTGTCGTCGCAGACACCGGCGGCCGCTACTTCGAAGCCGTCGAGACGCTGACGAGCGACGGCACGAACATCCTCCCCAGCCCACCGGCCGACATCCAGTCGCAGATGGGGCTGTGGTACGTGCCGGCGAGCGGGCCGCGTCGTCCGCTGAAGATCATCACGCCGTTCGAGCTCGAGACGTGGGGGCACCGATCGGGCGCGTTCGCGACACGCTACGAGCTGCTCGACGACTCGATCCGCGTGTACCCGAAGCCTCCATCGGGGCAGACGTACGAGATGCGATTCATCCCGCAGGCGCCGGACCTCACCGACTTCGCCTCGGACGCGTGTGTCGACGTCGTGTGCGCGGAGGGCGAGTCGTTCCTCCTGTGGGGCGTCGCCGCGCTCGCGAAGACGAAGCGAGAGGAAGAGGACGGCGCGCGGTTCGCGCTGCAGCGCCAGGACTTCTATCGCGAGCGGCTGCGCGATTGGGCCATCAACCGCTCGATGACCGAGCCGCGGCAAATCCGCGTCGAGCACTACGACGACCTGCCGATCGATCCGGCCGGGTGGTGGTACCCGTGAAGCGCAAGGCGTTCACCGCGCCGAGCTCGCAGCAACTCCGCGATCCCGACGCGGAGGCGGCGCGGCGCGAGCACGCGGACAAGATCCGCGAGCTGCAGCAGATGCCGGCGGCGCTGCTCGACGTCATCCCGAACATCCAGCTCGAGGACGGCGTCGACAAGCCGATCGCGCATCAGCTCGGGCGCATCCCGCAGTGGTTTCGCGAGTCGTGCGTGCGCGGCGCCGTGACCGCCGGCGTCATCACCGAGGTCACCGGCACGCAGTACGACCCGACGAAGTACCTCGTGCTGCGCGCCGATGGATACGGCGCGACGATCACGTTCGCCCTGGCGGTGATGTGATGCTGCAGAAGCAGACGTTCAACATCCCGCTCGGCTACGGGATGAACCAGGACGCCGACAAGCGCGCCCTCAACGTGCCCGAGCTCGCCGTGCTGAAGGACGCGGAGTTCGAAGAGCGCGGCGGCCTGCAGACACGCAAGCCCACCGAGGCGCTCGGTGTTTCGGTGTTCGGAGGCGGCACGCAAGCCGACTTCCGCCGCGTCGTGCCGTATGGCAACGAGCTGCTCCTCTTCACGAAGGACAAGCTCTACAGCCGCAAGCTCTCCGACGACACGTGGCTCGACAAGGGCACGCACCTCGCGGTGAAGGTCGACGAGGCGACGCGGTTCGCGGTGTCGGGCGACCAGGTCGACTGCGATCGCGCCGAGCTCGACGACGTCGTCGTGTACACGTGGCAGGACAAGGGCACGGTGTGGGCGGCCGCGCTGGACAAGGCGACGGGCGCCGTCATCACGGGCCCGACAATGCTCGGAAGCGGCACAGGCGTGGGCTCGCAGCGCGCGCGCGTCGTCGCGCTCGACACGCGCATCCTGCTCTTCTTCATCGACGACACGGTGTCGCCGGACCTGATGGTGAAGGCGATCGACCCGGCGGATCCGGCGGCGGGCTTCGCGTCGGCGTCGACCACCGTGCTCGCCGGCGCGGACTCCGGGATGAACTACGACGTCACGCGCCACATCGGGTCCGACGCGGCGATCGGCGCGATCCGCAAGAACCCTGACAGCGCCTACCTCGTCTTTCGTGTCGATGCGTCCCTGACGGTCACGAGCAGCACGAAGACTCGCGACTGTGACGAGTGCATCGCGGTCGCGTGTAATCCCGACGGCCTCACGATGCACGTGTTTCGCGTCGATGGGACGGCGGACATCGAGGGCGATGTCATCACGATCAGCGGCTTCGTCGATGGTGCGGTCGACCAGGCGATCGCGACGGCATCGGCGACGCCGCTGCAGATCACGGCCGCCTATCGTGATGTCGCCGTCGCCGGCGTCTACACGTGCCACGTGTTTTGGTCGGACGGCACGCTGTCCGAGACCAACACGGTCACGAGCGCGGGCGTGATCGGCACGGCCGCGAGCTTCGTCCGCTTGCTCGATGTGAACTCGCGAGCGTTCGCGCGCGACGGGCGCGTCTTCGTGTGGATGGGGTTCTCGATCGCGGCGACGGTGCTCACCGGCCTCGCGGCGCAGTTCGGCTACGCGGTGCAGAACACGTACTTCCTCTACCGTGACGATGCGTTCTTGTGCGCGAAGGCCGTCGCGACGAAGGCCGGCGGGGCCTCGACGGCGAGCTTCCTCCCCGGCGTCCAGGCGCTCGGAGGGGACACGTACGCATGGTGCGGCGTGCAGAAGCGCGTCCTCGTCACCGGCATCGGGGGGAGCAAGCGCCTGCGTCGGCAGGCGTACGGCGCCGGCAGTCCGCAGGACATCACGTTCACGTTCGATTCGAACGAAGCGCGGCGATGCGCGAAGCTCGGCGCGACGCTGTACGTCGCGTGCGGCGAAGGGTGCCTCCAGTTCGACGGCGTCGAGCTCACCGAGCTCGGATTCCACGTGTACCCGCACACGCTCGTGCTCGGAACCACCACCGGCGACATCGAGGACGGCAACTACACGTACCGGATGACCGCGCGATCGGCGAACGCGAAGGGGGAGATCGACCGGTCGACCACCGCGACGCACGCCGAGACCGGCGCGCTGACGGGCGGCCCGCAGGGCGTCACGGTGCAGAGCACGAACCTCTACACGACGCACAAGCGGCTCGTGGATGTGCCGACGCGGGGCTTCGCGCTCGAGATCTGGCGCACGCCGAAGAACCCGGGCTCGTTCGACGCGCCGTTCTACCTCGTCACCGATCCGAACCCGAACGAGCTGACGAATCCGAACCGCTACGTCGACAACGACCCCACCGCGGCGACCTCGGACACGCTGAACGACGAGCTCGAGGACGCGGACCTCGACGACCTCGCGACCAGCCCCGAGAACGGCGGCAACCTCGAACCGCTCGCACCTCCACCGGCATCGATCATTGTGGCGAGCGCCGATCGCGTGTTCCTCGCGGGCGTCGCCGGCGACCCGGACACGGTGCTGTACTCGAAGCAGCGCAACGTGGGCGAGGTCGCCGCGTTCCACGAGCAGCTCGCGGTTTCGATCCCGCGCGAGGGCGGCGCGATCACCGCGCTCGCGTTCCTCAACGAAACGCTGATCGTGTTCCGCGAGACCGCCATCTACGCGCTCCCCGGCGACGGCTTCGACAACGCGGGCAACGGAGTGAACTACGCGCCGCGCATCGTGTCGCTCGACGTCGGCGCCACGAGTCACGAAGCGGTGGCGGTCGAGCCGAGCGGTGTCGTGTTCCAGAGCCGGAAGGGCAAGTATCGGCTCAATCGCGGCTGGGGCCTCGACTACATCGGTGCGGCGGTGAAGGACTACGACGACGAGGAAGTGCTCGCCGTGCACGTCGTCGAGTCGCAGCATCAGATCCGGTGGGTCACGGGATCGCGCGTGCTCGTGCTCGACTACGCCGCGGCGTCGCAGCAGAACCCGGTTGGGCAGTGGAGCGAGTGGACGCTGTCCAACGGTCTTCACGCGTGCGTGTGGGACGGGTCGTACGTGTTTCTGAACACGAGCGGCGCGAGCGTGCAGCAAGCCGACTACGGCGCGCTCGTCAGCTACGGCATCGACCTCGAGACGCCATGGATCAAGCTGAATGACCTGCAGGGCGCCGGCCGTGTGTACCGGATGCTGGTCACCGGCGAGCACCTCGGAGGCGACTACAAGCTCCGCGTTCGCCTCGCTCGTGACTACGAGGACGAGTTCTTCGACGACAAGCCGTGGCCGCGCGTCGGCGTGAACATCGACGACGAGTACGAGGACGGCGAGACGTTCACCGCGAAGATCGGCCCGTCGATCCAGCGCTGCAAGGCGATCAAGATCCGCGTCACCGTCGGTCGCTACGTCGCGGTGGAGGGCGAGGACGAGTTGCAGTTCCAGGCGGCGAACGTTCCGGCAGTGAAGCTCACCGGCATCGGCCTCGAAGTCGGCATTCGGCCCAACCTCACGCGACGGGTCCCTGTCGCGCAGAAAGCGTGAAAGGAGCACTGCGATGGCCTGGTATGACGTGTTTCTCGGACCCGGTGGACGCAAGATCGGCTCGCTCGGCGACGAGTCCGCGAGCGCGATCGACAAGCGCAATCAGCTGAGCGAGCAGGGCCAGGCGGCCGGCGGCTTCGCGAACATCAGCCAGGACAACTTCGCAGGCCTCGGCGCGGAGGCGTACGACGCGCGGCAGATGCTGCGCGATCGCGCGATGGGCAACAACTCGGTCACCGCCGAGCAGCTCCGCCAGGGCCTTCAGTCGCTGTACGGACAGCAGCGATCGGCGGCCGCGTCGGCCTCGCCGCAGAACGCAGCGATGGCCGCGCGCACGGCGATGATCAACAGCGCTCGGCTCGGCTCGGCGACGTCGGGGCAGGCCGCGCTCGCGCGACTGCAGGAGCAGCGCGACGCCGAGAAGGCGTACATGGACTCGCTCCTCGGCCTCCGCGGGCAGGAGCTGCAGGGCGCGCTCGGCTCGCGGTCGAACGCTGTCAACGCGTTCGGTGGCGTCACACCGGACAAGAGCTGGATCGAGAAGTGGGGGCAGCCGCTCGCACAGGCCGCCGGCACGATCGCGACCTCCGACGAGCGCGCGAAGCACAGCGTCAAGGACGCCGACGCCGACGCCAAGCGCATCATGGCCGGCCTCAAGGCGTACACGTTCAAGTACAAGGACCCCAAGACCGACGGCGACGGCGACCAGTTCGGTGTGATGGCGCAGGACCTCGAGCGCGCCGGCCTGAAGCACGCGGTGATCGACATGCCCGACGGGAAGAAGGCCGTGCACGGCGCGAAGCTGTCGACGGCGAACACCGCGATGATCGCGGCGCTCGGAAAGCGCGTCGCGCAACTGGAAGGCAAGCGCAAGTAGATGGCGTGGCCTGACGACATGTTCGCGGGTGTGGGCGGTCCGGGCTCGCCGGGCGCGCTGGACACCTATGGCGTCGGCCTGTCGGACGACGACTACTACGGCACGCTCGCGAAGATCGACGAGCAGCTCCGCGCGCCGGCGCAGCCGCCCGAGCCTCCGGTCAATGAGCCCGACGCGATCACGCAGGTGATGCCGCCGACCCCGCCGCAGATGCAACCGGGGCTTGGCGTTCCGGCGAAGACGTTCGAGGAGGCGGTGGGCATCGCGAAGCCCGAGATCGCAGCGGACCAGCGCGCCGACGCGTCGGCGGATCGCCAGCTCGAGCGGCCGATCGCGGACGTGGCGCCGGACTACGAGGCGACGCCACTCGATCTGCCGACCGAGGCCGAACGCTCGGAGGCGCTGAAGAAGATGCGCCCGGAGGAGTTAGCGGCGCTGGAGATCAAGCACGAGCTCGCGCGGCGCGACAAGGAGGCGACCGCGCAGCTCGAAGCCAACCGCCTCGAGCGCGAGCAGGCCGAGCGCGACCACGCCGTGTCGATGCGCCATCAGCAGGCGCGCGAGCAGGAGGCCGCGGCGATCAAGGCCGAGGCGCAGAAGCTCTACGAGACCGGCGTCAACCCGGACGGGTGGATGGAGAGCCGCTCGGTGCCGCAGATGCTCGCGGCGATCGCGTCCGTGTTCATCGGCGGCATCGGCGGTGGCCCGAATGCCGGCCTGCAGATGATCAACGGCGCGATCGAGCGCGACATCGACGCGCAGAAGGCGAACCTCGCGCACAAGCGCGGGTTGCTCGCCGATCGCCGCGGCGCGCTCGCCGACCAGGCGCAGGAGGACGCGGCGTTCGAGCGTCAGGCGAACGCGTATCGGATCGCGACGTACGAGCGCGCGCTCCGCGACATCAGCGCCGAGCAGATGAAGTACGACCCGCAGGGGACGACGACGATCACGCTCGAGAAGGCACGTCGGCAGATCGCGGCCGAGCAGGCGAAGGCGTACGCGAAGGCCGTCGAGGACGCGGCGAAGCGGCAGAGCGACGCGCTGAAGCAGGCGTTCGACCTGCGCAAGACCGCGGCCGAGACCGCGAGGATCGAAGCCGAGACCGCAAAGCTGCGCGGACAGCTCGGCGGCGCCGGCGGGACGAAGGAAGAGGACGTCGTGCGCTCGCCCGAGGAATGGGCGTCGCTCGGTGTTTCCGGCGTCCCGTCGCCGATGTCGATGAAGCAGCTGAAGAAGCTGCAGCCGCTCATGAAGGGTGGGCAGGAGCTGACGAAGAACGAGCAGGAGATCGAAGCCGGCAAGGCCACGCTCTCGAAGGAGGAGCGCGAGCAGGGCATCCCCGGCATCAAGAACGCGGACGGCACCCCGTTCATCGCGGTCGGACGCCCCGAGGACGTCAGCAAGCTGCGCAAGGCGAAAAGCGCCACCGAGACCATCGTGCGCCGCATGGATGACGCTCTGCGCACGCGGACCGGGTGGTCGAGCAACATCGGAAACTCCGACGAGCGCGCGAAGCTGAAGGCGCAGTGGGGACAGGTCAAGCTCGCCGCGAAGGAGCTCTTCGACCTCGGCGCCATTACCGAGTCCGACGTGCCGCTGATCGAGGGCGCGATCGGCGCCGACGATCCGTCGGCGTGGAAGGACCCGACCGCGGCCATCCTCGAGGCGCGTCGACTCGTGATCGAGAAGCTCAACTCGGAGCTGCACGGCGCGGGATGGGCGGCGGACCAGCGCTTCGACATCAAGGCGCCGGCGACCGTGGCGCCGAAGGAGACCGCCGAGACCGCGGCGTTCAAGAACGCGCAGCGCGCCGTGAAGGTCAGCGACGTGAAGGGCGACCGCCCCGAGATCCAGACAGGCGCCGACGCCGACGCCTACCTCGACGCGACCGGCGGGCTCGACAAGTACGTGCGCTCGGACGTCCAGCGCTTGCTCGACGACTTGGTCGATCGTGGCCTCAGTGGCGACGACGCGAAGAAGGAGGACGCGCTCGGTCAGCTTCGCGATCTCGTGAAGACGGGCGGCAACAGCGGCGTGAAGGACGCAGCACGGCGCGCGATCGCAATCATCGAAGGCGGTGGCGGTTTGACGCCGGAAGAAGAAGCGCGCCGGCGTGAGCGAAAGATCGGCATCGACGGTTCGTCGACCGAGACCGTCGGCGGGCCGAAAGGGTCGGTCGTGCGGGACACGGTGTACGGGAGCCCGAAGTAGATGGGCGTCAATCTCATCGACCCGGCGACGGGCAAGACGTTCGAGTACGACGAGTCGGAGGTCCCAGACCTGGTCTCGCAGGGCTGGCGTGTCGAGGGCGGCGCCGAGCTCGCGCAGCGACTGTCGGCCGAGCGCAAGGAAGCGGACTACGGCGGCGTCACCGACAAGATCGCCGCGGGTGCGCTCGCGGTCGCGCGCGGCGCGACGCTCGGCGGGTCCGACGTTCTGTTGAGCGCGGCTGGTCTCGGCGACGACGTCCGCAACCTGCGCGACGTGAACTCCACGATCTCGACGGTGGGCGAAATCGGCGGCGGTTTACTGTTGCCGGGCGGCGCGGCCGTGAAGGGCGCAGAGGGCGCGGGCGCACTCGCGCGTCTCGGTCGTGCTGCGGTCGCCGGCGTGAAGGAAGGGGCGATTCAAGGTGCTGGGTCGGGCGTCAGCGAGCTCGCGCTGTCCGACGATCCACTGACGATCGAGCGCGTCGTCGGAACCCTCGGCTCGCACACGCTGTACGGAGGCGCGATCGGCGGCGCCGCGGGCACGGCTGCACGCGGCCTCGAGATCGGGCTTCGCAAGGGAGCCTCGTTCCTCGACGACATCGCGACGCGTGGCGAGAAGGCGGCATCGATCGAGGGTGTCGCCGATGACCTCGCCGGCATGGACGCGAAGGCACTCCGCGGCGCGCGCAAGGCCGAGCTCGATGCGATCGAAGCAGCGCGCGTGCCCCAGCGCTCCCAGCTCGCCGACGACATCACGACGTTCCGCAAGGACATGAAGACGCAGAAGGTGTGGCTCGCGACGCAGGGCGCGGAGGAGGCCGAGCTGCGTGCGATCGGGAAGCGCACGTTCAAGGCGGATAAGCAGCTCGACAACCTCATCGACGATCCGAAGTACTTCGCGGAGAACCCCAAGGGCGCGTTGTCGGCGCTGCGCAAGCAAGAGGCCGCGCTCGACGAGCTCGTGAACAAGCACGGCGAGTCGCTCCGCGCGAAGTTCGCCGGCGACGCGAGCGGGGCGCGTGTCCAGGCGCTCGACAACGCCGCGGCCGCACTCGAGCGAAACCGCGCGCTGCAGCAGCGCATCACGGACCTCGCAGCATCGCCGACGTCGGCGCGCCTCACCGCGATCGACGACGCGAAGGACCTGCTCGTCACCGGAGCAGCAGGCAAGGGGCAGAAGACGCTCGCGCAGCAGATGCTCGGCGGCACCGTGTTCTCCGGCGTGACGGGCGCCGTCGCTGCGCTTCCGATTCCAGGCGCCGCGTTCATCGCGCCGATGCTCGGCTCGAAGGCCGCGGGCTTCGTCGGCGAGCAGCTGACCGGCCGGCTTGCTGAGGTCCAGCGCGCGGCCGCGAAGCGCACCGCCGGCGCCATCAACGCGTTCCTCGATGTGACGAAGAAGGTGCCGGCGAACGCTGCGCCTGTGCTCGCGTCGAAGACGTTGGCCGCGGTCCGCTACTCGCAGCGCGCGGACGACGAGCAACCGAAGCCGGCGAAGGGCAAGAAGGAGACGCCCGAGAAGATCGCGGACCTGTACAAGCGCCGCACCTCGGAGATCCGCGACGCGGTCGAGCTCGGGCCCGACGGCAAGACGCGTATGCGTGCCGACGCGCGCGCGCGCATGGCTGCGACGTTCGCTCCGGTGAAGGCGATGTCGCCGATCGCGGCCGACAAGATGGAGACGCTCGCGGCGGCGAAGCTGACGTTCCTCGCCGACAAGATGCCGCGTCGACCGGACCTCGGTGGACTCCACACCGGCGGCCCCGACCTGTGGCAGCCGTCGGACATGGAGATGCGCACGTGGGCGCGCTACGCGGCCGCGGTCGAGGACCCGGGCGGGATCGAGGAGCGACTCGCGAGCGCCACGCTGACGCCCGAGGACGCAGAGGTGATGAAGGCGCTGTACCCCGAGCGGCTCGCGGAGATCACGCGCCAGGTGATCGAGCAATTGCCGACGCTGCAGAAGCGGCTACCGTACGAGCGCCGGCTCGCGCTGTCGATTCTGACCGGCGTGCCCGTCGATCCCGCGATGAACCCGCGGGTGCTGTCGGTGCTGCAACAGCAGTTCACCGAGGAGCCCGGCACCGAGGGCGGAACGCAGGCGCCCAAGCCGTCGCCGCAGTTCGGCTCGGTGAAGGTCGACGAGCCGACGCCGGCACAGCAAAGGAGCGCGTGATGGCGCACATGCCTCGATACACGGAGGGCGGAGCGGCCTGCTCGGGGAGTGATTCCTGTGGCGGTCCGCGCATCGTCGAGTACACCGCGACCGGCGCCGAACTCGGCACCGGCGCGACCATCCCGATCGGCGCGACGCTCGCGGCCGCTGACTACCACGTCGGCTTCTTCGGCGTCGAAGCAGACGCAGGTGCCATCGTGCCGGCGTCGTGGAGCTTCCCGTCCGGGTCGAAGACCACCACGCAGTTCGAGGCCGAGTTCTCGGGCGACGGGCTTACCGCCGGCGCCGTCTACAAGTTCCAGATCGTGGAGGCATCGTGAAGACGAGCATCAAGCACCGCATCACTGCATACGTCGTCGTGCTTCTCCTTGCGGGCGCGGCTTTCGTGTTCGCGCAGCCGACAGTGGGCATCTCCAAAGAGGCACCGATCACCGGAGCAGGAACGACGGCTGACAAGCTGCGCCTCGCGGCGTGCGCTGCAGGCAGCGGCTACATTCACAACGGTTCTGCGTTCACGTGCACGGCGACTCAGCAGCGTGTGACGGGCACGTGCGGCGCAGGAAGCGCGGTGTCCGCTGTCGGCTCCGATGGCTCCGTGACGTGCACCGCCACCAGCAGCGCGAGCGGAACGAGCGGTCGCTTCGCCCGCTTCACCGGCGCGACCACGATCGGCAACGGAGAGATCAACTGGGATGGCACGTACATCGTGCCGCTGCAGCCGATCAACTTCCAGATGACGGCGAACGACAACGCGTACCAGATGCAAGTAATCATGCAGGACACCGATCACGTCGGGGAAGCGGTCGCTGTCGTTGGTTACGTGAACACGATGACGATCGACGCCACGTCGAGCGGAGCATCTGTCATCGGAGGTCAGTTCCAGGCGGCGGCCACGCGCTCGCTGGGAGCGAATACGATCGTGAACATCGGCGTGCAGTCCGAGGCATACACGGGCACTGGCGTGTCGGAGGCGTACTCCTGGTACTCGCAGAACGGCTTCATGCGAAACGATGGCGGCGCGCAGCTCGCCACCACCGCGGGCACAGGCATCACCATCGGATCGGGCGCATCGGCGGCGAGCGACACCGTGCAGATCAACAAGGCCGTCGTCGTCGAAAGCACGAAGTCTGTCACGCTCGGGTCGAACGTTCAGGACTTCCTGCTCCCCGGCACGACGTCGAGCAACCCGGACATCCGCATCGGCTTCACGAGCGGGTCGACCGCGTATCAGCTAGCGACGAAGAACACCGACACGTCGAGCGCGACGGGCGGCATCGGCATCTATCTCGACACGTCCGTGATCGCTACGGCGCGTGGCGGCGTCGGCCTGTTTCGCGGCGCGGGACCGACACCTGCCGAGGTCGGTGGGCTCAACGTCGCAGGAGCCACGAACGGGTTTGCATCCGGAACCGCGGCAAATGACATCGTGATTCACAGCTACGATCCGGGAAGCGCAGGTCGGTGCGTGGATCTAGCGGCCGGTTCTGGTCCGACGGTCTACGCTAAGCTCTGCAACACGGGAACGTTCACGGCTCTAGGCGCGTCCGGCGTCACCTCGCTCGCGGCGACGGCGACGCACACCGGACAGACCGCGTCACGCTCAGCGTTCACGGCGACGAACACCGGGACGTACGACGCGACCGCAGCTGGACGCAGCTCCTATGCGGTCAACGCAAGCAACACCTCGACGCGGTCGGCGGGTGCGAACAACGTGACGGGCTACGGCGTATACGCGACGTCGAGCGGCGCACAGGTCAACTACTCGGGCTACTTCGATCAGGGATTGTTCGTCGTGCAAGGTGCGGCCAGCTTCGGGTCGACGATCACCGCTGGGCCGATCAGCGTTTCGCAGATTCTCGAGAACTCGGGCTCGTTCACCATTTCATCGTGCGGAACATCTCCGGGCGATGGCCTCGGTGGCCGTCTCGGAAGCACGATCACGATGGGCACCGGGTCGCCCTCGTCGTGCACGATCACCTTCACCTCTGCATTCAGCAACACTCCGACGTGCCTCGTCACGTCGGTCGGCAACACGACCGTCCGGTACATCAGCGCTGTCAGCTCTAGCGCAATCACCGTGACGAACATCGGAGGCGGGTCCACTCCAGGCGAGCAGTTCGCTTTCTTCTGTCTGGACCACCTCTAGGAGACCCCATGAGCCTCGATCGAATCCATGCAGCTATCGGATCCGGTGCGTTCGTTCTTGGCATCGCCGCGTCTGCCATCGTGCGCGAGCCAGGGTCGGACCCGGGCAATCCGCCCACGGTAGACGCAGCGGTCCCGCCGACCTCGGACGACCTGCAACAGATCAGCATCGAGCGCGGCGAGGTGCTCGATGTCATCACCGCGCTGGGAGCACGCCTCGCGTTCACCGGCGACAACATCGGATGCATGGAGATCCTGGGCGTCGATGAGCGCGGGGAGCGGCTCGTCTATCGCGTGCGGAACAACTGCGCCGCGCGGCGGCTGAGCGCAGTCACCGAACCGCAGGACGGGCCGTGAACGAGCTGCAGACACCGACCGGCATCGGCGTCATCACCGCGATCCTCGCGGCGTTGTGGAAGCTGTTGCCCGTCCTCGTGCGCATCTTCTCGGAGCTTCGCCAGCTTCGCGAGTTGCGCGAGGCCGAGATCGAGCAGCAGAAGCGCCGCGATCGCCGACGTCGCCGCGAGGCCAGCATCCCACCGCCGACGCGTGGGCCGAGCAAGATGCCGTCGGTCGACATCGCGCGCGAGGAGTTCGACGAGGAGGAGAGCACGGACATCGACATCTGCCTCGAGACCGTGCGGACGCGCGAGACCAAGCGACCGCGCGGCGAGCGCCCTCCTCGACCGGGAACCCACCATGACGGAAAGGAGCGATAGCCGATGTTCGACCATGCGCCTGTTCACGATCGCATCGTCATCGACGACCCGGACGCCCCGGAGCCGTCGCGCGCGTCGCCAGCTGACGAGGAGATGACCATGCAGGTGTACGTCATCGGCGTCTGGCATCGCCGCACGCCAGACCTCAAGACGACCGCGTGCGGCATCCCGTTCCACTCGCAGTTCGCGACCGCACGCCGCGAGCTGCTCAAGGGCGACCTCTGCCCCACGTGCTTCACCAGCTTCGAGCTCGCGAAGGCGGCCGAGGCCAACCGCAAGGAGATCCCATGACCGCACTCTATGCATTCCTCTCGAAGATCGATCCCGAGCTGCTCGTCACCGTCCTGTCCGCCGTCTACATCGGCGGGAAGTGGGTGTTTCACAAGATCAAGGGCGACAAACAGAAGTCGCTGAAGGACACGCTCTGGCCGAGCATCGAGGGCGTCATCATCAAGCTCGCGGAGTCCGAGTTCGTCGTGACCACGGTCCGCGAGAAGCTGACGAAGGCCGCGTACGAAGCGCTCGGGCGCGCCGGCATCAAGAAGAACGCGATCGTCGACGCGGTGATCGCGCAGCTCGTCGACGCCGGCGTGACCGAGGTCCGCAAGCGCGTCGAGCAACGCAAGGCGATGGCCGCGCTCCCTGGCCAGATCGAGGCGATGCTGAAGGCGGCCGAGGCCGTGAAGCTCTCGTTCGTCGCGCCCGCGCCCGAGAAGCGAACGGTGCCGACGTTGCTCGAGGGACTGCCCGGCGAGGTCGTTCGCATCTGCCCCGAGGCTGGATGCGATCTTCCGCTCGGCCACGAAGGCGCGCACGGCGCAGCCGCGGAGCCGGCTCCGTGAAGCACTTCGCGTTCGTCGTGCTCGCTCACATCCTCGCGGCCGCGATCGCGGTGTGGGTGCTCACGTGGTGACCGCAGCCGAGGCCGTCGAGCGCGCGCTTCGACACATCGGGAAGGGCACGTACGCGCTCGGCGCCGGCGACTACCACCCCGAGAAGCCGGACTCGCCCTGGACGAGCAAACCGCCGTCGTACAACTACGGCTGCGACTGCTGGGGCTACGCGCACTCGTACTGCTACAAGACGCCGCGCCACCGACCCGGCTTCAACAAGGGCCCGTGGGCGACGGTCGCCGACGACATCAACACGGACAGCGCGATCGAGCAGGCCGAGCATCCGCAGGCGACGGACCGGCTGTTCGAGGTCGTCGACACGCCGCGCATCGGAGACCTCGTCGTCTACCCGAGCGTGCGCGAGGGCGCGATCGTGAAGGCAAGCAAGGCGCCGCACAAACGCCTACGCATCGGACACGTCGGCATCATCGTTGGCGTGCCTGCCGAGTGGGACCCGGCAATGCCCCAGTTCGGCATGCTGACCGTGGTGCAATGCCAAGCGGCGCGATCGCCGGCGGTCATCAAGGGCCCGGGCACGGGGTGGATGGGACGCGAGGGCTTCAGGGGCTTCGTGGACAGCGCGTGGAGATCGCGCATCCTGCGGGTCACCGGCGCGTGATTCCAGACCTCGCCATCTCGAGCTCGTGGCTCGTCGAGGACGGGTGGACCACGCAGACCGCGGGCAAGGTCATCAAGGTGACGCAGGGGCTCCGGTTGAAGAAGAACCGCTGCAGCCTGTGTGGCGGTCTGGGGCATTCGAAGCGGACATGTGGACAAACTGTTGAGGAGCGGACTGAGCGCGACCGGATCGGGAAGTCCAGGGCTCGACGGCTACGCAACCAGGCGAAGTGACAGCCATACGTCGTGCTGCGAGCCGTAACCAGTTGAAGTCACGACCGCAAGAGGCGCCGCGCCGGGATACGAAGCCTTTGATCTACGTACGATGCGCAGATCGAGGTGCGCCTGCCCCTCCTTGAGCACGACCTCGCGCGCCAGCTCGCGCAGGAGCTCGCGGCGGTCCTCTGCGGACGCTCGGGGCATCGCGCCGCGCAGCGCCTCCACGGTCACGCTGGCCGCTCGTAGGCGCTGTTGCGCGGTCATCGTCGCGCCGGCTGCGCGCTCGGCTGTGGATAACTGCTCGAGGACCATCTTCCGCTCGCGGTGCAGCGCGGCCAGTTCGACGTCGTACGTCTCCTCCGACAGCTTGCCGTGACGGTACCGAGCGGTGATGCCGGTCTCGACCGTCGTCAGCCGCTTGAGGTGGGCGCGGTGGACCTCGATGTCCGACCGCCAGTCGCGCAGGTCGTTTGCGTGCTCGGCGTCGACGTTGGCGAGCTCGCGAATCAGCTCCGGGTGATCCAGGCGCTCGGACAGCTTCTCCCACACGCGCGCGTCGAGCGCCTTCGTGTGGATGATCGGCTGCTCGCACGTGCGGGGCTTCGCGGTGCGGCCGCGGCAGACGTACGCGGCCGGGTGCTCGCGAAGCTGGTGTTGCGCGTTGTAGTACTTCACGCCCGAGCGGATCACGATCGGCTCGCCGCACGCGCAGCGCGCGAGGCCCTGCAGCAGGTACGTGTGCTTCGTGCGATTGAGACCGCGGCGCTGTGCGCGGCGAAGTGCGGCCTGCGCGGCGTTCCAGTCCTCGTCCGACACGATGCGCGGCACGGCGATCGCGGCGCCGGTGTTCTTGTTCACGATCCACGTGCCGCACGAGTAACGGTTGTGCACGAGGCGATAGACGGTCGCGCGGGTCCATTGCTTGCCGCGGCCGGGCGCGCGTACGTCGCGACGGATGAAGTCATCGGCAACGCGCACGCAGGTCTCGCCGGCGCCGACCCGGCGCACCATCTCGCGCACGAGCTCGGCGGCCTCTTCGTCAATCGCCCACTCGCCTCGAGCCCGGTCGTACGCGAGTCCGAACGGCGTCGGGCCCGCTGGTTTCCGTCCCTCCGCGATCGCGCGGACCTTGCCGGCCTTGATCCGCTCGCCGCGCACGCGGTTCTCTTCCGCGCCAACGAACGCCTGCATCACGGTCCACATGCGGCCGAACATGGTGCGGAGGTCGAGCGTGCCCGTCGCCGGCGTGACGATGTTGACGCCGGCGCGCTGGAACGGCGCGAGGACCTCGGCTTGTTCGAGCATGTCCTCAGTGCGGGTGAGCCGGTCGATCGCGACGACCACGACGACGTCGAACGCTTTGCGCTTCGCGCCGGCGAGCAGCGCGCGGAACCCGGCGCGGTCGTCAAGGCCCTTGCCCGTCTTCGCGCTGAAGCCGTCGTCGACGTGGGTCTCGACGATCTCCCACCCCTGCCCTTGCACGAACGCTCGAAGTACTCGGAGCTGTCCGTCGATCGTGTGCTTATCGCGTTGCGCCGCTGACGACACCCGCGCGTAGATCGCGGCCCTCAACGGTCCCGCTCCATCGCGACCTGATTGCGCTCCTCGATCTCGGATTCGAGCTCGCGGACGCGGGCTACCAATTCGCGCACGACCTTCGGCGACGCGGCGACAAGAAAGGCGGCGTCGGCAGGTAGCACCCACTGCGCGATCGTCGTCCCGGCACCGGTACTGGCGTCTTCGATAAACACACGTCGAAAGCCGGAGCGTTCACCGATGGAGTCCTCCTGCCATCGACCCTGCGTGGCGGCCTTCGCCGCGCTCTCCAAGCTGTCGAGATCGATCATCGTCGTCACCTTCGTCCGGAGTATTTGCATTGTCGAGAATGCGGTGGAGGATCTTCGCGACTCGGCGCAGGCGCGCGTCGTCGACGTCGTCTCGCCAGAGCGCGACCACGATGGGTTCGTCGGGGCGGATCATGGCGCGTCCGCCTCCAGCGCTTGCTCACCGATGCATTGCTTGCAGTCGTGCGGCCGACCGTCCACGAGCTCGATACGCTCGCTCCACTGCCGCACGATGGCCTGTGCCTTCGCGAGGTCACCCGCATCGACAGCGGCGCACAGGTCGCGAATCCAGCCGGCCTCGATCAGCTCGGTGGGAATGCCCTCCATGACGTTCCAGCACAGAGCGAGTCGGTACGCGACGGCCACCTTCTCGGGCAGCGAACGACCGCCATCGGCGCGCCATGCGTGGCCCAGCTCGTGGAACTGCACGCGCGATGCGACGGGCGCCGCGTGGATGCGATGGATGGCGGTCACGGCTGCTCCTTGTGCTGCGTGAGCAACGCGACGAGTTCGCTTACCCCACTCGACCGCTACCTTCGCGGCTGCGATCCACGCGCCACGCTCCTCCGTCGGCAGGTTGCCCCACGCGGGATGCGCGCTGGGATCGTGCATCGCTCGGCGCCAGGCCGCGTGCATCTTCTCGGCGAGCTGCTCGGCGGTCATAGCTTTCCACCGCCTCCCTTGAGCAGTCGGTCGATCAGTTTGAACGCGCGGTCACGATCCGGGATGCGCGTCTTGCGCGTCTCGGCCATCGCGCATCCACGTAGGTACTTCAGGGTGTCGATGTCATCGGCGTTCACGTCCGCAGCGCGACGCTCGATCACTTCCTCGCAGAGGAGTCGAACCTCGTGGGCAGTCGCGTAGGCATCGCCACCGCGAAGCCCGTTGTCCGCATGCATCTCGCGCAACTCGTCGTCGCTGAGTCGCTCCATGGCTACTTCTTCCTGAACTGCGGTGCGTCGATGCACCGCGCGTGATGAGAGGTCCAGCGCTGGGCCGGCTTCGGTGTGCCGAGCTCGAGCTGGTTCGCCGGCGGGCCTTCGTGCTTCGCGATCCCGTTCGAGATGACCCACTCGCCGGCGTCGTCGAGCTCGAAGGGCATCTGCTTCCCGGTCGTGTACGAGGTCGCGAACACGATGCTCTTGCCGCACCGCTTCGACTTGCAGTGCGTCCACCCGCCCTCGGGGATATCGAGCACGAGGTCCTCAGGAAGCACGGGTCACCGTCGTTTCGTAGTGGGCGATCACCGCATCGATCGCCTCGCCGAGCGGAACATCTCGCTCGGTCCAAAACGGGCGACCGCTCGTGGTCCGGTGATCGAGGCGACCCCACGCATCCTTCAGCTCGACGCTGTTGGCCTTCAGGTCTTCGATGTCGTCGCGAAGCCGATCTATATCGGCGGCCTGCGTCGCGATCGTGTGCTTCAGGCCCTCGATGATGGCCTCGGGATCACGCGCGGCCGCGCGGATGAGGTCGTGCAGACACCCGGCCTCGTGGCACGAGCACTGCCCGGCGATCGCGATCTTCACCTCGTCGACGAGGCCGTCCGTGTAGCGGTCGACGAGCGCGGCCAGGTCGTCGGGCGCGACGTTGACGGTCGTTGACTGACCTGGAAGGCGCGCGAGCTGCTGCTTCGCGATGCGCGTCGCGAGCTCCTCGGTCGTCGGCGTGATCGCGTACACAGCCGCAGGCGCGTAGTACTGCGTGACGGGTGGTTCGCTGGGGACGTCCAGGCGCAGGAATGCGGCGCCGGCGATCGTCGCCTCGGTGACGTTGCCCGCGAGCTTGCGGTGCCCCATCAACTCGACGATCGCCCAGCCCTCGAAGGTGGACTTGCTCACTTCGCACCGCCCTTCTTCGCTTTCTTCACAGGAGCCGGCTCCTCGTCGGACCAGGGCACCTCGGTCTTGCCCATGTGGTTGCCCGGGTGCCCGAACGGCTTGAGGCACACCTCGGGCGGGTTGGCGGTCGTCTTCTGACCGCAGCGTTTGCCCGTGCGCACGGCTTCGATCAGCTTCTCCTTCTCCTTCGCGGCACGCTCGGACTCCGCGAGCGACTCGGCCTCGGCCTGCGCGGCGAGCTCGGCCTTCTTCCAGTCGAGGCCGAACAGACGGAGCGCGAGGTCCATCGCCTCGTCATGCTCGCCGTCCTCCTCGATGACCGAGGGGGCCATCTTGCACATCATCATCTCGACGATAAGTGCGCGCAGCTCGCCGGCAGTCTTCGCCGCCTCCACGAGCTTCTCAAGCTGCGTGTCGTAGTCGAGGCTGCGCCGCTCCGAGAACAGCGTGCGCTCCGTGTAGTGGTAGTCGCCGGCGATCGCCAGCGCGACCCACCGCCACATCGCGGTCTCCTTGGCCGCGGGCAACTCCTTGCCGGCGGCGATGACCGCGTGATCGATCATCACGCCATACGCCGACTCGCGGAGCTTCTCCTTCGCACGCTCCTCCTTGCGCTCTTTCTCCGCGGCGCCGTCACCCGACGACGACGACTTCTTGTGCTTCAGCTCTTTCAGCTTGCCGCTCTTGCGGAGCGCGTCGACGGCGGCCGAGCGGTCGATCAGCTCGCGGCCCTTGCCGCTGACGTCCTGCACGAACGCGCGCGGGACCTTCGCGAGCTCGCCGGCGCCGAGCATCCCCTTCCACGTCGCCTTCGACTCGTAGTTCCCGGTGATGTCGTACGGGATCGCGTCCTTCGCATCGACCCACGGGGAGTTGTAGCTGAGGTTCGTCTTGTCCCAATTGAAGACGTTCAGCTTCTCGGCCTCCTTGAAGGTCACGATCCGATGCCCGAGCGCCTTGTGGTTGTCGGCCGCGTTGTCGAACGCCGCCTTCGTCTTCTCCTGGAAGCACGAGGGGCGCTGACACATGTCGTCGGCCTTCGTCGTCGGCGCGACGCCGGGCAGCTCAGGTTGATTGCCGCTGCGGAACGGGCACGGCCCGCACGCGCCGGCCTTCGTCAGCTTCTCGTCGGCGACGTCGAACGGCGCGAGCTGCAGACGCAGCTTGTACTTCGTGTTGATGAGGACGCGAGCCGCACGGAAGCTCAGCGGCTGCTTTGCACCGTCCGCGGTCTCGACGTCGACGTGGCCGTCTCGATACGCGTTGTGGTCGCTCTTGCCGAGGCAGTCCTTTAGCGCCTGCTCCTGCAGCTTGGGGTCGCCGATCGTCGCGATCAGGTCCGCGATCGCCGGCTCGAGCTCGCCCTGGCCGAGCGCCTTCTTCACCGGCTCGGCGAGGTCGGTCAGCTTCATACGGGCGTAGACGTGCGACCGGCTCTTGCCCGTGCGAGCCATCAGGGTCTCGACCGTGTGGCCGTACTTCTTCTTCAGTTGGAGATACGCCTCGCCCTCTTCGAGCGGGCCGATGTCCGCGCGTTGGCTGTTCTCGATGAGCTGCAGCTCGAGAAGCAGGCCGGGCTCGTGCTTCGACGTGTCGACGATCGCGGGGATGGTCTTCTTGCCGGCGATCTGCGATGCGCGCCACCTGCGCTCGCCGACGTTGATGATGTGGTGGCCCTCCTTCTTCGGATGCGGCCGAACCGTGATCGGCGTGCGCACGCCGTGCTCTGTGATCGTGACCGCGAGCTCCTGCAGCTTCGACTCGTCGAAGTACTTCCGCGGCTGGTCGGGGTCCGGCTCGATCTTGTCGAGTGCGATGTTGACGATCTGTTCCATGGTCAATGCCTCCGCGCCGCGGGCGAGACTCGAACTCGCGTTTCCGGTATCGCGGGGCCATGAGCCCAGTCCCCGCTACGCCGGCGTCCCACCATCAGGACCACCTCGGCAGTCGGCCCGGTGTTTCTTCGAACGAGATGTTCGAACCGAGCCTTGTTGTGCTGGCCCCGACGTCGGGGCTCCGGTTGTCGTGCGCTCGCAGCTACCGCTACGCCTCGCGCTTTCGTGCGAGGTCGCGCCATGCGTCACCTCCTTCGTGATTCGATGAAGCGGCTAGCTCGCCTTGCGCCGCGCGGCCTTCTTCGCGCGCCCGTCCGGCG
>CAZZDD010000043.1:21531-24586 GCA_964652185.1 uncultured Candidatus Peribacteria bacterium | reverse complement strand
TGGAGGAAGAGGAACTGCGCGATGATCGCGTTGGCGACGTCGTCGTTGATCGCGGTACCGAGGAAGACGATGCGTTCCTCGAGAAGGCGCGAGTAGATGTCGTACACGCGTTCGCCGAACTGCGTCTTTTCGATGACGGTCGGGATGATGAAGTTCGTCGGCGTGATGTGGCCGCGGTTGATCTGGCTCGAGATCGACTGGATGGAAGGGTGCATGTGTGAGGAATGAGGAAGTTCAGGACTATTTTAGCACTTTTCGGCTAGCCCCAGCAGTAGGCACGGGAGGGGGAATGTGGTGGAATGGGTCCGTGGAACTTCTCGGTCCCAACGATTGGCAGCCTCTGGTTGATGCGCATATCGCGCAGTTTCCAAAACCCGTCATCGTCGTGCTTGGCCCCACATGCAGCGGAAAAACGGGCTTTTCTTTGGAGCTCTGCCGATATCTCGGCGATAAAGCGGAAATCGTGAACGCGGACTCGCGCCAATTCTACTCAGGCATGGATATCGGGACGGCGAAGATTACGGACGAAGAGAAGGGGAGTGTGCCGCACCACTTGTTCTCCGTCCTCGATCCGAAAGAGCCCGTCACGATCGCGTGGTACCAAGAGCGTGCGAATGCAATGATCGCCGACATCCACGCACGTGGCCATGTGCCGGTGCTGGTCGGGGGATCGATGCTCTACATCTCGTCGGTTGTCGACGGGCTCAGGCCGCTCCCCGAAGCGGATCCGGAACTACGAAAAGAACTAGAGGCGCTCTATGACCAAGATGACGGTTGGTTGCTCTACGACGAACTCGCGACGGTCGATCCCGAAACCGCGAAGAGTTTCGACAAAGCGAACAAGCAGTACGTCGTGCGCGCGGTGGAGTTGTATCGCTTAACGGGCTTTCCTCCGTCGACGCTCAAGAAAACCGTGCCGCCGGATTTCCAATCGCTCCTGCTCGGACTCGAGTGGCCGCGCGATGAACTCACGAAGCGTATCAATGCGCGCACGCCGGAACTGATCAACGGGGGATGGATCCGTGAAGTGGAATCACTCCTCGAACGCGGGTATACGCAGCATGATCCCGGCTTCAAGAGTCATGGCTATCGCGAGATCGCACAGTGGCTGCAGAGCGACGAGCAAAACAAAGAGCAGTTGATCGAAGTCATCGCTGCGAAAACGCGACAGTACGCGAAAAGACAAACCACCTGGTGGAAGGATGATGATCGGATTAAATGGATTGATGCGCGGCAGCTGTAAGCCTTTTTCGATACTTGCCATCCTGAATGGCCTGGCGAATAATATGTCTATTGTCTCTTTCACCCAACGTCAGGAGGGGGTTCTCATGGTCAATGTCGTTTTCTTGGTAAGTAGGATCATCGGATACTGCATCTTCGCGTATGGTTTCTACCTCGCACTGTTTGTTCAGACTTTCACGGGTCCTGACGCAATGGCTGCGTCCTCGATAATCGTTTTGTCCGGCCTGTTCATCACGTTGCCGAGGATTATCGAAAACCGGATGGCGAAAAACGCCGTATCCAGAGTATAGAGCGAAAGGGATCCGACATCTGTGGCACATTCGACTTCGTTCGGATGTGCCTCTTTTATGTTCGTCAAAATCCGTACGCGATCATCGCGGCGATTGCCGCATAGCCGACGACCGACCATGCCACCAGCGTGCCGAACCATGTAAGCCACCGCTTCCACAGCGGCAGTTTTCGTAGACGGCGGAACGCGATCGTGTGCGCGATGACGAGGAACGGGAACAGCGTGAATGTCAGGAGGATCGCCGCGGGCCAGCCGGCGTCCGACGGCCATGTCGCGGGATTCCACGCCGGGAAGAAAAAGAATCCGAGCGGCGCGAGGATGATGCCGCCGATCATGAGCATGACTCCGCCCGGCATGCCGAGTCCGGGAATAATGCCGAGCGCCGTCACGACGAACGACAGCGTTATCACGATCCAGGGCTTCAGAGGGGTGTTACTCATGTGGTGGGACTGTACCACACTCTCGATCAACGCTCGCCGCGCCACTCAGCGATAAACTCCTCGACGAAGTGTTCCATGAATTCGTGGCGTCCCTGGGCCATTTTCTTGCCCGTGGCCGTGCTCATGTTGTCTCTTAGTTTCAGCAGCTTCGCGTGGATGTGATGCAGCGTCGACGGGTCGCGCACGGCCTCGTCGAAGTGTTCACGGTCGAATGGAAGTTCCGGTCGCCAGGCGGGAATGCCGTAGGATCCGCTGAAGGCGAAGGTGCGTCCCACGCCGATCGCGCCGATGGCGTCGAGGTTGTCGGCGTCTTGCAGGATCAACGTCTCAATGTCCGTCACGGTTCTGCCGGTTTTCGAGAAGCCGTACTCTTCGTGGAACTCGATGCAGCGCAGCACGGCTTCGATCTTTTCAGCGGGGAAAGAAACTTCTTCGAGCAACGTGCGGATCGTGGGCAGCGATTCTGCGGGCGGGCAGAAGCTGCCGCGCTCTTTCTCCATCAATCGATGCACGTCGTGCAGCAACGCGGCCGTTGAAAGTATTTCCGCGTCGCCGCCTTCTTGTTGCTGGATGTGCAGCGCGATCGACCGCACGCGAAAGAGATGCTGCATGTCGTGACCCGTCGAATCGGTCTTGAACATTTCTTCCACCTTTTCTTCGAGCCGTCGTTCGCGGGAAGAAAGGTCCTTCATCGTCAGAATTTGAACACATCTCCGGCTTTCTCCTCGATCCTGCTCTTCGTCTGCCACAAGCCGTCGATCATCGTCTGCAGTTGCGGTGAGGAGTCGGGCGTGTCCTTCGACAGGCGGAATTCGACGATGTGCGTCAACATCCCCGCAAGGTTCATGAGAGCGAGATCGATCGTGTCTTTATCTTTCTGAACGAGCGCGTCGTAGACGTGTTGGTTCAGGAAGGTTTTGGGGTCCGCCGGATCGATCGACTTGCTTTTCAACAGTTCTAGGACGGTTTCCAGGAAGGTTTCGTGCTCGTCACCCATGCCGCCCGTCGCGGGTTTGCCCGCTTTCTTTTGCGCTTCTTCGGGCAAATGCTTGTGTTCGTCGTAGAGAGATTGCATGTCGGCCAT
>CAZZDD010000043.1:20328-21431 GCA_964652185.1 uncultured Candidatus Peribacteria bacterium | reverse complement strand
CAGGTGCGCACGATCGGGGAGTGTCCCATCGGCGAGAAGGTCACGATTCGCGGAACGATCGGGACGATGAAGTTCACGCGGTTGCGTGGCGGGAAGTCGCTGCTGAAAACGACGTTCACCGATACGGTGGGCGACACGGTCGAGGTCACGTGGTTTAACCAGCCGCACATCAAGCGAATGTTGCCCGACGAGAGCGAAGTCGTGCTCACGGGAAAGCTGAAAGAAGTCGGCATTCGCCTGCAGATGGCAAGCCCGACGTTCGAGATCGCGGGTTCGCGCGCGCTCATCCATGCGGGGCGTTTGGTGCCGCTCTATCCGCAGCATGACATTATCACTAGCAAGTGGCTGCGCGAGAAAATCGCGCTGGTCCGGCCCGCGATCAAAGATATCCCGGAGACATTGTCGCCGGACATTCTGAAAGAAGAAAATCTGCTATCGCGTAGCGAGACGTTGGAAGCGCTGCACTTTCCGGAAGACCCGGCCGCCGTGGAGCGCGCACGCGAGCGGATGGCGTTCGAAGAGATGCTCGGCGTGCAGACGGACGCGTTGGAACGTCGCAAAGCCTGGCGCCAAGCCGCGCAGGACCGGTTGAAGATTCCGATGAACGCGGACATCATCAAGAGTTTCTTCTCGTCGCTGCACTTCACGCCGACCGATGACCAGAAGATCGCGATCTACGAAATATTGCGAGACATGGAGCAGGACCGTCCGATGTCGCGGCTCCTCGAAGGCGACGTGGGCTCCGGTAAAACGCTCGTCGCGGTCGCGGTGACGGCGAACGTTCTTGCGCACGGCGGCCAAGTGGCGCTTATGGTCCCGACGGAAGTGCTCGCGAGGCAGCACGTGATGTCGATTTCGAAACTGCTGCTCACGTGGCATAACGCCGTCGCGGCATCGGGCCAATCGCGGCGGATGCCCAACGTCCAATTGCTGACCGGTTCCATGACCGCCGGCGAGAAAGACGCGGTCCGGCAATCGCTCGCCGCGGGAACGGTCGACGTCGTCATCGGCACGCACGCGTTGATCGAAGACGGCGTGCGCTTTTCGAACCTGCTCCTCGTCATAGTCGATGAACAGCATCGCTTCGGCGTGGCGCAGCGCGC
>CAZZDD010000043.1:14250-20228 GCA_964652185.1 uncultured Candidatus Peribacteria bacterium | reverse complement strand
TCGGAATCGGACGACATTCGCGAAGTGAAGAACGTGCAGCAGGAGCACGAGCGTCTCGCCGCGGCGTTTCCGCACAGGAGCATCGCCCTTCTACACGGGCGCATGCCGGCCGACGAGAAGGAAGCGGTCATGGCGGCGTTCAAAGCGAAACAATCCCATATTCTCGTGAGCACGTCGGTTATCGAGGTCGGCATCGACGTGCCGAACGCATCGATCATCGTCATCGAAGGCGCGGAGCGTTTCGGCCTCTCGCAGTTGCACCAGTTCCGCGGGCGCGTCGGGCGCGGCGAACATCAGAGCCACTGCTTCCTCTTCACGACCACGCCCGAACAAGCGCGATCGCCCCGGCTCAAGGCGATGGAAGAGCATCACTCGGGATTCCATTTGGCGGAGATCGACCTGCAATTGCGCGGTCCGGGCGAGCTCTTCGGCTTGCGTCAGAGCGGTTTGCCCGACATGCAGTTCCCGCAGCTCTTCGACCCGGCATTCATTCTCAGGGTGCGCAGGGCCGCCGAGAAGCTCGTGGGGGTGGAAGGGGAGAGATCGGCGTAATTCGTTTATGACATGCCCCAGCGCACCGAGGAATCGGTACGCTGGGCGTACTTGGATAGAACGCCCAGCGTGCCCGTTTTCCGGGCGCGCGTTGTAGGCGTTGTCAAACGGGACATTGTCTGTAGAATTATCTGGTATGGCAGACGACCAACAGGCACAGGGAGGCGCGCAGCCTCCGCGACCCGGGGATCCGATTCCCCAGGACGGTCTCGACCCCACGCAGGTGTTCGGGTCGCCTCCGCCGCCGCCCGCGCAGCAGTCCGCCTCAGGCGGACAGGGCGATGACGGCACAGCGCCGCTTCCGCCGCAGGATATGGGCCCGCCGCCCCCGCCGGTCGGCACGGTCGCCACGAAGGAGATGGGCTACGACGACGAAGACATCCGCGTGCTCGGCGAAGTCGGCGATTATCGCTTCGGCTCGATCACGGGTCACTTGAGCAATGATAACGTTGTCGTACCGGAACACCCGAACACAACGTTCGACGAGCAATTGTTCCTCACGCTGCTGCGCGGTTCGATTTCGCTCACGCGCGACGAAAAGTGGCGCATCATCCAGGCTATCCCCAAGCTTTCGCAGTTCCAGGTCGATGAACTGCAGAAGATCCTCGACGAAGAGCGCCGGAAATTTTCCGAACTTTCGCCGAAGCACCTCGTGCAGCTCATGAAGCTCGAACAGCGCCACGGCCAGGACTGGACCGATCTGCAGGGCATCACGGTGCAGCAGAGCGTGAAGCAGGAAGACCAGGCGCAGGCGGACGAAATCCGCAAGCAGCTGGGGCTTTAAGTGTGCCGCAGCCACGAAGGGCTGCTGCTCGTGTCTTTACATTTTGTTTTAGCCATACCCCTCCGTGGGTGCGGATTACGAAGGATTACCCGTACACCACGAACCCCGCCACGAGCGCAACGTAGAGGGCAGCGAGGGCGAACCCTTTCAGGACGCCTCCGCCGAGCCAGCGGTGGATGTTGCTGAGCGCGAGGAGGAGGAACGTGCCGAAGGTGAATTGCAGTACGAGTGGTGAGAGGAAAAGCTCGTGGACGAACGGGATCGACGGCAGCTTCCCGGAGTATTCGAGGAATCCGAGCGCGTAGATCAGCCCGTACCACGCGAGGAGCCAGCCCGCGAAGATGCGCAGCGTTTCGTGCAGCGGCGCGTAGGCGTTCGCGTTCGCTTTCGCCTTCATGGGAGCGGCGTTCGAGGAGGCGCTCCATGGGAGGGGCGCGGCTTTCGCGACGGGTTTGGGTGCGACGACGGGCACTGATGGTTTGGATTGCTGCTGCGCTGGCCTCTGCTGCGTGGGTTGAGCAGGGCGTGGCGGCTGAGCCGCTTTCGGCGGTTGGACCGGCCGTGGCTGCTGTTGTTGCATGGGGCGGGGCGGCGGCGCGGATTCCCGAATGTCTTCGATCATGAGCCCGCGCTTGCGTAATTCTTCGCGAGCGGCATCGTGTGTCGCGGCGTTGATCACGCCGCGCGTTTCGGAGCCGTCGGATCGTTTCGCGATGTAGGAGAACGTGGCCATGCGTAGATGCTAGCGAGCCTTATTGGGAGGCGCTAGACGATGAAGCGGGCGCGGAGCGTAGTTCCTGCGTGATATGGCGAACGGCGGACTCGAGCACGGCGGGCGCGCTGATCGTGAAGTGGCGGTTGTTGGTCCAGGCGCGGATGCCCGTGACGACGCCGCCTTCGATAGTCACGTGTCCGTCGGCCGCGGGAGCCGCGCCGGAATGCAGGACGACGGTGATCGGTCCGTCGCCGAGCGCGACGATTTCTTCATTCGACATTTCCACGTGCCACAGACTGCTGGAGGTGGCGCCGAACGACACGTAGTACCAGTTCTTATGAACGGGGACGCAAAACTCGATGTGCGTGGAGCAGTATTGTTGCGTCCAGTTCGCGACCGCCATGTTCGCTTTGGCCATCGTCGCGGCGCGGATCGATACGGCATCCGATGCGGACGAGACCGCTGCTGCAGATGATGCTGGAGCGGGCGCGCTGGAGGGAGTGACGGGCGCGATTGACGATGCGCGAGACACCGGTGCAATGCTGCTCACGGCGAAGCGCGACGACATTGCTGCGGAAGAAATCGCGTCGGACGAAGAGGATGACTCGATCGACGATGCTTCGGACGAGGAGCTTTCGGCAAGTTCCGCGACGCGTTCCACGCGCATGATGATGCCGCCGCCTTCGACGGTCGGACGCGTAGCGCCGAACGCTTCGACGTCGAGGTTCAGGTAGTCATCGAGCACGAGTCCGTCGGATTCGAGCAGGATGAAGCGCCCGTCTTCGAGTTCGAGGCGGTGGGAACCTTCCATGTAGATGCTGGCGCCGAGGGGCAGGAGGCGTCCGCGATAAATGACGTTGTTGGTTTCGCGGACGGACGAGGTCTGTTCGCCGTCATCGATCGGGGGAGTGGCCTCAAGCCACGAACAGCCCGCGAGGGGTAGTAATGCGAGAGAAACGAGAAGAGAGCGCTTCATAAGGGGGTGGGAGGAGGCAGAAGTATACCCGCAGACCCCGCCGTCTCAATGGACGACGAAGGGCGATCTTCGTTCTTTCCTATTTGGCTCTGAGCCGGGCTATACTGGGTGCGGAGGGATGGCAGAGTTGGTCGATCGCGCCTGACTTGAAATCAGGTAGACCGCAAGGTCTCGTGGGTTCGAATCCCACTCCCTCCGCCACACGTTTCTATGAAAATCTACGTTTGCCACTCCACCGGCTTCGACTACGCGAAAGAATTGTACGAGCCCCTGAAAGCGATTGCGGGCTACGAGTTCGTGTTTCCGCATGAGAGAACAGATGATGCGCATTCGAAAGACATGATCGCGTCGTGTGATCTCGTGCTCGCGGAAGTGTCGCACCCGTCGACAGGGATGGGCATTGAGATCGGGTGGGCGGACGTCGCCGGGATCCCAATCGCGTGCGTGCACCGCGTCGGTACCGTGCCGTCCTCGGCGCTGCGGCATATCGCGAAAAGCATCGTCGCGTACGGCGACGCGGTAGACCTGATTGAAAAACTCGGCGAGATGCTGAAGAACGGTGGGTAATCAGGCTATGCTGCGGTCATATGTATATTTTGGAGTACCTGCGGCAGTGGCGCATCGGCGACTACAGCGTGTTTGATTCCATTTTGACGGTCATCGCGTTGCTGTTCCTGGCGCCGTGGCTGACGAAGCTCTGCATGCGCTTCGGCGTGCGCGTGCCGGTGCGGAACTGGTATTTCCTGGCATTGCCCGCGAGCTTCCTCGTGCACGTCCTGACGGGACGGTACACGCCGCTGACGCTGCAGGTCCTTGATCCGCACGGGCACGTCATCGCGAAGATCGTGATCGCCGTCCTGCTCGTGGCGGGCATATGGGGCATCAAGAAGATGCCGGCGTGATCACTCGTCGTCGTCCGTGCCGAACTGGATCTCTTGCGATAATCGCTTCCGGAGTTCGTCATTGCTCGGGAGCTTATCGGCCGGCACGGTGCGCTCTGCCCACACGGCGCGGAGTTCTTCGAGGTACCCGGGTTCCGACTTCAGGCGTTCGATGAACGGTTCGGTGCGTTCGCGGAAGCGGCTGACATGGACGTGGTGCAGCATGCCGAACACGCACGTGACGAGCGCGTCTTCGCCGCCCATGACTTCGGTGAGGATTTCTTCTTCGATCGCGTTTTGGATGCTGTCGACGTCGAGCCCCGCGAAGAAGAGGAGGTCTTCCGCTTTGCCCGACGGGTAAAATTGCGTGAGGCCGAGGCGCCTGAGCGAGCAGGGGAGCTGGAAGTCGGCGATGAGGTCCGCGACCTGCGATGCGAGTCCGCCTTCGATGTTGTGGTCCTCGACGACGATGAGGTGTGTGGTTTCGAGCGCGGCGGCGATGATCGTGGCGGCGTCGAGCGGGCGCAGGCAACCGACGTTGATCACGCGGATCGAGACGTCTTTATTCTCGCTCATGTAGCGCTCCGCTGCTTCGACCGCCGCGTGGATCGTGATACCGGTCGCGAGTACTGTCAGCCTATCGCTGCGGTCCGCTTTACCGCGGATGAGGTCGGCCTTGCCGTCGAAGACGTAATCTTTGCCGTAGATCGGTTCGCCGCCAGGGGTGAGGAGTTGCGGGTGGTCCATGCGGCTCGAGAACACGTACACGCTCTCGTGGCCTTCGGCGATGATTTCCAGCGATTTTTCGGCCATCGCGGCGGCTTGGTTGCTGTCGCCCGGCATCCACACCTGCGTGTGGCGGTAGGGGATGTTCAGGTAGTTCTGCTCTTGGTGCGTTTCGCCGTCTTCACCGACCGAGACGCCCGCGTGCGTGCAGTCGTGGATCACGCCGCAGCGCGTGTGGCCGCAGTTGATGTCGATGAGGCGCGCCGACGCCCTCGCTTCGTTCGTGCCGAACGCGGCGAAGGTGTAGGTGACCGGGAGCAGCCCCGCTTGGCGCATGCCCGCGGCCATCATGTACATGTTTCCCTCGGCCACTCCCACATTGATGACGCGCGTGGGGAATTCCTTCAAAAGCTTATCGAAGCCGCCGGATGCGCCGAGATCCGCGTGCAGCACGACGATGCGGTCGTCGCCCTTCATGATGTTCTTCAAGTGTAGAGCGCCGAAATCTTTGCGGGCGGCGCCTTTGTCTTTCGTGATGGTGCGGGCGTAGTCTTTCGAGAGCGCGAATGGGAGGATGATGTCGGTTTCGACTTGGGGCTTGGCGACGACGCGCTTCAGTTCGGTTTGGCGGAACGGTTCGTACGCAGTCTTCGCGTCGGCGAGCGGCGTGAGGCCGATGATCGCGCGTTCGGAATCTTCTTTCGAGAGCGGCGAGCCGTGGTAGTTTTTCGTGCCAGTGTTGCTGCCTTCTTCCATGAACGAAATGCCGTGGCCCATCGTCGTGTAGTAGCAGACGAACGTCGGGCGCTTGGAATTTGAGAGCTTGTCCGCTTTCTCTAGCGCCGCGACGACCTGTGTCGGGTCGTTGCCGTCTTGCACTTCGATCACGTTCCATCCGCACGCTTCGGCGATCGACGCCATGTCGGTCGCGAACGATTTGCTCGGAAGGTCTGAAAGCTGAATATCGTTCCAGTCGCCGTGGACGACGAGGTTATCGAGTTGCAAGTGCGAGGCGAGGCGGAACGCTTCGAGGACCTGGCCTTCCTGGCTGTCGCCGTCGGCGAGGAGCACGTCGACCATGCCCGGCTTTTTCTGATATTTGAGACCGAACGCCGTGCCGAGGCCGTGGCTCACGCCCTTACCGAGCGGGCCGGTGCCGAAGGGGATGTCGCCGATGCCGGCTTCCACATGGCCGGGGAGGCCCGACGGGATGCGGAACGTTTCGATGATTTTTTCGGGAGACGACAAACGTTCATCGCCCGCGCCGCGCCCGAACATCCACTGCAGGCCGTACGCGAGCAGGCTCAAGTGGCCCGCCGAATAGCGCATCGGCTGGTCCTTCGA
>CAZZDD010000043.1:0-14150 GCA_964652185.1 uncultured Candidatus Peribacteria bacterium | reverse complement strand
GACGCTGCCGTTCCAGTCGTGGATCGCGTTCATGATCGTTTGCTTGCGGTAGCTGTAGTACTCGCCGCGCTTCGTGCCGACGTCGTGCGTGATGAAGTCGCTGCCGTCATAACCAACGATCACGAGCACGTGGTACGGCGGGCCGTCGCCGGAAAAGTACGGGTTGCCGAGGTCCTGGCCGGCGAAGGGTGCGATCACGGGGTTGCCGTTGGCGAGTTCGCTTTCGATTCTGGTGATCGTAACGTCCGTGCCTTCGACGACGGTCGTGTTATAACCGAACATATCTTCGGCGACGTCCGCGAGTTCGTGCATGTCGATGTCGATCGGGAGGCCGACCGATTCCTCATGCTCGACCATCGCGAGAATGTCTTGGTTCATGATCGTGGCGTTCAGCGCCGTGCCTTCGATGAAGTGCCGGACGATGATGAGCGACGCTTCTTCGCACGCTTCATCGTACGGAGGATCCCAACTTCCGAGCGGAGCTTGGCTAGCGAAATCCATCTCGAGGCGCACGCTTCCGGGCCGTTCCGACGGAGGTGTGGGCGTTGCTGCGATAGACGATGAGGCGACCGGAGCCGTGGATGACGCGACGACGGCTGCTTTACTGCTGGAGCTGCTAAACGGCGACGGGATGTCGACGTCCGGCAGTGGTTCGGAGAAGAACGTGTATGCCGATGCGGTGCCCACCCCAATGACGAGGAAAGCGAGAGCGAGTTTCCAGGAGGAGAGTTTCATGGTGAGAGTGTAGCGGTTCAGAAGACGAATGCCGCTTGCGTTCCTTTCTGATACACTTTTATCCATGCGCGTATTCCTCTCCTCCGTTCTCGTTGCTCTTCTCTCGATTCCGGTCGCTCACGCAGCATGGCTGCAGGTGGAGGTCGAGGGGGAATTTGTAGTATTCACCGACGTGCCCGACAACGCCTGGTTCACGGAGTTCGTGCAGACGGCGATCGAACAGGAGGTTGCGTCCGGATATAAAGATGCTTCGGGTAAGCTGACCGGCCGGTTCGGCCCGGCCGATCCGGTGACGGTTGCGCAGGCATTGAAGATGTCGGCCAACATCGCCGGCTACGACGAAGAGGCGTACGACAAGGCTGTCCAGCCGGGTTGCCGCGGCCATTGGGTGTGCGCGTACATCGCGATCGCGCAGAAGGAGGAGTTAACGCTGTTCGCTGATCGCACGAGTTATGATCGTCCCGCGACGCGCGCAGAGGTTGCGTTGCTGCTCTATGAACTGTTCGACGTTCCTCAAGAATTCGCCGCGACGATGTCCGACTTCCCCTTCGCAGACGTCGAAGAGTCATCGCCGTATTACGAAGCGATCGGCACGCTGTACGGCGTCGGTGTTGTGGAAGGGAGTCATTCATCCGTCGACGACGTGTACTACTTCCGACCCGACGATGCGATCAACCGCGCGGAACTGTTGAAGATCGCGTATTATCTCAGCAGCGACATCGGCACTCCTGGCGATGAAAAAGATCCGACTTCGTACTGATTCTCCCTTCTCTTTATGAAAATCTTCCTCGATACCGCCAACGTCGAACAGGTCGCCGAGATCGCCGCGTGGGGCATCCTCGACGGGGTGACGACCAACCCGAGCCTCGTTGCAAAGGAAGGAAAGGAATTCAAGCCGACGATCCTCGCGATGTGCGAGCTCGTTTCGTGCGTCTCGGCGCAGGTCACCGCGACGACCGCGGAAGAGATGATCAAGCAGGGCGAAGAGTACGCATCGTGGCACAAGCATGTCGTCGTGAAGGTTCCGATGACGGTGGAAGGATTGAAAGTGCTGAAGCATTTGTCGGCCAAAGGAATCAAAACGAACGTCACGCTTATTTTCTCGGTGGAGCAGGCGGTGCTCGCCGCCAAAAACGGAGCCACGATCGTCAGTCCGTTCGTCGGGCGCTTGGATGATAAAGGCGTCGACGGCATGCAGGTCGTGCAGGACATTCTCACCGCGTTCAAGAACTACGGTTTCACGACCGAAGTCCTCGTCGCGTCGGTCCGCAACGTCGAACACGTGCACCGCTCGCTCCTCATGGGCGCGCACATCGCGACGATGCCGCACAAGGTCGTGACGGAATTGGTGAAGCACGAGCTGACGGACGTCGGGCTCAAGAAGTTCCAGGATGACTGGGATAGCGTGAAGAAGTGATCGAAGCGTGCTAGGCTGGCAATATGCAGCAGCTCGCAGTCATAGGCCTTTCGACGATGGGTGCCAACCTTGCCCGCAACGCCGCGCGCAACGGGGCGACGGTCGTGGTCTTCAACCGCACGACGGAAAAGGCGGAAGAATTCATGGTGAAGCACGGCAACGAAGGCGCGTTTGTACTGGCCAAGACGCTTCCGGAGGTCGTGAAATCGATGAAGGCGCCGCGCGCGGTGCTTGTGATGGTGAAGGCTGATGGTGTCGATGCAGTTATCGAAGAGCTTGCTCCATTGCTCTCGAAGGGCGACGTGATCATCGACGGCGGCAACAGTCACTATCGTGAGACGCAGCGCCGCGAGAAGAAAGTCGCCGCGAAAGGAGTGAAGTTCATCGGCATGGGCGTATCGGGCGGCGAAGAAGGGGCGCTCAACGGTCCGAGCATGATGCCGGGCGGAGAGAAGGAAACGATCGAACGGTTGATGCCGCTCTTCCAGAAGATGTCCGCACAGGATGGCGCGAGCGGCACGTGCGTCGCGCACATCGGTCCGGACGGCGCGGGGCATTTCGTGAAGATGGTTCATAACGGCATCGAGTACGCAGTCATGCAGCTCCTCGCCGAGGCGTATCACTTGCTCGGATCGGTCGGCAAAATGACGAACGACCAGATGGCGGATCTCTTCGCGTCGTGGAACGCGGAAGGAAATCTCTCGTCGTTCCTCACGGAAATTACGGTCCAAGCGCTGCGGAAGAAAGACGACGTCACGGGCGAATCGCTTCTCGACGTGATCAAAGACATCTCCGGCCAGAAGGGGACAGGTCGTTGGACGGTGGAAGCGGGCTTCGAATACGCCGTATCGGTGCCGAGCATCACGGCAGCGGTTGATGCGCGCATCGTGTCCGGCAGCAAGGATTTTCGCGTCGCGCAGGCGAAACGCGATCAGCTCTACGGCGACGACACGTACCGCTTGGAGAATTTCGTCGACGCGGTGAAGGTCGCCCTCGAGTGCAGCGTCATCAACAGTTACGCCCAAGGGTTCCAACTGCTCTCCGCGGCATCGGCCGCCGAAGGGTGGGATCTGAACATCAGCGAAATCTGCCGCATTTGGCGCGGCGGCTGCATCATCCGCAGCGCGCTCCTGCCGCAGTACCAGGCGATCTTCGCCGGCGATATGGCGGCCGCGGAAAACCTCCGCGCGCGGTTCGGCCGCGACGAGCAGCTTCAGTGGCGCCACGTCGTGGCAATCGGCCCGCTCCACGCGATCCCGCTCCCGGCGATGTCGGCCTCGCTCTCGTACTACGACGCCTACCGCACGGCGCGCCTTCCGCAGAACCTCATCGCCGCACAGCGCGATCTCTTCGGTGCGCATACCTTCGAACGGCTCGATAAAGAGGGGAATTTCCACGTGGAGTGGAATTGATCTCAAGCAGCGCACCGAAGAATCGGTACGCTGGGCGCACTTGAATAGAACGCCCAGCGTGCCCGTTCCGGGCGCGCGTTTTCATCACTCCGCCGCGCTCCCGTTCGTCACGGTTTTGAGCGCGTGCATCGCTTCGATGTATTCCTTCGCGGTCGCGACGGACGAATTCCCGGGTTCGATCGGCTTTCCGAAGCGGATTTTCCATTCGGTGTCGACGCGGTCGATGTGCGTTGGAACGATCGGCGTTTCCGCGAGCCTCGCGATGCTGAACATTCCTTCTTTGATCGACGTGCGATAACGATCGATGTCGCCGCGGGGAATGAATGTGTTGCTGCCGATATCCTTTTCGACCGAAAAATCCTGTACGCCTGCCGGATACCACAATCCGTACGGGAAAATCGTCATGTTCGTCATGCGCAGCGTTTGCAGTAATCCGCCGATGCTTCGGGGATTGTTCCCGCCGGAGCGCGACGCATCGCGGCCGGCGTCCCTGATTCTGCTCAGCGCCGCGAACCACAGGCTGCGCACGTCGGAGACGATGCCCGTGAGGCGGTTTTCGACGATCGGCAAGTCGCGGTACCCGCGCAGCAAAATAGACGTCGCGATGCCGTACTCCTCGAGGATTCCTTTGAGGCGCGGATAATCGTCCGGCAGCGACAAATATGTTCGTATCCTGCTTGTCGGTTCGATGTGGTTCGGCGCGAAGATGCAGTAGTGTCCTTCCGCGTTGTACGCCGCGACGCGTTCGAGGTGTTCGTCGCCGCTCACTTCGGCATCCAGTGCTTTCGGGCGAGCGAGCATGGCTGTTTGGTATACAGGAAACGCCTCAAAGTGTCTATTTCGAGCACTTCACTTGATTCGTTCGCATGTCTTCGCTTCACTCCGTGCAGGTCGGATTGATCCTTGAACTCGGAGAACGGCAAATGGCCAAGAAACAGTCGAATGCGCGGAAGCGAGCCACGAAAAAAGTGGTGAAGACCGTGATGGAATCGAGGGCGAAGATCGTCATACGCAGTCCGAAACGCCCGAAAAAGGCTCCTTCGGAAGACGATCGTCCGCGCTCGGGGTTCGTCAGCCGCGATCAGATGCTGCGCGACTTCAACGGTGTCGAGCCGGAATCCATTCTGGAAGACTGGGGATGATCCGGTCTTCGTCGGAGATCATCAATAGGCACTCGGTTCGTCCGGGTGCCTGCTTTTTTATTCCGCGCAGAGCAGCGCCGCGCCGAGCATGCCTGCGTTTTTCGTGGTGGCGGAAACTATTTTTGGCAGGGGAGTGCCGGGAAGGATCCACTTCTTCAATTCCTTCTCGATCGCGTCGACATGGTTGGCCAGCGAGTGGCCCGCCGCGCCGCCGAAGACGATGAGGTCGGGGTCGAGCAGGTAGAGGAGGTTTGTGCAGAGCCACGCGACCTCGCGGTAAATGTCGGGTCGCATGAACGAACACGCCGCGCCGTCGAGATAATCATCCGGCGTCTGCGCGGCCTCGCAGCGTTTGCCCATCGCCGTGCCCGACAGGTACTGCTCCACTTCGCCCCGCGTGTCGTCGCTTTCGTACGGCACTTCGCCGGGCCGGAGCAGCATGTGGCCGATCTCCGCCGCGTAGCCGTGCGCGCCTTCGAACACTTTGCCGTCGATCACGATGCCGCCGCCGACGCCCGTGCCGAACGTGATGCCGATGATTATGCCCTTGCCCTTCGCCGCGCCCATGCGTGCTTCGGCGAGAGTGAAACAGTTCGCGTCGTTGCCGACCGCGACGGGCAGCTTCAGGCGTTCTTCGAGGATCATCTTCACGTCGATGTTCTTCGCGTCCTTGATGTTCGGCGCGTTGAGCAGCACTCCTTTCGATACGAGCCCTGGCACGCCGATGCCGACTGCGGTCGTCGAATCGTTTCGCTGCCGTCCGATCGCTTCGACGATGTCATCGAGCACGGCCGAAAATCCGTCTTTCGCCCGCGTCGGGACGCGTTCTTTCGATTCGATTTCCCATGTTTCGGCGTTCACGCGGGCCACGTCGGCCTTGGTTCCTCCCAAATCGACGGCGATGACGGTGTGTGGCATGGGCCAATTGTAGCACGCGGTTGTGTTCCGCTTCAGAAGCGCAGCTCCTCCACGCGCGAGGGGTTCACCGTGCGGTCGATGAAGCGGATCCACGTCGGTTCGACGACGAAGAACCGCTGCTTCGGATCGTCCGCGTATTTCGCTGTTTTCGGATTCTTCGCGAGATGCAATTGCTTGCAGCGCTCGTGCTCTTCTCCTTCGGTCAGTCGCGCGCGGCCCTCGAATTGCACTTCCATGTTCTCGTCGTCGGTCACGACGAAGGCAACACGATTGTCGCGGAGGATGTTCGCGAATTTCCGCGTGTCGTCGAAGGTGCCGAATACGATCGCGAGTTCCGGCGTTTCGGAGATCGCGACGAGTGCTGATTCCGGTGATCCGTCTGGATGTATCGTGGAAATCACCCCGTGTTTTTCCGTTCGAAGGAACGCGGCGATGTCGGAGCGGAGGTCGGTCATGCGGGGAAGAGGTCGGGGTGCTGGAAAGGAATGAGCGCGAAGACAAGACCGTGACGGTAGAGCTCCGGCCGCATGACGGCGTCTTTCGTGAGGAGTCCGATGGCGCCGTTGTCCTGTCGGCAGTCGGTCCCGGCGAACACGATGTCGCATGCGTCGCCGAGATCTTTGCCGCTGCGGATGATTTCTGCGAATGCCGGCGGCAAATAGAACGTGCCCGAACTTCCGAGTCCTTCGCGGCCGTCTTTGCCGATCACGGCCATCCACGCACGTTCGGCCAATCCTTCCGGCGTCTCTTCCACGCCTCCTTCCATCCCTACCCAGAAATCCGCGTCGGGACGCATCGCTTTCGCGTTCGCCGCCCTATTGCGGGCGCCGCGCTTCGTTTCGTCGTCGCTCATCGGTTGCTCCGACACGCCCGACGCCGTTTTCACGCCTTCGAATTCGAAGGTTTGCCCGGGAAACGCGGCCGTGAAGCCAAGCTTGGCTGCTTCGATTTTCGCCCTGGTTGTGGATGCCACGATCACTTTCATGCCGTCCATTTCAGCACATCCACGCCTGCAAAGCCAAAGAGGATGTTTCCATCACCCCATCGCTCGCCTATACTCCCGCCGGCCTTCACACGGAGAGGTGGCTGAGAGGCCGAAAGCACCACACTGCTAATGTGGTATACGGGTAAAACCGTATCGAGGGTTCGAATCCCTCCCTCTCCGCCAGCATCAAATTCTTAGAGCCCTAACCACGACGGCACCTGCGAGACGTCTGGTGCAGGTTCGGGCAGCGTGACGCCGTTGACGGTCGCGACGTCGAGCGCGTTGCCGTTTGTTTCGAAGGTTTTCACGATGAGTTTCAGAATATCTTCGCTTACGAGTACGCATCCCATGCTGCGGTAGCGGTCGCCTTCGCTGAGCATTTTCTCGAACGTCAGGTGGCTGTGGATGCCGTAGGCGGTCCTCTCTCCTTCGTCGTACAAGCGCAGGAACGTGCCTGTTTCGCCGAAGGTCATGCTGCGGCCCTTCACTTCGACCTCGCGCACGGTCCACGTTTTTTCCGGCGTCGCGGCGTAGTACCCGCGACCGATGTAGTAGACGTAGCGTTTTTGGCCCGTGAGGACGGGGAACTCGAGGTATGTGCCGTCTTCGTGCACCAGGTAGCCGACGTTCGCTTGGGTATCGACGATCACGCGGTCGCCGGCGACAGGCACCCATGCTTCCTGGGGGATTGGTCCGCCGTTCGAGGCGACGGAGGCGACGAGGGCCAAGCCGAAGATGGAGGAGAGAATGGTTGTCATGAAAGTGTAGTACTATGAACTATTACTAATATTTGTCAATAATATGAGCTGGATCAGCCCTCTGCGCCGTGTTAGGGGTGCTCTTCGCTGGGAACGCCGCTTTCGATCACAAAATGTATACATCTCAGGAACGGGGGATTCGGCAAGGCCGAAATAGTGCGTTGAAACAGGGAAAGCGTAGACTTCGCACGGATGGGAATGCCCTTCCGTCACGTGCCGGTCCTTGAAACGACCGTCCTCCATGTCCTCGCTCCGAAACCGGGCGAGAACGTGTTGGATTGCACCCTTGGCCTTGGCGGTCACAGCGCCGCGTTCCTCGAAGCCATCGGCTCCGACGGCACGCTCACGGCGCTCGACGCGGATACGACCAACCTGGAAGCCGCGCGCGAACGTCTCACACCTTTCGCCGACCGGGCGACCCTGGTGCACGCGAACTTCCGCGACGCGGGAGCGCTCGATCTCGGTAGCTTCGACATTGTGTTCGCCGACCTCGGCTTAAGCTCGCCGCACGTTGACGACCCCGAGCGCGGATTCAGTTTCCGCACCGACGGGCCGCTCGACCTGCGCTACGACCGGACCTCCGGCCGCACCGCCGCGGATGTGCTCGAGCAATCCTCCGAAGACGAGATCGTCACGCTCATTCATGACCTCGGCGAAGTGCACCAGTTCGTCCGCCCCCTTGCGCGCCTCATTGCCGGCAAGCGGATCGAAACGACGTTCGAGTTCCGCGCAAAGGTCGAAGAGATCTTCACCTATCGCACGCCGTCGATCCTGCCCAGACTGTTCCAGGCGCTGCGCATCGCAGTGAACGACGAGCTCGGCGCGCTCAACGCATTGCTCGACGCGATACCGAGCTTGCTGAATCCGGGTGGCCGCGCGGGCATCCTCAGCTATCATTCCCTCGAAGACCGCTTCGTGAAGCATCGCTTCAAGGCGTGGTCCGAGCCGGAGAAGGACCCGCTCACCGGACGCACTGTCGCCGCAGCCCCGTTCTCATTACTCACGAAGAAGGCCCTCGTCCCCGACGACGAAGAACTCGCCGCAAACCCCCGCTCGCGCAGCGTAAAATTCCGCGCAGTCCTCAAGGCAAACCCATGATTCCTCAATCCTCTCCCGCCAATACGAAACGCTCGACCCTGGCCGAGCTCGTCGACCAGAGCACCATTTTGCTGATGGCGGCGATCGGATCGCTGATCCTCATCCTCGCGCTGTTGATTCTTTTCCACGAGAACGCGAACGCGACGAAGGGGTATCGCCTCCGCACGCTTGAGTATCAGCGCACGCAGCTCCTGCTTGAGGAAGAAATCCTGCAGATGCAGATCGCGCAGCAGCAGGCTCTTGAGGAACTGCAGGAAGATCCCGGCATCAAAGCGATGGTCCAAGCGAAAAACCCGACGTACGTGACGGGTATCGCGTCCGTCGCCTCGAGGTAATGATAACCGTGAAAAATTCTTAGATATTCCTTAAGTGCACCGTCACGAGGGGGCCGCTGCGGACCTGCGTACGGGCCACGACCACGACGCGCTCCTTTTTCTTCGCGAGGCCTTTTTTCACGAGGGTCGAGAGGGCGCGTTCGATATTCAGTTCGCCGTCGCTTTCCATCGTGATATCCACGGGCGTGATGCCGAAGCGGATGGCGAGTTGGCGGCGCAAAGCGGGTGAGTCGGAGAAGGCGAAGACCGGCACCCCGGGGCGGTATCCGCTCATGAGCTCGGCCGTTTTGCCGGTGTTGCAGAGAACGACGATGGCAGACGCGTCACCGCTGTGAGCCATCGTCACGGCCGCTTCCGCGCGAACCGCGCTGTCGTCATGTGCGCGGCCGCAATCGCAGCCGCCGCAGCTTCCTCCGGACATGCGCGACTCGGTCTCTTCGAGAATGCTCGACATTGCGGCGACGGATTCAAACGGATAGGCGCCCGCGGCGGTCTCGCCTGAGAGCATCGTCGTGTCCGTTCCTGTCAACGCCGCGTGCGCGACGTCGGTCACTTCCGCGCGCGTGGGCATCGGGTTCTTGATCATGCTTTCGAGCATCTGCGTGGCGACGATCACCGGTTTGCCGGCGGCGCGACACATGCGGACGATCATGTCCTGCACGGCCGGGATTTTCTGAAACGGCATCTCGGCTCCGAGGTCGCCGCGCGCGACCATGATGCCGTCGGAGGCATCGATGATCTCGCCGATGTTCTGCACCGACGCGCGGTTCTCGATTTTCGAAATGATCTTCATCTCGCTGCCCTTCTTCTTCAAGAATGCGCGGACTTCCTCGACGTCGGCGGCCGTGCGGATGAACGAGAGCGCCACGTAGTCCATCTTCTCTTGCACGCCGAACTCAAGGTCTTTCCAATCCTTCTCCGTGATCGACGGGAGCGATACGTCTGCGCCCGGCAGGTTCACGTGGCGGCGGTTGCCGATCATGCCGTCCTGCTGCGCCTTGAGGATCACCGAACCGTCGGGGTTGCTCTTTACCAACGTGAAGGCCATGTCGCCGTTGTCGAAGATGATCGCTTCGGCTTTCAGGGCGTCCTTGCCGAATTCGGGGTAGTTCACGTGGACGATCGTGCCGTCGTACGTCGCTTTTTTATCGAACGTGAAGAGCACATCCTCGCCTTTTTTCACTGCGATCGGCGCAGCGACGTCGCCCGTGCGGATCTCCGGTCCTTTCGTGTCGAGCATCGTCGGAATGTCGTAGCCGTTCGCTTCGGCGATTTTCTTTACCGCGTGGATGGTGGATGCGTGCGTTTCGCCGTCGCCGTGGGAGAAGTTGATGCGCGCGACGTTCATACCGGCGTGGATCATCTTCTCGATGTTCTCGGGGCTGTTGCTGGCCGGTCCGAGGGTGCACACGATTTTGGTAAGGCGCATAAAAGTATTGTGGGCGAAATGCCGCGGAAGTCTACCCGACCAGAAACGGCGCATCCAGCCTATTGCGCGCGGATCTTTTTGGCCGGAGGATGTGCTGCGTGCGATTGATGCAACGTTTTCCGGTCGAAACGCGCCGCCTGGCGGTCGTGTTGCTCGTGCTGTTCGCGATCGTCGCGGCCATCGGCGCGACCCGTTTGCGCGGCCAAACGTCGTCGCTGTGCGGCAACGGCGTTATCAACGAGGGGGAGGAATGCGATGAATCCGTGCGCAACGGCACCGGGCCGAATTGCACCTACGAATGCACGCTCGTGCAATGTGGCGACGGAATCGTTTCCCGTTCCGTCGGCGAAGAGTGCGACAGCGGCACGGGTGCGGTCGCGGGGCAGTGCGGGCAAGTTTGTTCCGTTCCCGAGTGTGATGAAGACGGTGAAAACTGCGAAGGAGGTTGCAGATGGACGATCGTAACATGCGCGTCATCGTCGTCCGCGACGTCCAGCGGATCGTCTGCCTCGGTGGCGTCGTCATCGGCCGCATCGACCGTCTCCGCAGCGTCGTCGTTCGTATCGTCGAGTGCGGCTTCGGTGCGATCGTTTTCGGCCTCGTCGGTCGCGCCGTCCTCCGTGCCCGCCGCGACGTCGTCCGTTCCGCTCGCGTCTTCTTCGAAGTCGTCGCAATCGACGGTTTCGCAGCGTTCTTCCTCGTCATCATCGGTTTCGGCTGGGGTACCAGCGTCGAGCAGCAGCAAGCCTGCGGCGGTCTCTTCATCATCGAGCTCCGTGACGCCGCCGTATACGCCCGTGTGCGGCGATGGGTGGATCCACCCCGGCGAACAGTGTGACGACGGAAACAGACTTAACGGGGACGGCTGCTCATCGACATGCGCGAAAACGGAGGTGACGGTGCCGTACTGCGGCGATGGCCAGTTCCAAGAGCCGGAGGAATGCGACGCGGGCGTTGCGAATTCGAACATCGAGCCCGACGCGTGCCGCACGAATTGTCGTAACGCGTTCTGCGGCGACGGCGTGAAGGATGCGGATGAAGCATGCGACGACGGCAACGCGAACGATCTCGATGGTTGCACGTGGACATGCGAGACCAGCACGTGCGGCAACGGGATCATCGAACCCATGGAAGAGTGCGACGTCGGAGTGCAAAATTCGGATACGCAGTCGAACGCGTGTCGCACGGTCTGCCGCAAGCCGTGGTGCGGCGACGGCATGGTCGACGCGGGCGAGGAATGCGACGACGCCAATGGCAACGACGAAGACGGCTGCACGTCGGCATGTAGGTTGCGTTGCCCGGCGGGTTCCGCGAAGATCCAAAACCGCTGCTTGGTTCTTAGGGCCGCGGCTGAGGAATGCGGCATTCTCTGCAAAGCGGGCAACGTATGGGACGGCTTCTTTGATTGGCTGTTCGGTTTCTTTTTGTAAGATAGAGACTGTCGCGATTGCTTCGGCATCCCTATGATGCGCGCTCCTTTCTCCTTTTTCCGACCATGGACCACGGCGATGTCATCCTTCGGTTCCAGGACGTGTCGTTCCACTACGACGTCACTAAGCCGATTCTCGAAGAAGCGAGCTTTTCCGTGCGGGAAAACGCGAAGCTGACGATCATGGGCCAGAACGGCGCGGGGAAGAGCACGATCTTCAAGATGATCACGAAAGCGTTAAAGCCGCAGGAGGGCGAGATTCACATCAAGAAAGGCGTGACGATCGGCATCGCGAAGCAGGTGATGGACCCTGCCGATTTGCAGAAGACGGTGGGGGAGTATTTCGCCGGCGCGTTCCACGAGAAGAAGCACGACCTCGAGCGCCATGTCGCGCGCGTGCTCGACGCGGTAAACCTCGTGGCCCCGATGGACAAGAAAATGAGCGCGTTCTCCGGCGGCCAGAAGGCGCGCTTGCTCCTTGCGTACGCGCTGATCCAAGAGCCCGACATCCTGTTGCTCGACGAGCCGACGAACAACCTCGACGCCGCGGGCATCGACCACCTCACGGGATTCCTCGTGATGTACGACAAGACGTGCATCGTGATCTCGCACGATGCGGCGTTCCTCAATAGCTTTACCGACGGCGTGTTGTACTTAGATGTGCACACGCACAAGGTCGACCAGTACGTGGGCGACTACTTCACGGTGCTCGAGAAGATCGAAGAACAGATCGAACGCGAACAGCGCCAGAACGCGCGCATGGAGAAGTCGATCCAGGACCAGAAGGACAAGATCAACTTCTTCTCGCACAAGGGCGGCAAGATGCGCAAACTCGCGAGCAAAATGCGCGACGCGGTGGCGGAGGCCGAAGAGAACAAAGTGGAGGTCCGCCGCGAAGACGTGACGATCCCGTCCTTCACGATCGACGCGGAAGCGTTCGATAAGCCGCTCGTGAAGTTCTCGTCGGTCCACATCATGAAGGACCACAAGCTCGTGAAGAAGAAAATCGATCTCACGATCCGCCGCAGGCACCGCGTGATCATCGTGGGCCCGAACGGCATCGGCAAAACGTCGCTCCTCGAAGCGCTCGCGAACGGCACCGAGACCGGCGCGGTGATGACGCCCGGCGTGAAAGTCGGGTACTACACGCAGGACTTCCGGAACCTGCCGATGGACAAGACCGTGTACCAGATTTTGGAAGAGGCGATGGACGCGCCGAACAACCAGCGCGTGTACGAAACCGCCGCGCGCTTCCTCCTTACGGGCGACAAGGTGAAGACGAAAGTTATCGCGCTGTCGGAAGGCCAGAAGGGACTCCTGTGCTTCGCGCGGTTCACGATCCAGAAGCCGACGCTGCTGATCCTCGACGAGCCGACGAACCACATCAACTTCCGCCATCTACCTATCATTGCCGAGGCATTGAACCAGTACGAAGGCGGCATGATCCTTGTGAGCCACGACCAGGAGTTCGTGAAACAGGTGAAGGTCAACGAGACGCTGGATTTGGGGGCGTTGTGAGATGATTACTCACGATAAAATCGCCTATTCGGATGATCCCAAGAGTTTCGTTAGCTGTGTTTTTTGTGCTTTTAATCGTTTATCGACGTGCGCAGCATAAGAATAATGGTGATGCCAATACAGTGGACATGGATCAAGCGAAGACAATTCGGCGGCGCTGCTTTTCGCGGCTTGTAACTGATGTGGTTCAACTAATCCGCCTTCGCAAAAGGCGTCGTACATTTTTGGATTTTTGATATTTCTGGATAAGTGGCATATCGCAGTTTGCAAATTCTGCCTCTTTTCTATTGCCTCATCTATTGGAGTAGCGCGTTTGAGTTCCAGAAAGTGCTCGATTGCTGATCGAATAGTACTGGCAATATATTTCACAGCAGTTCCCTCTATAAATTGATTGCCAGCTTCATTGTACGTAATGAACTCTTGCACTTTGCCGTTTGGCTGTGCATGTAAAAAATCCTCTTTATCCTTCTCGTTAAGAAGATGTATGCGGGAGAGATGATGAAACAAATCCAATTCTAATATTCTTAAAAAGTGTGCATCGTCTCCTATCTTCTTTTCATCAAAAGCATGCCAAACCTGCGCCTCCATAGGTTCGGAAGCATTTGTAATAGGGTTGATTCTCGTCGGATTCTGAACAAACTCCGGCAGGATCATTTGCTCTGCCTTGTGGAGATCATGAAAAAAGTTCGGTCGAATGAAATCGAATGTACCGTTCTTTAGCACCTCCTCTTCAAGACGCGCCATAAAACTATTAAATTTCACCATTTCTTCCTCGTAGCTTTTAAGAGTATTTGCCGTATCCATATCGTATATTATAACATATAAGTTTTATTGAGTCGAATGGTACCCCCGGCAGGGATCGAACCTGCGACCTAGAGCTTAGAAGTCTCCCGCTCTTCCAACTGAGCTACGGGGGCGGTGATGCGAATAGGTCTATTTTAGCAGAATACAGCGAAAGACGCACGGTGCCGCTT
>CAZZDD010000042.1:14418-24635 GCA_964652185.1 uncultured Candidatus Peribacteria bacterium | reverse complement strand
AAACCGAGGAAGAGCGCTGTAAAGCCAACAGCCATGAAGACCGGTGCGAGATCCGAGAGCCAGTTCTTTTTGAGTGGATGGAATCCTTTGAGGAGGAGCGAATTTGTGACGACAGAAACGGAACTGAAGGCCATTGCAAGCCCCGCAAGTTCCGGTCGCAGGATGATGCCCCAATGCTGGAATGCTCTCGCCGCAATGGGGATGCCAATCACATTGAAGAAGAGCGCGAAGAACATATTTTGCTTGATCTTCCCGACGGTCGCCTTGCTCAATTTGATCGCCGTTACGACATCGCGCAGATCATTCTTCACGAGCACGATGCCACCAGTTTCCATCGCAATATCCGTGCCGCTGCCCATCGCAATCCCAAGATCGGCTTGGGCAAGGGCGGGACTATCATTGATGCCGTCACCGACCATGGCAACGCGCTTGCCTTGCTCCTGTAATTTCTTCACTTCATTCGCTTTTTCCGCAGGCAGTACTTCGGCGAGGACATTCTTGATACCCACGCTCGCCGCAATCGCATGAGCGGTACGCGCGTTGTCACCCGTGATCATGTAGACCTCGATACCCATGCGCTGCAGCTGCTCTACGGCCTCCTTGGAGGTTTCTTTGACGGTGTCTGCCACAGCAATGATGCCGACCACATTGCTCTTTGCCGCGAGCAACATGGCGGTCTTTCCGGCTTCCTCTAATCCTTGCAGCTTTGCCTCGAAATCTCCAAGTGAGATTCTTTCACGTTCCATGAGCTTTCGATTCCCCAGAAAGTACGTTTGCCCGTCGATAGAACCTTCCACCCCATGGCCGGGGATCGCTTTGAAGCCTTCGCTATTTGTCAGGACGAGTCCTTTCTCTTTTGCGTGTTTTACGATGCTCTCAGCAAGGGGATGCTCGGAGCCTTGCTCCAAACTCGCGGCGATCCTCAGGATCTCCTGCTGCGTCCCTTTAAAAGCGAGAATGTCTGTCACTTCCGGCTTTCCTTTTGTGAGTGTTCCCGTCTTATCAAACACAATCGCCTGAATCTTATTTGCGGCTTCGAGCGGCTCGCCGCCACGGATGAGAATGCCCTGCTCCGCGCCTTTTCCCGTGGCAACCATGATGCTTGTGGGAGTCGCCAGTCCCATCGCGCAGGGACAGGCGATGACAATGACCGATACGAAAGCGAGCAACGCAAACGTCAGGCCAGCTCCAAGGAGCCACCAAACAACGAACGTGAGAATCGCAATGCCGATAACGACAGGCACAAACCACGACGACACCCAATCGGCGAATGCCTGGATAGGTGCCTTCGAGCCTTGTGCGTCTTCTACGAAGCGAATGATCTGCGCGAGCGCGGTTTCCGCTCCCACTTTCTCGGCACGGAACTCAATACTGCCATGCCCGTTCATCGTAGAACCGAACACGCGATCTCCTTCTTTCTTTTCCACAGGGATACTCTCGCCTGTGAGCATGGATTCATCCACGGATGTGAGACCACGGATAACCGTGCCATCGACGGGAATTTTCTCACCGGGGCGCACGACTACCGTGTCTCCGGCCTGTACTTCTTCCACGGGAATATCGATCTGCTGACCATCACGGAGCACCCGTGCGGTCTTCGCTTGTAACCCCATGAGCTTTTGGATCGCTTCGCCCGTTTGTCCTTTTGCCCGCGTCTCCAGCCACTTGCCAAGGAGTACAAAGGTAATCAGGAATGCGGCAACCTCGAAATAGAGATCATGCATCTCGCCGATGACTGTTCCTTCTGTTACGAAGTGATCGATGAAATTCCAGAAGCTGTAGAAGTAAGCAGTGGAGGTACCGATAGCGATAAGGCTGTCCATGCTGAACGTGCCCATTTTCAGGCTGCTCCAGAAACCTCTGTAGAACCCTGCGCCAAGCCAGAACTGGACGGGGGTAGCGAGGATCAGCGAAACGATGCCCATATAGGGCATAACGACCTCATGGAACGGAGTATGCGGTACGAAGGTGAGTATCATGAACCCAAGCATCGGCATGCTCAGGATGAGACCAATCCAGAACTTGCTCCGATACGCTGCGATCTCCTCTGCCCGACGTTTCTTCTCCGCGTCACGATCCTTCTCATCGGCGATGCTTGCGCCATACCCTGCGGCTTGTACCGCTGCGATGAGTCCTTGCTCATTCACTTGGGCGGCATCGAAACGAATACGTGCTTTATTGGCACCGTAGTTCACGTTCGCTTCCTCCACACCCGCAGTTTTCTTAAGTTTGCGGGTGATGAGAGCGCTGCAGCTCGCGCAGTGCATGCCGGTAATGGAGAGCGTGGCTTGGGAGGACATGGGATATTAGGAAGCAGGTTGAACTTTGTACTTCTCATCGAGCGCTTCGATTTCCTCTGTCCACTTCTGCTTATCAAAGCTCTCATCGTGATCGAGCGTGACCTTCTTTGTATCGATATCCACATCAATATTTTTGATAGAAGGAAATTCGCTGCTGACATCTTTGATGAGTGCGGCGCAGGAAGCGCAGTGGATACCGGGAATGGAGACTTGGGTTTGCATAAGGAATGAAGGGAAAGAAATAGGATTAGCGGCGGGAAAGACCGACGACGTTCAATACTTCATTGATGAATGCATCTTTGTCGGCGGGAGTGGCAAGCTTCTTTGCGGCACAGGTGTGCAGGTGGCTTTCGAGCACAGCTGATTGGATATGTTTGATGTGTCCCTGCATGGCGAGAGCCAGTTCAAGGATGTCTGCACAGTAGGCATCTTCCTCAACTTCCTTTCGCAGCTTTGCAGTCAGGCCTTCCAGCCGACTGATTGCATTGAGCGTCTTTTTCTTGGCATCGTCTCTCATAATTTGAGGGGTAGGGGGTAGGGGTATATTATCCCTACCACTCTCAATGTCAAAGAGATGCCTCAGAAGTTGCCGATGATGTATCCGACAATCACACCGACGAGACCCATGGCGATACCAAACCATGGGTTACTCGTCGATGAGGTGGATGAAGGATGCTGATGCGGAGCGGACTCTTCCGGTGCATCGCGCCATTGAAGTTGAGCCATAGAGAGAAGTGGTTAAATCACAGTAAAGAAACCGCGCACCATTCCCATGGAGCACATGAAGGCAAGTTGGCCTTTCTGGGACGCGATGAACTCGATGATATTCTCACCCTGTCGCAGCGGCTGTGAGATGTTCAAGGAAGGGATGGTCATGACACTTGTGCAGCCCGATGCTCCCGATCCATCGATCTTCCAGCGGACAGGAACGCCTGCTTTGATCGTGAGATTTTTCGGCTCATAGCCGTAGGGCGTGACAGCCATTGATACCTCCTGCGCGTTGCCATTGATGATCGGTGCAACGCTACCACCTTGCTCCGTATTCCCTGCGAAGACCTGCGAAAAGTCGATGCCGGTGAGTGCAAAGCCGCTATTGAGATTGAAGAGCGCCAGAAGGAGGACGAGCGTCCCCGAAAAGCGCAAGAAGATGCGGGAAAACGTTCCTGAGGCTGTCGAGGAAATGGCGCTGATGCCAAGAAGGGATGGCAGCGTTCCAAGTGCAAAAACACCCATGGTGAGTGCTCCAGTCACAAAACTGCCTGAGGCGAGTGCGGCGAGTTGGAGCGATTGCGTGAAGCCACACGGCAGGAAGAATGTTAGCGCTCCCATGGAAAATGGTGCTGCAGGGTGATCGCTTTCGGAGAGATTCGAGATCCAACGGGAGAGTTTCTTTGGTGGTCTGATCGGGAAGCTACCTTTGGGAATGATTTCAAGGATTGTGAGTGCGAGGTAGAGCATCACGAAGGCTACGATGATATTCATGTAGCCGGACATCTTGGTGCTCAACGTAATCGATTGCCCGAGAATGCCGACAAGTCCTCCAAGGACGACATACGAAACAAGTCGCCCGAGATTGAAGTGTAGGAGTGGCTTGAACTTCTGCCAGGGCGTTTCTGCTTGGTGGATTTCATTATGCTTCGCAGCAAGCGCGAGCAGAAGACCACCCGTAACAGCCAAACAACTGGAGGTTCCGGCGACGAGTCCGATGAGGAAAATGCCGCCAATGGAGAGCACTCCGGATGTCGAGGGTGCGAGCGACACAATATCGAACGTCTGGAGGAGCTTGTACCCAGCGAAAATAATGAGCAGTGCTCCGCCAATTTCCATCCATTTCCTCTTATCGGGGGAGAGCGTCGAGACAGATGGCGCACCTTCATCGATGACCGTGTATCCAGCCTTTTCAATGGTTGCAGTAATGCGATCAGCGTCGGGCAGATGATCAGCTTTCGCAGTGATGCGGGCGATCCCGCTCTTATAATCGACATCGACGTGCTTCACGCCGGGAACCGCTTTGAGTTTCTTTTCCAGAAGCAGTTCGCAGCTGGCGCACGTCATTCCGCCGATGCAGACTGTGGCATACCGTTCTTTTGGAGTGTTTTCTGACATGGTACATAAGGGAGAAAAGTAAAAAAGCGCGACAGATATCCGCACACGCGAAATACTTTTTTACTGCCTCAGAACGATAGTGCTAATTCCTGTTTCCGGTGGTGGCCCCGCCGCAACGAACTGCCAAGAGGGTTGATCAAAAGTCGGCTCAGGTACTGTAATCGGTAAAACAGTCGAAACTAATGTCGTACGCAGTTCAATAGTTACGCTTGATGATACGGATGATTCTGATTTATGCGCAGACAAACAATGGCCTGAGTCACATGGCATCTTTTTTTCGGATCCGTGTTCCTCTTGGGGGCAATTATCGCAATCTTCATGCGACATCACGCTCATATTCTGCATCTCAGTGTGATCCTCTGCTGGCATTGCATTCGCCATAGGCATCATGCAGAGATGACCAACAATGGTATTTGTGAGAATGGCGACGGTAATGAAACTCCGTGTAAACATTGTTTTTAGTATATCGAATCTTGACCTTAGATGACATCAAGCTTGAATGTGGGATAGAATTAGAAAATTCTTTATGCTTATAAGCAATCCAAACTACATTTGACAATATTTGACAACTTTTCAAGAAATGGCTTCAAAAAGAGGAAAAACCACTTCGATTTTTTGGATTCGACAACCCTCTACAACTTCTATGATCTATTGATCCGCGTATGAAGCGGCATATTCTGAATCTGCCGGAGAGTAATACCCGGCCAAACTGAGCAAGCAATATTTACCACCCGACCGCCGTGCACGGCGCAAGGGCATTACCTTCTTATTTCTTATGAAGCTCCCTTTCTATGAAACGCCAACGTTCTACTTCGACCGATGTGCGGCAGGAACCTCGCATCACACTGAGCAATATTTCCGATCTTTCTCCCGCCGACTACAACCCAAGAACTTGGGATGATGCGGCACTCGAAGGATTGTGTGACAGCATCCGCAAGTTCGGGTTTGTCGATCCTGTCATCGCCAACGGTACTAAGAGTCGCCGCGGCATCGTGATTGGCGGCCACATGCGTCTCGCTGCCGCGAAACATCTCGGTCATAAAACTGTGCCCGTGGTTTATGTCGATATCCCTGATCTAGAACGCGAGAAAGAATTGAATCTTCGTCTCAACCGCAACACGGGCGAGTGGGACCTTGAGAAGCTCAAAGCATTCGAGATGGAACTGCTTCTCGATGTGGGATTCGGCGACACAGACCTTGCCCACATTTGGGACTATGCGCTGGAAACCGAAGACGACCAGTTCGACGAGGATGCCGAGCTGGAGAAAATCAAAACACCCAAGACAAAGCCAGGCGATCTGTACCAGCTTGGACCGCACCGACTTCTTTGTGGTGATGCGATGGATGAGGATGCCGTGAAGCAGCTTGTCGGCAAGAACAAGATCGACATGATATACACCGATGTCCCGTACAACATTCATCTCGACTACAACAAAGGAATTTCCAACGCCAAGCAGTACGGTGGCAAAACGAACGACGCGAAGACCGATGCAGAGTACGAGACATTCCTCTCAACGCTCATCCAAAACGCCATCGGTGTCGCGGCACCAGATGCCCATTATTTCTTCTGGTGTGATCAGAAATACGTCGGCCTTCTCCAGAAGCTCTACAGCGACTTAGGAATTGGGTACCGCCGCCGTAAATAATAGATCGAAACTCATCTTTGGCTTCCGGCTTGAGATGTCTTGCATCACTGCGGTTGTCCGCAATGAACTTGCGAGCAAACATTCCAGTATTGCCAAGTGGGTTTTCGTGGCCACGAGCAACCGTTAACAAATCAACTAGGGAGTAGAGATCCCATAATCTATTTTGGATTGGAGTTGCGGTGAGCATCAGTACGTATCTGAAAACGCGTTCTGCGAGCACTTTATGAAATGCTGTTGCTACTTGAGGAGGCTTGTTCACTCCATAGAGATTCCGAAGCTTATGGGCTTCGTCGAGAATCAACATATCGAATCCTACTTTGCCAAGGCAGTCCAAATGCAATCGAGCTGAATGATAAGTTGTGATTACAGCAATAGGTTCATCTGGCAGCTTTAAATTTTCCAGATCGCTTCCAATAACTTCCTGCGACGGAAGATCAAACTTGCATCTCAGTTCTTCCGCCCATTGGGGCATCAACAATTTCGGGCATACGATTAGAATTTTTGACACTCTATGTCGGGCAATTAGTTCACTAGCGATAAGACCAGCACTGATTGTCTTACCAAGACCTACGTCATCGGATAGCAAGGTCACGGGCAGTCTTCGACAGAACGTTATTAAATTTGTTACCTGATGGTGAAATGGTTCCACGAGATCTCTCCATTTACTCTCAGATTTCATGTCCTCTTTGCTCTCAATCACTATTGGATCCAGCAAATCCCATTCGAGTCCTGCTTTATAAAGCTTAAAATCATCCGTATTAGCGGATCTTTGTAGGATTCTGCTCTGGAAGGAAGGTCTGGTTAAATCCATATAAAACTTGCTTAGATTAGCCGAAATTCGTGTTTTTGAAAGATAAACACCCGGAGCGGTGCTATCTGAGGGCTAATAGATGTATTCGTTTTTTGTACTCTGAAGGCAGCACGGTCGCGTGCCCATGTTGGCTGGGGAGGAGGGATTCGAACCCCCGCGTGATCGCTCCAGAGGCGATTGCCTTACCGCTTGGCTACTCCCCATTAAACTGGCCCGGGAATCCTACCAACGTACGACGAACTCTCAAAGGAGAAGATTTCGGCTGTGAGATTCGAAGAATGGTACCCGCGGCAGGATTCGAACCCACGACCTCCTGGTTCGAAGCCAGGCGCTCTATCCAGCTGAGCTACGCGGGCGAGTACGTGATGATCTAAAGAATGATAGAAGGATCTCTCATACATCTGCCTAGGCGGATACGCGGGCAGGTACGGCTTATAGTATAGCGGTTTATCTTGAACAAAAATAGTATTCAATTCCGATACTTCTAGGGCGTCATCGCGGGACGAAGTGTGAGGGGCAGATGATGATCCATTTTTTCTTCTTTATCGTGGTTTTTCGTGATCCGACTACAATTTGTATTCAAACTTTTACGATCGCAAATCTGCATTATTTTGAGACTATGGGCCGCTTGCTAAGCGGTATTTAGGCTTAGAATAGACAAAATTGACAGGACCGATGCAACATATTTTAGTCTTATGCCACTGGACTTGGTTGCGCGGCACCCCTCGGATCCGGATAATTCGTGGTTCCGGCGACGGGTTATTGCCGTCGTAAGGAATTCTTTCTTTCTTCGTCTTCCTCCATGTCAGCAACCTCCGACCAGACGGCCACGAACGAGCAGTTGTTGCTCACCGCGTACGATGAGTACGCCGACGCGATCTTTCGCCACTGCGCTCTGCGCCTCAACGACCGCGAACGCGGAAAGGACCTCATGCAGGACACGTTCGTCCGCGCGTGGGAGAGCATGCAGAAAGGCACGACCATCGAGAACATGCGGGCCTTCCTCTACAGGATCGCCAACAACCTGATCATCGACGACGTGCGTCGCAGGAAGTTGCGCACCGAGGAATCGCTCGAGGACATGCAGGAGGATCACGGTTGGGAATTGCCCGACACCGCTCCCGATCCTTCCCGCGTGACCCACGGCGTGATGGTGATGGAAACGGTTGCGAAGCTCGAGGAACCGTACCGCACCGCCGTCGTGATGCGCTACGTCGACGGCCTTCCACCGCGCGACATAGCAGATGCGCTCGGCGTTTCTCCCAACGTCGTGTCCGTTCGGATTCACCGCGGCATCGAACAGCTCGCCACGTTCGTGAATCCGGCCTAATCTCCATCTAACGCCCCTTTTTTTACCACCGTCCCTCGATCGGATACCGGTTCGATCGCACTACCATGAGTGATCCGAATTACAACGACCCAGACTCGCTGAGTACCGCAGACGAATTGTCCCTCACCCCTGAGGAACGTGCCGCGGGACGGTTCGCACTCCAAGCACGGATGAGCGTATCGCTCTCCGCCGATGAAAAGTCCGATATCCGACGCATTCTCCAGCACGCCGTGTACGCCGAGCCTGCTCCGTCTTTTTCTTGGAGCGCGATCGTCAGCGGTTTCCGCCTGCCCACGATGGCCCTCGCCGCGCTACTTCTTTTGAGTGCGTCCGGCGGCGGTCTCGTCTACGCGGCGGAGTACGCCATTCCCGGCGATCCTCTCTACGGCGTGAAAATCCACGTGACGGAAGCCGTTCGGGCGCGATTCGTTTCGCCCGAGCAGCGCGCCCAGTGGGCGTTGCTTCGGCTGGAGCGCCGCATGGATGAGCTGCGCCGCCTCGAAGCGCGCGGCAAAGCGGAAGCCGACATCGACGTCGCGATCGGGGACCGTATCGAAGCGGTCGCGCACGACGTGGAGTTGGAAGTGCAGGCATTGCCCGCTGCAGCCGCGGAACGTGCCGCCATGCGCACGGCCGTCAACGCCGCGATCGGCACCGATCAGGAGTCGCTCCGCCGCGCGTCGCGCATCAACCGCGTCTTGAAGGCGCTGAAAGATCGCGCGGAGACGTTCGACGCACCTGCCCCGGCAGATGCTACGCCCGTTCCTCCCTCCATTCGCGTCGATGCATCCGCGTCGGTTCACGCGGAGCTCCGTGCATCATCGCGCGCCGCCGTATCGTCCGATCGTTCGCACTCGGACGACGATGACAATGACGATCGCGATGAAGACGGTGACGACAGCAGCGAGAGCAACGACAGCAGCGATGCGGATGACGACGATGTTCCAATCGCCGTTCCCCCGGTCGAAGTCTATGTTGAAGGGAGCGTCACCGGAACGATCAACGTTGATCTCTGAGCACGGAAACGTGGTACGATTCCTTCGTACTTCTTTTCCCGCACGCCGCATGAATTCCTCACGCATTCTTTCAGCGCTCGCAGCCGCTTCGTTGCTCGTTTCCGCCGCGCCCGCGTTCGCCGAAAGCGATGACGACTCTTCCTCGTCGTCTTCGTCATCCTCCTCGTCGTCCGAACCGATGGATGCCAGAACGACACTGCGCGTGGAACGATGCAAGCGTTTTTCGAAAGGCGACGACTACGAACGCTGCGTTCGCTTGATCCGTCGTCTGCCGGCCAAGGAAAACGTAGAAACCGTCGACACGGAGGATCAGGACAGCGACCAGTGGAAGTGGACGAATATCTTGAATCGCCTCGAGGCGAAGTTGAAAGGCACGGTGAAGTTCGTCAGCACGATGGCCAAGCAGTTCTGTCGCGATCGTACGGAAGACACGGATACGACCTCTCGCGAGTGCATGACGCGCGTGAAGAACGAACTCAAAACGCGCATCGATACGATCCTGGACGAAGTGTTCCGCGCGGATTTGCCGTCTGCCCGGTGATCGATTCCGCATCGAAAAAGCCGTTCCGTCGCGGAGCGGTTTTTTTATGTCGTTTCGTAGTCGTCCTTCTCGGGATCGTACGTGAGGCTCTCGTGGTCGGACGCAATTAGCTCGGCGAGCAGTTTCGCGGCTTCGGCAGGGGGGCGCACGGGTGACCCTTCTCGCGCCATTGCCGTGTCGAACGGGCCGAGATGCGCGATTTTCAGCGTCCAGCCGGGATGCCCCGCCGCGGCGCATCGCGCGATGTGTTCGCCTGCCGCCTTCGACGCCGCGTAGAGCCCCGGATTGTCCGGCGATTGCAGCGCGCGGTAGCTGGAGACGTGCAGGATCATCGCATGCGGCGCCAGCAAGGCGGCCGCTTCTTTCAGCATCAGCCAGATGCCCTTCGCGTTCACGGCGAAGAGCGCGTCGAATTCGTCTTCCGGGTGCGACAGCGTCGGGCCGCGCCGGACGATGCCCGCGTTGTT
>CAZZDD010000042.1:2372-14318 GCA_964652185.1 uncultured Candidatus Peribacteria bacterium | reverse complement strand
CGCCCCGCAGCTTCGATCTGCGCCTTCACGCGCATGGTCGCCACGATGCCCGCGCGCTCCGATTCGTCGAGCTTCATCTTGATGAACTTCACCGTGTCGCGGAGGTCGGGGATCATTTTGTGCTCCAGCGCGTTCACGCGGCGACGCGTCGTTTCGAGTTCGATCGCCATGCTCTCGGCCTGCTTTTCGACCTGCGCGAGGGCGATGAGCAATTCAAAGACGCCGTCGAGCGTCTTCACCGCTTCGTCCAAGAGGGCGTTCGTCCCGGCGTAGCCGTAGGTGCGGATCCGTCCTTCCTTGTGCACTTTGAAGAACGGAATCTTCACGCTCATGACGTTCTTGGTCTCGACCGAGAGCGAGATCGTCGCCTGCGGGCTCGAGAGCGCGTTTTCCAATTCGCCGTCCGTCATCCAGGCCGATGCCATGAGGAATTGGCGGAAGGCGTCGCCGAGGCGCGCTTCGACGTCGGTGCGCAGGCGCTTGGCGTCGCGGACGATGAGCATGAACTGCTGCATGAGGCCGTCCTGCTTGTCTTTGAGCAGCTTATGGCCGCGCTGCGCCGCTTTGGTGCGGCGCTTCAGGTCCATCAGGGCCATGCGGGTCGGGTTGACGCTCAGGAGAGCCATTTATGCGGTGGGAAGGTATTTCTCGACGTAGGCGCCTTTCACGCGCTTGAGTTCGTTCTTCGGCAGTTCGGTGAGCAGGTTCCAGCCGATCGCGAGCGAGTCGTAGATCGAGCGGTTCTCCTGGTCGCCCTGCGTGATGAATTCTTTCTCGAAGCGGTCGGCGAACTTCAGGTAGGCCTTGTCGACGTCGTTCAAGGACGATTCGCCGAGGATCACCGCGAGTTCGCGGACTTCGACCCCGCGCGCGTAGGCCGCCGTGAGCTGCGCGTCCATGCCGCTGTGGTCCTCGCGCGTCTTGTCTTCGCCTTGGGCCTTGCCCTTGAGGCGGGAGAGCGAGCCCATCGGGATGACCGGGGGCGTGACGCCTTTTTGGAAGAGCGCGCGATCCAAGCGGATTTGGCCTTCCGTGATGTAACCCGTGAGGTCGGGGATCGGGTGGGTCACGTCGTCTTCCGGCATGGTGAGGATCGGAATCTGCGTGATCGAACCGTCGCGGCCGCGGATGCGTCCGGCGCGCTCGTAAATGGTGGCAAGGTCGGTGTAGAGGTAGCCCGGATAGCCGCGGCGTCCCGGGACTTCTTTGCGTGCGGCCGAGACTTCGCGGAGAGCTTCGCAGTAGTTGGTCATGTCCGTCAGGATCACCGTGACGTGGTAGCCTTTTTCGAACGCGAGGTACTCGGCGGCCGTGAGGGCCAAGCGGGGAGTGGCGATGCGTTCGACCACGGGGTTATCGGCCGTGTTGAGGAAGAGCACCGCGCGGGAGAGGGCGCCCGTGCGTTCGAATTCCTGCTGGAAGAACTGCGCTTCTTCGAAGGTGACGCCCATCGCGGCGAACACGACGGCGAACTTGCCGTCTTCTGTGCCCGATTCCTTGCCCTGCGAATCCCGGTCGAGCTGCGTGAGCACGCGCGCCTGGCGGGCGATCTGCGCCGCGAGCTTGCTGTGGGGCAGACCCGCGCCCGAGAAGATCGGAAGCTTCTGGCCGCGGACGAGCGTGTTGAGCACGTCGATGGTCGAGATGCCGGTCTGGATGAAGTCGTCCGGAAATTCGCGGCTCGCCGGGTTGATCGGGAAGCCGTTGATGTCGAGCTTCTTTTCCGGGAGCACTTCCGGTCCGCCGTCGATTGGCTTGCCGGAGCCCGAGAAGATGCGGCCGAGGATGTCCTCGGAGACGCCGATTTCGAACGTGCGGCCGAGGAAGCGCACCTTCGTGCCTTCGGTCGTCACGCCTTGCGTGGACTCGAACAGCTGCACGATGGCCAGGCCTTCGCGCGATTCGAGCACTTTGCCCAGGCGGCGTTCGCCCGTGACGAGTTCGACTTCGCAGAGTTCGTCGTAGCTGACGTTCTGCACGTCCCGGACGAACATCAGCGGTCCGGTGATGTCGTGGACGGTCTTGTACGCGATTGTGGACATACGGGTGGGGGGAAGGTGCGAGGGGGGATTAGGCGGCGTGGGTCAGCTGCAGTTCGGCGATCTGCTTGGAGATCTCGCGCTCGAGGGCGTCGAATTCGTCCCAGGCGTTCTCGGCGATCAGGTGGGCTTGGGCGATTTTTTCCTTCACCGCGAGGCTGCGGAGCTTCGCGAAGTCGAAGTCTTCCTGTTCGATGACGGCGTAGGCGTCGTCCATGAACCGCAGGATCGCGCGGATGATGCGGTACTGCTTGCGGAGCGACGTGTAGGCGTCGTTCGCGTCGAAGGCGTTCTGGAAGAGGAAGTCCTCGCGGAGCATGCGGGCGATTTCGAGCGTGAGCTGCTCTTTGGGCGAGAGGGCGTCGGTGCCGACGAGGCGGACGATTTCTTCGAGCTTGCTCTCTTCCTGGAGGATCGAAAGCGAGCGCGTGCGGTTCTGCATGAAGTCGTCGGCGATCTCGCGGCCGAAGAATCCCGCGAGGTTCTCGGCGTAGAGCGTGTAGCTCTGCAGCCAGTTGATGGCGGGGAAGTGGCGCTTGTACGCCAGCTTCGCGTCCAACGCCCAGAAGACCTTCGTCACGCGCAGCGTGTTCTGCGTGACCGGTTCGGAGAAGTCTCCGCCCGGGGGCGAGACCGCGCCGATGACCGTGAGCGAGCCTTTGCGCTTCTCTTGGCCGAGGCACTCGACGATGCCCGCGCGTTCGTAGAAACCCGCGGTGCGGGAGCCCAGGTACGCGGGGTAGCCTTCTTCGCCCGGCATTTCTTCGAGGCGGCCGGACATCTCGCGCATGGCTTCGGCCCAGCGCGAGGTCGAGTCGGCCATGAGGGCCACGTCGTAGCCCATGTCGCGGTAGTACTCGGCGATCGTGATGCCCGTGTAGACCGACGCTTCGCGCGCGGCGACCGGCATGTTCGAGGTGTTCGCGATGAGCACCGTGCGTTTCATGAGCGGTTCGCCCGAGTTCGGGTCCGTGAGGTGGGGGAACTCCGTGAGCACTTCCGTCATCTCGTTGCCGCGCTCGCCGCAACCGATGTACACGATGACCTGCGCGTTGCAGTACTTGGCCAGCGATTGCTGCGTGACGGTCTTGCCGGCGCCGAAGGGGCCGGGGATCGCACCCGCGCCGCCCTTGGCGATGGGGAACATCGAATCGAGGATGCGCATGCCCGTGGCGAGCGGTTCACTGGGGACCAATTTGCCCGCGACTGGACGCGCGATGCGGATCGGCCAGCGTTGGAGCATGGCCACCTCGTGCTTCTTGCCGTCGTCACCGTCGATGACGGCAATAATCTCCTCGATCGTGAACGAGCCGGACTTCACGCTTTCGACCGTTCCGGCCATGCCCGGCGGCACCATGATGCGGTGTTCGATGAGCGTCGTTTCCTGCACGGTGCCGAGCACGTCGCCCTGGCGGACCGTGTCGCCGCTCTTGGCCTTGGGCGTGAATTCCCATTTCTTCTTTCGGTCCAAGCCCGGCACGTCGATGCCGCGCGTGATGAAGGGGCTCTTGGCTTCGGTCTCGATCAGCTCCAGCGGGCGCTGGATGCCGTCGTAGATCGAGGTCAGAAGTCCCGGCGCGAGTTCGACCGAGAGCGTCTGTCCCGTCAGTTCCACCGGTTCGCCCGGTCCGACGCCCGAGGTCTCTTCATAGACCTGGATCGACGCGGTGTCGCCGTGGAGCTCGATGACTTCGCCGACGAGCTTGCCGTTCGCGACGCGGACGACTTCGTACATGCGCGCGGCGCTCATGCCTTTTGCGACGACGAGCGGGCCTGCGACTTTGATGATGGTGGCGGACATAGACGGGAGGGGAGGGTGGTTAGGCGAGGATGTTGGAACCGATGGCGCGTTCGACGATGCGCTTGAGGCGCTCTTGGCCGAAGCCGGTCGAACCGCGGTGGGAGGGGAGCGGGAGGATGGCGGGGAGCGCGCCGCGTGCGAGTTTCTTCTCGTCTTCGGGGGTGATCGCGCTCACGAGGTCTTCGGTCACGAAGATGATCGCGTAGAGCGGCCGTTCGATGCCGCCGTCGTCGAGTTGCGTCTTGCGGCGAAGCGCGTAGATCTCCTGCAGCGCGTCTTTCGAGGTGTTGGCGGGCACGACGTCCATGCCGAGGAGGGCGAACCCTGCGATTGCTTCTTTCGAGCCGACCATGGCGATGCGATAGTGCGACATATCAGGCGGCGAAACGGGAAACGCCGACGAACGGCGGGAGTATGTGCTTGATGTCTTGGGGGGAGAGGCCGTTGCGCTTGCCGAGGATCGCCGCGCGGATGAGCCGCAGCTGCGAGAGCGCCGTCGCGGCGAAGGCGAAGGGAGGCTCGATGCCGAGCGTGTGTTCCCACATGCGTTCGATGTCGTCTGCCAGCACGTCGCTGAGCCCGCGCTCGAGGACGGTCGGCTGTTCGATGTCGGCCGTGAGCGCTTTCAGGAGGCGGAAGTGCAGGTCGGATGAGTCGATCGCGACGCGGATGTTCTCCAGCGAACCGGTCAGCTTCGAGGTCGGGATCGTGCCGCCGTCGAGAAGGAACGACGCGGGATTTTCTTCCTGCGCGTGCAGCAAGCGAAGCGCCGTGCGGACGTTCTGCGCGTCGATGGAGTGGCGCACGTAGCGCACGATGAGGGCGCTGCCGCTCGCGCGGGCGTACCGTAGGCGCTCGGCGGCTCCGAATCGCGCGACCGCGGCGTCGATCGTTTCGGGCGTGGGCTGTTCGAGCGCGCGGACCGACCGGACGAACGATATGAGTTGCGTGGGTAGGTGTTCCGCATGGCCCTCGTCGACGAGTGCGCGCAGGGCGGAGGGGTCGTACGAGCCGATCGTCGTCACGGGTTCCGCGCTGATGGGCGACGTCAGTCCGGCGCGTCGTTTGAGGAGGTAGGCGAGGAGGGGAAGGTCTTCCGTCAGCCACAGGACGCGGAACGCGTCGTGCTTCTTCGGATCGACCATGTCTTCTACTTCCGCGCGGATCCATGTGTCGAGCGCGGGGAGGACGTCGTCGGCGTTTTTCAGCGATTGATCGATGACGCCGGTCAGCTTCAGTTCCGTGAGGATCTGTTCGGCTTCGCGCAGGTCATGCGCGCCGAGCAGGCGGTGCACGTCGCTCTGGTTCAGCAGCGACTGCCTGAGGACGCCGAGCCGCCCATGGGCGAAGGCGTAGTGCTGGCCGATGAGCGCTTCCGCGGTCAGATTCATGCGCTGAAGAGGGAGGCGGAGATCTCGAGCTCCGTGGCGGGACGCAGCACGCGCTCCGTGAGCGTTGCGAACGTGCAGTCGACGTCGCGGTCTTTCGAGACGAAGACGAACCCTCCCGCGGCGTCGATCGGTTCGCCGATCGCGTGGTCCTTGTTCGCGAGCTTCTTGAGGATGGCCGCGTGCGCGCGCGCGGGGCGGATCTCGCCCGAGGCGGGCAGGTTCTTGAGGCACGCTTTTAACAGCGGTTCGACGGTCGATTCAGGCGCTTCCGCCAGCGCCGTCGCCACGGAGCGGTAGATGTCGTCGAGCGCGCGTTGTTTCGCGTTCAACGCGGCGTGCCGGACGAGCGTCGTCGCATAGGCGTCGGCCTTCTGGCGCGAGTGCGCGAGCTTCTGTTCCTTCTGCAGAGTGACCTCGCGTTCTTTGCGCTCCATGTCGCGCTGCGAGGTTTCGCGCATTTCCGCGATGCGTTGTTCGTGCGCCGCGCGCGCTTTCGCGAGCTCGCTGTTGGCGTGCTGTGTGATGGCCAGAAGGATGTCGTCGAGTGCCATGGGAGAGTGGGCGAAGGAGGGTGATTACTGCGTGAGGGACGCCTGGAAGGCGTTCAACATGAAGAACGAGATGAGGAACCCGAGGAGGGCGTACGTTTCAACGAGGGCGGCGAGCGTAATGACGCGACCCGCGAGGCGGCCGTCCTTGGCGAGCATGTGCAGACCGGCGGAGCAGACCTTGCCCTGGTACGGAGCCGACGTGAGGCACGTGATCGTGACCGGGATGAAGGCCGAGAACAAGATGAAGCCCTGGAGGATGCTCATGTTCGCGTCTTCCGTGATGAGCGGAGCGTACGAGAAGATGAACAGCAGCGAGATGACCATGCCGTACAGGCCCTGCGAGCCCGGGAGAACGGCGAGCGTGATGACCTTGCCGGCGAGCTCCGGCTTTTCCGTCAGGAGGCCCGCGCCGGCCTGACCGACCATGCTGACGCCCATGATGGAGCCAAGGCACGGAAGGATGGTGGCGAGACCTGCGCCGATGAAGGCGAGGAGAAGCGCCCACTGCGTGGAGTGCGCGCCGTCGGGGAGGACGCCGGCGATTGCTTCCTGGCCGAAGGCGGCGAACGGAATAAGAAAGACGTACAACAGCACGGCGCCGATCAGCACCTTGGTGTTGAAGATGGGTTGGGTCTTCATAGAAGAAGAGAAAAAAGAAATAAGAGGAAGTACAACGCTTAGTTGGGGGTCGTCTTGCGCGAGAACGGCGTGAACGGGCTTCCGCCGCCCTCGAAGAACTGACCGAAGAATTCGATGAATTGGAGGCGTCCGGAGTGGATGAAGCTGCCGAGCGCGTTCAGAGCGATCGAGACCGTGTGACCGATCACGGCGATGACGATCATGACCGGAATGCTCAGGAACCATGGGAAGAGGTTGCCCATTTCGATCGCTACTTGGTTCACCGCGAGCGCGATGGCGCCCGTCACGAGGCCGAGCGCCAGGATGCGCAGGTAGCTAAGGCCGTTGCTGAGGAGGGCGATCGCGAGGTTGGCGACGCCGAGAACCCCCATGATCGGGCGAATGAACCATTTCGATCCGTGGCCCTTCCCCCACACGAGCATCACGACGGCTCCGTAGAGCACGTATTGCGCGATCTGTTTGTATTCGGGAGGAGCGAAGAAGAATGCGAGCGCCGCCGCGGCGGTGATATGTGGCGTGAAGTCGAGCCAGAACGCCGCGGCGCGTTGGCCGTGGACCCACTTGTGGTAGCCGGCCAGGAACATGCCGAAGAAGATGTGCGTGACGCCGAGGCCGAGCGCTAGGTTCTGCAGGAAGTTGATGCCGCTCTGTTGGCTGAGGTTCCAGATTTGCCCGAGGAAGAGCCTGCCGCCGTCGGCCGTGCCGTACGTGAGGAACGTCGGGACTTCGTTCGGGCTGAGACCGAACCATCCGCCGAACGGGATGCCGACGAGGATCGACATGATGCCGCAGTAGAAGAGGAGCCAGATGAGCGGCGCTTCTTCCACTTTTTTGCGTGTTTTGAGCAGCGCGCCTCCCATGAGGAGGGCGAGGACGAGTCCGTAGCCGCCGTCCGTGAGGCAGAGCGCGTAGTAGACGATGAAGAACGGCGCGAGAAGCGGCGTGGGGTCCATTTCGTGGGGGAGCGGGAGGCCGTAGAGCGTCGTGACGCTCTGGAACGGCGTGATGAATTTCGAATTTTTCAAATGTACTGGCGGTTCTTCGCCTTCGTCGGCTTTCACCGGAAGCACGACGATCGCCGGCGAGATCCGCTGCAGGCGTTTTTCTAGCGCGTGGATTTCTTTCTTGGGGGCCCACCCGAGGAGCGTCATGATCGAGGACGTTTCGGTGAGCTGGTCGCGGACGGATTGCTTGGCGTCGAGCCACTGCATATAGGAAGACACCCGCATGAGGGCGGGCAATTGGCGGCTCCAGGCGATGCGTTGGTCGCGGTTCTTTCGGCGGGTTGTTTCCGCGCGTGCATGCGCTGTCGCCGCTTCGGAGAGAAGATCGCCGGCCGTTCCTGCAAGGGCGGGAAGGTCGACGGTGGTCCACCCGTGCCGCGTGGCGATTTCTTCGAACGTCGTCACGTCGTCGTTCCATACCTGCGCGGCCAGCTTCATTCCCTCGTGGGCGTCCACGATTTCGATGCCGGTGCGCGGCACGCGCTCCTGCAGTTCGCGACGGAGCTGATCGATATTCTCGGGGGGCAGCGTGCCGAAGAGCATCTCCGTGAAACCGGTCGATCGGGGGGCGTCGAGCTTGTACGCAAGCCGTTTCCACGGCGTGAGCATCGCGATGCGAGCGGATGTTTCCTGCAGGATGCCCGCCGCTTCCGTATCGCTCTGTTCCAGCGCGTGGAGGGCGTCGATGATGTCACGCACGTTCGTTTGCTCGTAGGCGGCATACACTTCTGTATCGGTCGCGACGCGCTGCGCAGCGGCCAGCACGGCTTTCGGCGCGAGATCTTTGAGCGTGGCGATCGCGAATTGGAGTTCCGCGATGCGGAAGTTCTGATCGCTATGGTCGATGTTCGGCGTGCCCGTCGCTTCGCGCACGTGGAGCAGTCCCGCGTCCTGCAGTACATCGAGCACCTCCTCCCGCAGGGGGCGGTGGGCGACGACGGCCACTTTTTGCATGGGGACGATCATAGATTCAGAGGCGTTCGAGGGTGTCGGAGGAGAGCATGCGTTTCACGAGGGAATCGACGACGGTCTTCTTTTTCGCGGCAGCGGCCTTTTCGATGCGCGTGCGTTCCGCCGCGGCTGCTTTTTCCGCCGCTTCCAACTGGGCGGGAAGCTCGTTCTTTTTAAAGCGGTCGAATTCCTCGCGCGCTTTGACGCGCACCTGTTCGTCGCGCTGCTTCTCCGCTTCGCGCAGCGTTTCGCTCTCGGCGCGTTCCGCCGCTTCGAAGGACGCGATCTCGCGGTTCTTACGCGCTTCCTGCTCTTGTTCGAGCTTCAGGATTTGATCGAAGGGTCCCGTGCGGACCGGCGTTGTGGTGGACATAAAAAAGAGGATGAGCGGAAATCGCACGGTGGCTTAACAGCGACCAGGGAAAAAATCAAGGCTCTAAGAGGCCATTCTCGCTTGTATTTGATAAATATTGAAATTATGTTATAATATACAATAACACACATCCCTCATGCCCTTCGAACTCCCCCTCGATGAATCGTCGGCCCTGTCGCGGACGCCCGTTTCGGCCAATCGCCCGCGAAGCATGCGCCGCAAGCTGGCGGTGCTCGCCATCGCGTTCGCGGTTGTGGCGGCGCCGAACGTCATCGCCTTCACGGCGGACCTGTTGCAGTGATCGCTCGTACGTAGGACCATGAATAGGCGTCTTCAGCCATTCTCAATCGAATGCATTGATTGAGGGTTTCGACGCGTCCCGGCACAGTGGGGCCACCTTATGAAGCACTCCGCCGCAAAAATTTCCATCGTTCTCGGTATCGGGCTTCTCGCGTATCCGCTCCTCGGCCTCGCCGACGGCGATCTTTTCGCGGCCCGCACCGCGCAGGTCGTTCCCGCGAGTTCTTCTTCCTCCGCCGTCGCAGTCAATACATCCGGTTCGCGTCTCGAGCGCAGGGCGAAGCGCGCTATGACGCGTTTGAAGCAGTTGTTCGGCCCGAACGCAGATGCATCGAGAATCCGTCCGCCGTCGGCGCTCACGCGTCCGCCGATGGATCCTCGCAACCGCGCGGGCGTCTACCTCACGTCCGGCCGAGCGTCGGATATCGACGGGTACCTGCAGGAAGCGATCGATAATCTGAAGAAGAGCGGTGGCAACGCGGTGATTTTCGATGTAAAGGGTTCGCGCGTGTATTTCGACACAACGTCGCCCATCGCCGAGGAATTGGGATTGGAGAAAGCCGTGGAAGACCTGCCGGCGATCCTGAAGAAGCTCCGCGAGAACGACATCTACTCGATGGGCCGCTTCATCGCCATCAAAGATGATGGTTTCACCGCCGCGCACCCCGAGTCGAGTGTGCGCCATCCGACGACGAACGAAATTCTTTCTGCCACGTGGATCGATCCGTCCAACGAGTACGCACAGCAGTACAACATGGAAGTGCTCTGCGACCTCGCCAAGTCGGGCATCGACGAAGTGAACTTCGATTACATTCGCTTCTCGACCGAGAATTTCGGCGCGCTCGGCGTGTTCAGCGGCAAAGAGAAAGCCGACAAGGTCCACTCGTTCGTCGAGAAGGCGCGCGAGACGATCGATCGCTGCGGTCCCAGCACGAAGCTCGGCATTTCGACCTACGCGATCCTGGGCTGGAACTACCCCGTGAACCTCGAGACGCTCGGCCAAGACTTCGTCCGCTTCGCGCCCCTCGTCGACATCATCTCACCAATGGCCTACCCGGCTACGTTCGCCGAAGGCGCCTACTACAACCCGGCCAAGCACCCGATCAGCCGCATGTATTACCTCGTCTATCGCACACTGACGGGCTACAACGATCTGCTCGGCGACGAGCACAAACACAAGATCCGGCCGTGGATCCAGGGCTACGGCATCACGCAGAAGAACGTCCAAGACCAGATCCAGGCCGTCTACGACGCTGGGCATTGCGGCTATCAGTTCTGGAACGCGGGCAATAACTACGCCACGGCATACGCCGGCATGGCGAACATGAAGGCGCCGGAGAGTTGCGTGCACTGAGTGTCACCCTTCGACGGACTCAGGGTGACACCGACGAACTTTTGAGAAGCGATACCAAATAAGACGTCGGTGTCATGGTGAGTTCGTCGAACCATGACGAGTGAGCCTTACTCTTTTGCCGGTGGAACCATCACTAAACCTACTAACACGCCGACGCACGCCGCGATCGCAACCGCGCCCGACCACATGTGGATCGACCACCACGTGTCCATGAGGGGAATGGCGTAGCCGTGGAGCAGCGCGATGAGGGAGGCCGGGATTGCGGCCGTGAACCAGCGGAAGCTCACGAGGTGCTTTTCGATCGGCGTCTTCTTTTCCATCCAGAGGTCGGCCATGAAGCCGACGATGTACGCGATGCACACGACCGGCACGGCGTCGCGGAATTCCCACATGCGCATGACGGCCATGCCGAAGGTCGACACGGTGAAGAGGATCGTCATCGCGCCGAACGAGCGTGGCAACGCTTTGAGGAGCATGATCGCGCCCGCCATGAGGACGGCGATATGCCAGAGGTAGCCCGCCATCGCGAGGGCTTGGCGCAGTTCGGCCGAGGAGCGCATCGGCAGGTCGCCCGTGAGGCGCAGGTCGCTCCAGTGGTGGAACTGCGTGAGGAACATGATCGCGGATACGGCGTACGTGATCGAGAGGATTGCCGGCAAGCGCGCAGCGAACGTTTTCGGGGCCTTGCCCGCACGGAGCACCGCGAGGAACGGTGCGCCGAGCATGAGGACGGTGCCGATCGCCAGCACGAGGTGCGTGGGGCTGAAGAGCGCTTCGATGTCTTTCTCCACGCCGAACGCTTCGTGCCACAGCATGTCGCCGATGCCGCCCGCGAGGAAGATCAACGCGCCGGCCATCGCTTCGCCGTATCCGGCGGGAATGCCCTTCTTTCGCGTGCGCAGCCACAAGGTCCCAAGCGTCAGCGCCATCAGAGCGTAGCCGGCGTAGAACACCGCGTGCCACGGCGTGAAGAACGATTCGAGTTCGGGCACGTGGTTGTGGGCCCATCCGTCGAGGAAGAGGCCGACGACGAACACAGTGCAGCAGAAAAGGTAGAACCACTCGGTGGCTGAACCGAGAGCGGATGAGGAACGGTGGACTTTCAATCCGCCGAAGCCGAAGCGCAGGAGGAAGAGGCTCATACGCACACTCTGCACCAATCGCTCATCGCATGCCATCGAGCATCATTGCTCCTGCCAGAGTCGCGTTGCCGTTCGGCGCTTTCTGCATCGCTATCGCCAATTCCATGCGAGTACTGATCGATTCGGCATTGAGCAGTTTCAAAACCGCAGGATGTATGCGTTTCACATCGCAGTGTTCGACCGCGGCCGCAGCGCGCGGGTCGAGCGTATCGAGAAGCGTGCGGTCGATTGTTTCGGTAGACATGGGGTGTGGGAGAAAGAGGGGGAATAAAAAAAGAACCTTCGTCCGGGGAGGGAGAAGGGAGAGCGTGGTTATCGGATGGTCAGTATCCGCACGTCAGCACCTTCCCCTCGCTAAAGGAGAACCAATAGGCGCCGAAGAGCGATACGCGTTGCGTCAC
>CAZZDD010000042.1:0-2272 GCA_964652185.1 uncultured Candidatus Peribacteria bacterium | reverse complement strand
CTGCACTGTGGTCTTTGAAGACCTCCATTGCCCATCGACTCTACCCTTCTTTTTCGCGAAGCAAAGCCGATCACAGCGAGCCTACCGCGGTGATGCGCACTTTTTTCTTTCCCATCGTTTCCGCGTGTTCAATAGGTGCTTCGGTGTCGACCGGTTTCACGATCGTCGTCGAGCGTTCCACGAGCGTGGCCGTCGCCGCCTGCGCGACTTCGTGCATGCGCACGTCCGACGTGCCGGAGGTCGGCGCGGATTCTTCCGTGAGCTTGTTCTTGTGCAGTCGGGCGATGCGCGCCTTCTTGAAGAGCGACGCGGTGCGTTCGTCGGCGGATGCGACGACGATCGTGGTGCCGCGCTTCTGCATGTTCTGGAGCAGGTTTGCCGCGAGCGTCGCTTTTTCGTGCGTCAGGCCTTGGAAGGGTTCGTCGAGCACGAGGATGAGCGGTCCGGCAGCGATGGTCCTCGCGATGGCCGCGAGCCGGCGTTCGCCCTGCGAGACGTTCCGCGGCAATCGGTCCGCCACGCCCGTCAGGTGAAAACGCTTGAGCAAGTCCGACACCGCGCGATCGCGATCGGCGATCCGCGTTCCGCGCAGATCCAAAGGCAGTGCGACGTTCTCGGCGATCGTGAGCGATTCGTCGAGGAGGGCTGTTTCGTCGAGGTAGCCGATCTTCTCGCGGTACATGCGCAGTACTTCGCGCGGCAATTGCGCGAGGACGGCGCCGTCGATCTTGATGACTCCTTCAACGGGTTGCACTTCGCGCGTGAGCAATTTCAGGAGCGTCGTCTTGCCCGCGCCTTCCTCGCCGAGAATGCAGACCGTATCCGTCGGTTCCACGTCTAACGAGACGTCCCGGAGGACGACCTTCGAACCGCGCGTGACCGTGAGGTGCTGCAGCGACAACATTGTGTGTCGAGCATACCAGAAAGAGGTTGTCATGGTGAGCCTGACGAACCATGACGAGATTATTTCAACGGAAGCTTGCCCGGCACGCCCACGGGGCGGGGGTACATTTTCGGCGTGGCGGAGCCTTTGCGGAATACGAGCAGCTGTCGTTCGCCGAAATCTCCCGGCAGCGTATAGGAATGCGAAAATGCGAAGGGGATATGCAATTCGTGCTGGGCTTTTGCGCTTTGCGCGATTTCCTCCTCGGCTTTCATGCTTTTCCAGAGGACGACGAATCCGCCCACGCGAGCGAACGGCGACGTGAATTCGAGGAGTGCGGCAAGATCCGCGACGGCCCTTGCGGTGACGACGTCGTACTGTTCGCGGTGGGTCTTGTCGCGCGCGGCGTCTTCGGCACGCGCGATCACAAGGTCGACGTTCGTGATGTTTCGATCCTTCGCGATGCGGCGGATCGCTTCGATTTTCTTGCCCGTGCTATCCAGACCGGTCCAGCGGGCATTGGGCATGGCGATGGCGAGTGGGAGCAGGGGAAAGCCGCCTCCCGTGCCGACGTCGAGGAGTTTTTTCGGTTCGCCGATTTTTTCCAGAATGTCGAGCATCGGGAGCGAATCGAGCACGTTGCCGATCCAGCACTTTTCAGGTTCTCGCAGCGCGGTGAGGTTGATACGCGTGTTTTCATCGAGCACGCGGTCGCGCAGGTCCTGCAGCTGCCGTTCGAGGTCGGGGGAGAGTGCGGTCACGGATACAGCTTCCGGCTGAAGGCATCGATGGTCAAGGAGGCTGAGTGGTCGGCCAAAAAGGTTGAATAAAAAAATGTTGCAATCCAAAAATGAAGTGATAAGGTTGCGGCCCCGTTGCATCGGCAATGGGCGTTACCGTTGGCATCACCGGCCACTTCCATACTTTTGTTCGAAACACGGAGGGTGTTATGAAAACGTTGTTAATTGTGTCCGATCATGATCGGGAGTTCTTGCTGGAAGCGCTGATGCATGTGGGATGCGTGATAGACGCAATGTCTATTCGAACCCCAGATGATCTCTGCACTTTGCGGCCGGAAGAATGTTCGTACGACTTGGCGGTCGTGCAGGTTTACCATGGCGATCCGACGGCACCGCCTAAAAAGCTGGTCGCTGACGATGCGAAAGGTTTGGATGCCATTCGCGCCGTCGTGGCGTTGTTTCCGCACTGTCCGATCCTCGCGATCACCGACAGCCGCATCGCCGGCGACGCGCAACTGGCGTTCGATGCCGGAGCCGATTGGTTTCAATCGATCGATTGGGTCGAGATGATCTGTCCCACCGCTTTCATGCGGGGGCAGATCCAGCACGCCAAAGAAAGGCGCAGCCAGAAACTCGCGGCTACGGCCGC
>CAZZDD010000041.1:15901-24676 GCA_964652185.1 uncultured Candidatus Peribacteria bacterium | reverse complement strand
GTGCAGTATCCGGTGACGTAAAACGTGTTACTGGCGTAGGGGGTCGTGAGGGAGATGTATCCGATTTTCTGCCACGTGTGGCCCGCGTGCGAGATTCCGGTCGGCGCGATTGTTTCGTTGACGTACGTTCGTACTGTCGGCGAAGCCCCGGCGTTCGAAATGGAAAACTCCAGATTGGAGTTACGGTTGGAGGCGGGTTGCCATGTTGCGTAGATTTCATACGCGGCCGTCGTGTCCATTCCGTCGAACGTGTAGGAAGCCGCGCTCGAAAACGGACTGTGATAACACTGCATGTAATCTCCTTCGTACGCACCGGTGTTGATCTGCCGCGTCAGGCCGCTGTGAGTAAATCCCGGGCCGCCGTCGTCTATGATGCGACGTTCGTCTGCGCCAGCTTGCGATGCGGTGGTACAGTTATTTTTGCAGGCGTCTCCGTCGTTCGTATTGCCGTCGTCGCATGTTTCGGGTGATTCGATGACGGTGTTGCCGCAATACGCGGTGCCGGCTCGTATGAGCATGATCGCGTCGGCCTGGGTGTAGATGTCCGATATGCCGCTGACCGGCCGGTCGCCCCAGATGGTGACGCGGATCGTCCGGCTTGCGTTCGGTTTCACCGTTGCGATTTTTTGCCATGCGCGCCCGACATGTACCGTGCCGTTCGGAGCCGCTGTCGGGGGCGGGGATTGCTGGTTGACGTCCATCGAAGAAGTCGTAGCGCCGGCGATCGTGTGAAGGGCTTTCGTCGTGAAGGCGAGCGTTGGTTCGTGCGTCGTGTACACCGCGTAATCTGCGTTTTGATCGAGGTTCGTGAAGACGTACTCGACCTTGGCGATGAACTGGCTGTTTCCCCTGTACATCATCGCGTCTCCTTCGTGCGAGGTCGCATTCGGGAGCCATGTAAATAACACGGGGGTCACTCCTGTCTGGCCGTTGTCGAGGATGTACGGGTTCGGCGGCGTCACCTGACCGAGAAGCGTCGTTCCCGTCGTGGTCGCGAGCCCTGCAAGGGAGAGCGCGAATGCGATACCGAGAACCTGTAAGCGGGTGAATCGGATCATACGGAGAGGGGAGGATTTTTATGTAATCGGATTATTGTATCATATTTGACATTGTATTGCAATATTTCATGGTATATAAAAAATAGTGTCGTAGCCAGACTCATGGATCACGACATCAAGCGTGAGTTATTCCGGTAGGACTCCTCCTTGTTGGAGTTCGACCATCTGGCGGTAGACGTCATTCGTTTTCAGCAGCTCTTCGTGCGCTGCCAAAGCCATGAGCTTTCCGTCTTCGAGGATCGCAATGCGGTCGACCGAGCGCACGGTGCTGAGGCGATGGGCGATGATCACGGCCGTCCGACCCGCGATGAGTTCTTTAATACCGTCTTGCACTTTGCGTTCGGTGAGCGAGTCGAGCGCGCTCGTCGCTTCGTCGAGGATGACGATCTTCGGGTCCTTCAAAATCGCGCGGGCGATCGCGAGACGCTGGCGCTCGCCGCCGGAGAGCTTCACGCCGCGTTCGCCGATTTCCGTGTCGTACTTTTTCGGCAGGCGTTCGATGTACTCGTCCGCCGACGCGCGCCGAGCTGCTTCCTTCACTTCGTCGAGCGTGGCGGTCGGCCGCGCGTAGCGGATGTTCTCGAGCACCGTGTCGTTGAACATGAGATTTTCCTGCAGCACGAGGCCGATCTGCGATCGCCACCAGCCTGCGTCGAGGTCGTTGAGGTCCGTGCCGTCCACCACGATCTTTCCGCCCGTGACGTCATAAAACCTGTTAAGGAGCGACGCCACCGTCGACTTGCCCGCGCCGCTGTGGCCGACCAAGGCGATGTGCTCGCCGGGCTTGATGGTGAACGTGAGCTTATCGAGCGTCGCGCGCCATTCCGACGTTCCGTCCGTTTCGCCTTCCTGCGTCGGCGTTTCGAGTTCGCGGCCTTCGTCGTGCAGTTCCACAGTCGAATCGTCTGCCACCGCTTCCATCGGTTCGGTCTGGTGACGCGGCGTGTCGTTGGCTTCATCGGATGGCTTCTTCTCCCGTTCCGCGTACGCGAAGCTCACGTCCTCGAAGCGGATTTCGCCCTTCAATTCCTTCGGGACGATGCCCTTCTTGCGTGCCCCGGATTCGACCTCTTCGCCGAGGAGCGTCACCATCATCTTCACTTTGCCGTACGCCTTGCGCCATTGCGGCAGCACGTCCGCGAGCATCTCGAACGGCGTGAGCACGCGGTAGAACGAGAATTGGAAGAAGTAGAGTTCGCCGAGCGTCAGTTCGCCGCGCACCATGAGGAGCACGCCGATGGCGACGAGAAGGATGCGCGTGAGCATGAAGAAGTGCAGCGCTTCGAGGAACGCCCACAGCTTGTTGATGCGCATCTGCATCGTGAAGCCGTCGTGGTGCAGTCGCTCAACCGTTGCCAATTCGCGCAGCTCCTGGGCGCCGGATTTCACCGACGAGATGTTCATCACCGCGTCGAATTGCCGGCCGCTCGGCTTCACCCACAGCTGGTTGGCTTTGTCCTGCAAAGGGGCTGTTTTGAGTGTGCCGAAGAGCACGATGACCATGAAAAGCGCGATGACGCCGATGAGGATGAGCGCGAGGCGCCACTCGATGAGGAAGCTCGTAACGAGGAAGGTGCACGCCGCGCCGAGCGACATGCCGAGCTGCAGGATGTTGCGCGTCAGCGCGTACGCGAGTTGGTCTGCGCCGTCGCTGATCGTCTTCATCGCCTCGCCGGTCTTCTGCGTGTTGTGGAACGAGATCGGCAATTTCAGCACGTGCGCGTACGCGCGCTCGACCGTCTCGAGTTCGAGGGAGATGTCGAATTTCCACTGCACGTACTTGCCGAACGCCTGCGACAGCGACAGCGCGAGGAAGATCGCGGCCCACACGAGGCTAATGCGAAGCAGGTCCGGCGTGCCGCCCGTTTGCAGGCTCAGCAATTGGTCCACCGCGTAGCTGGAGTACAGCGGTTCCACGACCCACAGCGCCGCGGTGCAGAGCGAGAGCCCGAGCACGCACGCGGAAAGTATGGGATGGCGCCGGATGTGGGGGCCGATGAGGCGGGCGAGCAAACGCATGAGCGGGCAGAGTAGGCCGCTCCAAGCGGCTGGGCGAGCATTTTCACCGGAAAATACGCCGTTACGAACGAGTCGGATACACTGTCTTCCGTGAACCGATCCGAACGCATCCAACGTTTCGTGGAAGTGCTCCACGAGTGGTATCTACGCCATAAACGTGATCTACCATGGCGTGATTTGTGGAATCTTCCGGAGAACGACCGGGCGTACCGCGTGTGGATCTCTGAGGTGATGCTCCAGCAAACCCAGGTCTCGCGCGTGATCGGATCGTATAAAAAATTTATACAACTATTTCCGACGGTGAAAAAGCTGGGAGCGGCGACGAACAGTGAGATCCTCATCGCGTGGCGTGGGATGGGGTACAACAGTCGTGCGCTGCGGCTGCGTGATGGCGCGAAAGAAATTGCACTGAAAAACGGCGGGAACTTTCCGCATGAACTCCAAGACCTCATCGCGATCAAAGGCATCGGTGCATACACAGCCGGCGCAATCAGAACTTTTGCATTCGATCTCCCCACGCCCGCGATGGACGTGAACATCCGGCGCATCATCCATCGTGTGTTCGTGGGTCCGGAGAATTCAGATGGTACGTGGACGGAGAGTGACGACGTGCTCACGAAGATTTTGCAGGATGTCATCGATGCATGGCTCGCGGCCGGTCATCGCGGGAGCGATCTCTACTCCGCGCTGATGGATTACGGATCGATGGTGCAGACGAAGAATAATCCGAAGTGGGATATTTGCGTGTTCACGCAGGAGGGGATCATGAAAGCGACGCCGAAGAATTGGAGCGCACCCACTCCTGGGCGCGCGAAAGAAAAATTAAAGAAGGAGCCGGGCCGTTACGTCGGTACGAAATATATTCCGAACCGCATCTTCCGCGGGCGCATCGTCGAGGCCCTGCGTGACCATCCGAAGGGCTTAAAAATTGACGAGATTGCGAAGTGGATCAGCCCTGACCACGGCCAAGAACCCAAAGGATGGCTGGAAGCATTGATCAAAAAATTAATACAAGAAGATATGCTCAAGAAAGTGGGGGGAAAATACGTACTTGCGTGAGCGAACGATGGGCATAGGCTGTGCGCAGGTTACGAGCTGTCGGTCCCCGATAGTGGTATAGCCGGAGATCTTTCTTTCGCAGGAGTAACGCCATGAATAGCGATATGGAATCGCGGATCGATTGGATGAAGCTGCAGCACGTTGGTTGGATGTATGTCCTGACGATCGGTACATGCGTCACCACGCTGGCCTTCCTCGGTGCTCATTATCTCGTCTTGGATGCATGGGAGCACGGTCTGACTCGATGTTTTCGATTCATCGATCCATCATTCTCTTCGAATGCGCTCATGGGCAGCGTGCTCATGCTGTTTTCGGCCATGTGTTTCGTTGCAAACTTCGTCTACTCGTTCGTCAAAATGCATCGTCTCGAGCATGCCATCATGGATCTACGACTGGGCGTGTAGTACCGCCGTTGAAAGATAAGAGGCCTCCTGGATAACCAGGAGGCCATTAGCCGTGCAATGACGCTTATTTCGCGAGCTCCTCCACGCGTCGCTCTCTGATCACGTTCACCTTGATGACGCCCGGATAGGTGAGCTCCTTCTCGATCTTCTGGGCGATGTCTTTCGCGAGGCGCATCTGCTCCAGGTCGTTCACCTTCTGCGTGTCGACGAACACGCGCACTTCGCGGCCGGCCGAGATGGCGAACGCGCGCTGGACGCCAGGGAATGCCTTGGCCACTTCTTCCAACTCGCGGAGGCGGCGGAAGTAGTCCTCGATCGATTCGCGGCGTGCGCCGGGGCGCGCGCCGGAGATGGCGTCTGCGGCTGCGACGATGAACGCTTCCGGCGTTTCCATCGGGATGTCTTCGTGGTGGGCCGCCACGCAGTGGATGACTTCGGGGCGGACCTTGAAGCGCTTGCAGATCTCGACGCCGATCTCGACGTGCGTGCCCGCCACTTCGTGGTCGAGCGCCTTGCCGATGTCGTGCAGCAAGCATCCTTCGACGACCACGCCGACGTTCGCGCCGATTTCCTCGGCGAGCATGCGTCCGATCGCGGCCATTTCAACCGAGTGCTTCAAGACGTTTTGGCCGTAGCTGGTGCGGAAGCGCAGGCGACCGATGATCTTGAGGAGGTCTTGCGAGTAGCCCGTGATGCCGAGCTCTTCCACGGCGCGCTTGCCGAATTCGAACATCATCTTGCCCACCTGCTCCTTCTGCTTGGCGACGATCTCTTCGATGCGGGCCGGTTGGATGCGTCCGTCCTGCACGAGCTTCTCCATCGAGAGCTTTGCGACGTAGCGGCGCGCGAGATCGTAGCCCGAGATGACGATGACGCCGGGGGTGTCGTCGATGATGACGTCGACGCCCGTGGCCGATTCAAACGCCTGGATGTTGCGGCCTTCTTTGCCGATGATCTTGCCCTTCACGTCGTCGCTCGGGAGCTGCACGACCGTGGCAGTCGATTCCGTCGCGGTCTCCGAGGCGTAGCGCTGCATAGCCTGCGCCATGAGGTCGCGCGCCTTGTCTTCCGCTTCCTCTTCCATCGTTTCCTTCATCGCCTTCACGTGCTTGGCGAATTCGTTGCTGAATTCGGCTTCGAGTTCCTTCTTCAGTGCGTCCTTCGCTTGCGCTTCCGTGAGCTTGCTGACTTTTTCGAGCGCTTCGCGGTGCGTCTTCTGCGCGTCCTTCAGCTCGGCTTTCATCTCCGCCAATTCCGCTTCGTCCTTCTGCAGGCGCGCGCGTTGCGTTTCGACTTCCTTCGCTTTGCCGTCGAGCGTCTTCTCTTTTTCTTCGACGCGGGCCTGGTCTTTTTCGAGGCGGCTCGTCAGCTCGTTGGCCTGAAGCTTGGCATCGGAAACGATTTCCTTGGCCTGAGCCTTCGCTTCGGCTTCGGCCGTGCGGATCTGCGCTTTCGCTTCGGCGATCTTCGCCTGGAGGGCGTTGATTTCCTTCTGCTTTGCGTCGATATCGCGCTGCAGTCCCGCGCTGATGTCCTTACCGGCTCCGCCGAATTGCTTGCTTGCGAAGAAGCCCGCGACCAAGCCGGCGATCGCTCCGACGATGAGATAGGCGAATGTAGTCATAGGAGAAAAGGGGAGTGGCTCGTAAGCCGCTCGCCCGCAAGTGGGCCAAAAGCTGTTTCAGGCCGATTGAGAATGTCTGGAGGAAGTTTCTCATTGCGAGGAAGCGGAGTTCCCGAAAGGGATCTGCCCGAGTATACGCGGACGTTCTCCTTCTGGCGAGAACGCCGATGAGGCTTCTGAAAGCCATTTCTCTGCATCGCCTGGAAAAATTCATTTTTTGTCCTCTCGCGCGTGTTTCGTATACACGACACGCTGTTTTCATGCGGCGCTTCTGCTCGATCGTCATCGTATTGATACAATTTTGTGTTCACACTATTCCGCTTGTATCTGCGGAAGAAAACGCGGTGCTGGTAGAGACGGGTGCTGTGATCGTTGCGCCGGTTGCCGCATCTGGAACGGTGATGGCGATTCCCGTGGAGCAAACGGGTTCTGTTCTTCTTCTGCCGTCCGATATGTCGGGATCGGTGTTGAGCGCTGGTTCCGGCACGACTGCATCAGGATCGATCGCAGCATCGTCTGGATCGGTCATGGCGTCGTCAGGATCGTTTTTGGAGGAACTACTCTTCGATGAGGAGCCCGTCGTCGTGGCGGAAGTTCGGCCGGTCCGCGTCGTCATCACCGAGGTCGCGTGGATGGGGTCGAACGTATCGACCGCCGACGAGTGGGTGGAAATAGCGGCCTTCGGCAGCGGGAGCAGAACGGTTCCGCACAGTTTGAGCGGTTGGACGCTTGTATCCGTGAAGGCCGGCGTCGAAACGACGATCGCGCGCCTGAAGCCTGAGCACGTCGCGTCGTCCGGATCCGTGCTTGTGATCGCCAACAATCCGGCAGCATCGTCTCGCCTTGCGATTGAGCCGTCGCTCGTCACGACAGGCATGAGCCTGCCGAACACGCAGCTGCTCCTGCGATTAAAGAACGGTTCGGGTGCGATCGTCGATGAAGTGGATGATGGTATCGGCGTGCCCTTCGCCGGTGCGAATCCAAGCGGCGGTACCAAGGCAACGATGGAACGCATCGCGCCGTGGGGATCGGGAACGATTGTTTCGAACTGGACGACGGCGACGCTCTCGCTCGGGTTCGACGATGGTCCCGCCATCTTCGGGACGCCCGGCTTTCTTGGCGTTCCGGCTTCTGTGTCTCCGGTCTCTTCGTCGTCCTCGGTCTCTTCATTCTCGTTGACATCCTCCTCTTCTTCTTCCGTTCCGATCGGCGTTCCCGTCGTGCCTGTGACGCCACCACCGTTTCTTCGGTTGACGGAAGTGCTCTCGAATCCGGTCGGCGCCGATACCGACGAGTGGGTTGAGATCGGATCGTTCGATGTAAACGCCGTTGATCTTACGGAAGTAGACCTTCGGATCGGGACGACGCGTTTCCGGCTCTCGGGTTCGCTGCAGCCTAGCGAGCATCGACGATACGGCAAGCTGACGTCGGGACTGTCGTTGCCGAATTCCAGCGGCACGGTCGAGATCCTCTGGCGTGACAAGATCATCGACGCCTGGACGTACGGCGAAACGGTCGAAGGCGTGAGTCTTGGGAGAGCCGTCGATAACGCGGTGACGCCCCAGTGTGTGCCCAGTCCGGATGCGCTGAACACCAACGCGCCGCTTGACCCGCAGATTGCCATTCAGTCATCGAGTGCGAGCCCTGGAAAACTCTCACTCAATCTCGAGGCGCGGGTGCCGGTCGGGTCGCTCGCGGGAGCGAGTTGCTCGTGGAATTATCCGGATGGCTTCACCAGTGCGAGTTGCAATCCACCGTCACACACCGTGCCGGGACCGATCACCGGGGACGTCTTCCTATCGGTTGTTGATTACTGTGGCAATACGCTGGTACGAGTTTTGCACGTGGATGTCGCGGGCAAAAACGATCCGAAAGCAGAAGGGGAATCGTTCGTGTGCATGCCGACCGCGTTCACGGGCGTCGTCATCTCCGAGTTCCTTCCGAATCCCGTCGGCGATGAAGCGCTGGAGGAATGGATCGAGCTCGCGAACCCGACCGACGAGATGAAGCCCCTCTGCGGATGGTCGATCGACGACGACGAGCGGGGGAGTGATCCGTATCGCTTGGACCACATCCAGATTCCTCCCGGCGACAGGCTCGTCTTGCCCCGGTCCGAGACGAAGATTTCGCTGAACAACGACCGCGATGCCGTGCATCTTTTTTCACCGCTGCGAGGCGGGGGATCGGGTGCGATCGAGATCGTCCGGTACGAGGCCGCGCCCGAGGATACGTCATTCGCGCGACGCGACGACGGCGTGTGGCTCTGGACGAACCCGACGCCTGAAACCCCAAACGAATTCGCCCCTGTTCGCTGGCCCGAGAGCGTGCAGGTCGAGGTTGTCGCCGCCATGCCGAACCCGAAAGGGAAGGACACGGACGGCGGCGAGTGGATTGAGATCAAAAATACGACGAAGTATCCTCTGCCGCTGACCGGTTGGCGGCTCGAAACGTCGTCCGCCAAGGCCTCGCTGAACGGGATTATTTTGTCGCCATTCGAACGTTATCGGTTGGATGACGTGTTGCCGCTTCCGAATACGAATGGGTACATCCGCGTGGTCGACCGCGATGACGTTCTTGTATCGGTATTGGCGTGGTCAAAGAGCGCGGATGG
>CAZZDD010000041.1:7810-15801 GCA_964652185.1 uncultured Candidatus Peribacteria bacterium | reverse complement strand
TCGCTCCTCCTTCGTCACGGCATTGCGCGCGTCGATCGCACGACTGACGGTCTGTTCCATGAGCGGTATCTCCTCGATGAAATCGAAGCGCGTGAGGCGCGAAGAGGCATCTGGGCGAATGCCGATGGGATCGGCTTGATTGATGATGCCGTTGCGTTAGCGGATGTGAGGAAGGCAATTGAAAAAAATGGCTTCCAGATTGAGTTTTCCCATCATTCCGGCGTTGTGGAATCAGGCTCGTTGCTTCAAGTTTCGACGAACGTTCCCGCCTCCATTTCAGTTGCTCTGGGTACGGGTTCCTTGGAGTCGTACACCGAGCCGATCGTCATCGATCGTGATCTCGTCGTGCGTGTCGTAGCGGTCGCGGATGTGCAAACTTCCACGGGTTCCGCAATTCTTGTAGAATCGATTCAGCCCTATGCAGTGCTGAAAAGTTCGTATCCTATTCTCCGCATAAGCGAAGTCTATCCCAGTCCAACAACGGGAGAAACAGAGTGGGTGGAGCTGTGGAATCCGAACGCCGAGTCGGTGTCGCTCCTCGGTTGGACGCTCGATGACGTCGAAGATGCCGGCAGTAAGCCACTGCGAATTTCATCGGGCGTCGTGCTTCATCCGGGTGGGTTTGTGCGTCTCGAAAACCTGCCGATCGCCTTGAATAACGATGGTGACGACGTGCGATTGCTCGCCCCGAACGGACGTCTCTCGCACACGGTGACGTACGGTTCGGTGAAGAAGGGGACTGCCGTTGCGATGCTCTTTTCGGACGACGCTCGGCAGACGGGCCAGTGCCCGACGGTGCACGCGACTCCCGGTTCGGAAAACCGCTGCGCGCAGGCGTTGCCGAAGGCGAAAAAACCGTCGACACGGAAGACAACGATCGCGGTGAACAAGCACGATGTGCGGTATCGGAATCTCATCGTCGACGAGATCGTTGACCGCGTGCAGCGCACCATTTTCGAGCGGCTGACGGGCGTTCCTCGCCTCGATCATTCGTTCGCATATCAGTTGCTTCTTCTATGTATCGTCGTGCTCTTCTTGCTGTTATTTGGTGCCATTACCCGTTTCCTATGCATCCAGCGGGATTGTCCGTAAAGGCGATTTCTGCTATAATAATCCGATGCCTCCAGTTCCAGAACACATACAAACAGACGTGACGAACGAAATGGATCCGATCTTGCGTCGGACCCTCGGTCTGACGGCGGGCACTGCCATTACGCGTGATACGCGCGATGCACTCAGTCGCCTGCTTCCGCCGGATGTTATGCGGACCGTGAACAGAGAGGCTAACCGTCCGACGCCCGCGGTGATCCAGCGGATCTATCGCGTGCTTGCTGAAACCCGCGCTCCACTCCAGCCGTTCATTCATGTCGCAAATCCCGGGGCGGAAATTGCCGTTCCTGCACGGCCCGCCATGGGCGGCGTGCCCGCCCACCCGGCATCGCTCCTTCGCGATCTTGTCAGTGATCCGAACACGCCCGCCGGACGTAGCTTGCTGTATTTCATCCGCCACCTCATCAACACGGGAGCGGTGAATGCTGGGGATATCGAGGAAATACTGTACGTTCCCAACAATGTCGAACGCGCAGTTTTCCGCGAAATGCCTCGTTTCAAAACCCTGCTGCGTCAGATACTCCAGAACCGCGACTATCAGAATTTGGGCGAAGCCGGGACGATTTCTGGTCCGCCCTACGCAGTTGCCGGAAGTTTGGGACGCCTCGGCCGCATCAACGAGCAAATCGCCAACAGGCAGCAGCAGCTAGAAGTGTTGCGCACCGCTGCCACTCCTCCCGCGGACGCTGATGCCCGCGAGGGCCGGCTAATGTCTGACATCGCGACGCTTGAAGGGAAGTTGAGTGATATGGAAGGGAAGAAACAAGAGCTTCGGGATCAGCTTGATGTGTTGAATGATTCCGCGGGAATCATGACCAGAACGCCTACGATCCCCCCGTCGCCGTTGGTGCCTCCCTGGAATGCTGCGACCCTTTCCGCATTCACCAATAACCTGGGACTCCTTCAGCCTGCAGTGGGGGTTATGCGCATTCATTATTCTGGCCATGCGCATGCCCTCAGCGATGCGCTCGATGAAAATTCTGCAATCTCGCGTCGGGCGAAATGGATTAATAGGAAGCCCGCGAGCCGTGCGTCTCAGACTTCGGCGTTGGCCCTTCGTCAGCTCGTCGAGGAATATGGCTATGAAAATGTGCGCTACTCCAATGAAGCTGAGCTGAATCAATTCACCGACGAGATGTACGCTCGTTTGACATCCGATCAGCCGACGCCCGCGGGCACTCCCTCTGCCGGACCTGCTGGGTCCCCGGGTGCTGCTCCAGGAACTCCCGGGGCCGCGCCTGGCACACCGGCTGTTCCGGGTGCGACGAATCCCACCGTCGCGCCGTCCATGCCAGGATCCGGCGGTGCCGTCACGGGTGTTTCCACTCCGTCCGCCTCGGTTTCCTCTACCCCATCCTCTTCTCCCTCTCGCGGTTTTTCGATAAATCCGATCAATTGGGTACGGGGGGCATGGAGGAACAAAGGCTCGATGGCCTCCGGTGCCGTGGTGGGAGGCATCCTTATTCCGGTCGTGGGCGCCCCGCTTGGAGCGCTCGTCGCACCGTGGGTGAAGAAATACTTCGTCGATTCCAAAGAATCTTCCGAATCCTGATATGAAATATACGATCCTCTACGGCCGATCCGGATCGCGCATCGAGCGCGAGGCGCGGTTGTGCTTCCTTAACGCGCCGAACAATAATAACGCGCCGCAGAATGCGATCACGCGCTTGGAAGGGTTCGCGGACAAGACCGCGAACGTCGCTCAAACCGCTGCAGAAAAAGCAATCGCTTTCGGCCGTGATTTCCCTGTGCTCAGCACTATTGTGAAAGGTATCTACGATGTGAGCCAAGAGAACATCGATAACCAGACGCAGGAAAACCTCGTCGACCGCGCCGCGTGGGTGGACACGTTCCAATTCGACGCCAGCGAGTCGTGGCTGACGAAACAGCCTCCCGTCGACATCGACCGCACGCGCCCCGTCACGGCCAAGGTGCTCTTCCACGCGATGACGCCGGAGCAGCGCCGCACAGTCTTCTTCGAACACGTCGACTTGCTGATTCCTGAGGGCGTCCGCAAGAACATGGTGAAGGATCCTTCCTTCGCGGCGCCGGATGTTCGCTTGGATGTCATTGGCGAAGATGGCCTCAAGGTGTACCGCCGCGCGATGGTCGGAATCCTCGGCATGGACAGAATCGATACCCCCGCCGAAAAAGACGCGCGCGCCGTAGCGACCGCCGCCCTTGAGAAGCACTACGCCACCGGACATTTCCCCGGCACGGTCACCCGTGGTTTTGACCAGGATTACATCGAAGCCCTGCGCCGCAATTCGCTAACGGGTAAAGAGCCCTTCGCCACCTTGCCGCAGGCGCTCTACGAAAAACTCCCGCCGTCCGGCTTCAAGGGTGCCTTGATGCTCGGCGTGATTGACACCTCGAAGCTTCGCACATTCAACAAGATTTTCATCGAGCATGAGCACGATCAGTCCGTCTTGAAGGGCGAAACCGCGCGCAAGCTTGACGAAATGAGCGGTGTCACGAAAGCCCGCTTGAGAAAGGAAGCGAAAGGAATCAAAGAACTGTGGACAGAGCTCGGTGGGTTCGAGAAGCTCGCGCTCATCGCTGCGGGCGCGTACGCGCTCACGAGCAAGGCGGGTCGCGGTCTCGGCATGCTCTTCGGCGGTGCGTACTTCTTCTATAAGCTCGTTCTCAAAGACAAAGACCCCCTCAAGTCGTGGTCGAACAACGCCAAGAAAGGACTCATCGATCCAGTAAAGAGAACCCTGTCGCCGGTGCTCGGTCCGTACGACGACGACAAGCTTGATCCGTCCAAGAGGTCGGCGATCGTCGCTCCATTCCTCGATCGGAACGATCGTAAGAATATGAGCGAACAGGCGCTCGGCTTGTCTATCCTCCTTGACGTTCCGCTCGATATCCTCGCGCGCAACTTCCGCCCCACGGGCCCCGGTACGTTCCGCCTCAACCTCGGCTCCGACGGCACTGTCGACGACGCGATCGGATCCTCACCGATGAAGAGGGCGTTCAACCAATTTGTCGCCAGTCCGAACAACCGCGATATGGCGACCGAAGCGGTGGCGAACGTGTTCTACCGATTGGCGACGAGAAGCCCGCTGGAACGGGGCCCGAAAGAAAAGATCGAACTCGTCATGAACCGCTTGCCGAGCGGCAGCACGATGCTCGCGTGGAGCAATGAAACGCTGCGCGCTCCGGGCGGCGCGAGCTATGCGCTCTTGCCGCACCGCGAGACCGATTCGCTCCAGCAGAACGGTCCGTCCGTTCCCGGAACGGAGGGATACCCGAACGCGCACAAGCCGATCCGCGGCGTGCTGTCACAGAAGGATCTCGAGTACGCCGGCCAGCAGTACATCCGCCTCGTGCAACTCGGAAAGGAGATGGCGACGGGTAACGGCACCCTCCTCCGTACATTCATGATCGAGGACATGGATCTGGAGAAGAACAGGTGGAAGAAAGAGCTGCCGCCCGGACCGGCGAAGAACAATCCGCCCGGGCCTGCGCAAAATCAAAACCCGCCGGGACCCAACAACGCGGTTCCTCCCGGTCCGGCGAATAACCTTCCTCCTGGACCAGCAAACAATGTTCCTCCTGGTCCGGCGAATAATGCCCCCCCGGGCCCGGTGAATAATGTTCCGCCCGGCCCCGGTGTGAATCCTGCGCCTGGCCCCTTGAATCCTGCAGCTCCTGGCCCCGCCGTGAATCCAGCTCCTGGACCGGTTCTCAATCCTCCGCCCGGACCCATTCTTAATCCTCCTCCGGGTCCCGTTGTGCCTCCGGCTCCTGGTCCTGCCGCTCCCGCGGCTCCCGGTGCCGCCCCGGCCCCTGCCCCGGGTCCCGTTGCACCCGCCGCTCCCGGTCCGATCGATCCGATGGCCCCCGGCCCCGCCGCACCCGCAGCTCCTGGCGCGGCCCCGGCTGCAGCCCCTGGTCCGCTCGATCCCATGGCGCCTGGCCCCGTTGTGCCTCCGGCTCCCGGTCCGGTAGATGTTGATCCCGCTGGTCCCGCCGTTAATCCTGCTCCCGCACCAGTGAATATTGATCCTGCTGGCCCTATAGCCAATCCTGCGCCCGCGCCCGTCGATGAATCGGCGCCGGGAGCAGCGAAGTGAGGAGTATGATGAAAATGTACGCATCGGCAAAGGGCCGAATCTCAGATGAGACTCGGCCCTATAGCTAATAGCTACTCACATGCCTGGTTTCGTTAGGAACCGCCTGCCGACGAGGCAACGACGCTTCCGTCTTTCCCGATTTCGACTGCCGTCGTTTCGCGTCCGTCGGGGAAGACCATGTAGACTTTCACAGTTCGGTCGGTCATCGGAACGCTCATGGTCTCGTTCGTTACGAACACTCCTTTCGATGGTGTTTCGCTCGTAATCAAGACCCAACGTGCGCCGATTTCCGTCGGAGGCGGAAACTTGATGGAGTGCTCTTCGAATTTCACGCCGGCAACGTTCGCTCCTCGCGGCGGGCGACCGTGGATGTAGTCGTACAAATCGGCCGGTAAGGCCGCAGTACCCCACACAAAGCCCGCAAGCAAGAAGAGGACGCCTGCTAGCCATTCGAGGGCTTTCGCTCCTCTGGTGGGAGCCGGCGTCGCCATTTCGAATGCGAATCCGACGAGCAGAAGCACCAAACCGATTCCAAACAACCACATCATCACGTTCGTCATGGGACAATCTCCAAAGTGTATCGCGTAGAAACCCCGCGACGGTGGGTGCTGCTTTCTACAATATTTACCAGGGCATGTGAAAGATCAGCTAAGAGCATAATAATACATTAAAAAATAATGTCAAGTATATCAAAAAAGGCGAGGAGGGACAATCCACGCCTGTTTTACCCCGAAGGGCATAGGAGGAAAGAAAAGTAAGAGACGCTTATGTGGCATTGCAAAGACCTTGGCAGTGGACGCAGGTCTCGTCGCACTCGCATCCGTTCGGGCCGTTGCCACCGGGGCATGCGCAGCCTCGGCTTGGCGTTCCCGGCGGTACGATCCGCACGGGATTCCGCGCATCGGCGCTCGTTTGGTACCACGTCGTGCGAACCCTGGACGTCGGCGCGACTCCCGGCACCACAACCGGTACCGCTGTGCGCGGCTGGAAGATCATCGGATAGCGATAACTGCTGGGCGGCGGATATCCGTAGCGTTCGCACCAGTACGGACTTCGCTGGTACACCTCCTGGCGAACGTGGCATCCGAACGATGCCGTGCTTAACACGCGGTTTGCTGTGTAATCTGCGCGCTCTTGCTCCTGCTCGATGTCTTCCGGGCACGCGTTTTGGAGAACGCCGCCCTGGTAGGTGAAGCTCGCGCCGCACGCGTTCGAATAACTGAAGCCCCCCACCTGGATCACCTTGTCCTTTTTTGGATCCGAGCAGCACGCACTCTTCTTCTTGCAGCACGGCTGTGTGTTGCAACACGGCGCCGTGCTTACCGCTTGCGTTTGCACACTCGCGGTCGTTTGCGTCTGCACGCGTTGGCCCATCAGCTTCGCATTGATCTGCATGAGCACTTGTTGGCGGCCTTCGTTCATTCCCGGCGCAGTTTCCCGCATCAAGAAGTTCACGAAGTACGCCATCGTCGTTTTCTCATGATTGCTCAGCCGGTCCTTTGTGACCGCCGCGCACACCGTCATCAGCGCTTGATATCGCGCGTCGGTCGGTTGCGAGTTGGCTGCACGATTCATGATCCACACGTGTCGTTCAGCTTCCTGCCGAATGAAATGGATTTCCGAAGCGCTTAGCGGCATGTCGTCCATGACGGTCGTCGTCGTGTGCACGGCTTGCAATGCCCGAAGGCGATCGCATTCCTCGCATCCGAACAACGTTCGCGAGCATTCGCCCGCGAGCAGCGCCACGGCGATCCCGAGGATCGCCCACAGTTGTTTCTGGTTCATGTTCAGTCCTCATTAAAAACAGGTTTGGATATGTCCCCCCACGCGATTCTGCTTCTTCCGTGTCCCGCGGAAAAACGTTTCGTGTGTCATGCTTCGTTGGGATATGTAAAAGAAGCAGGAATACGTGGGGTTCTACGCGGTGCTGCGAAAGGCCTCGCGAAAGTAGCTCATATTATACTTTTATGAGTTTTTGTCAATTATTCAGAGTTTGGTTCAAATGAACCCTTCAATGTGGAGATCCTGCTTGATCACACCCCACTGTTCGAGCGCCAGCGGCTTCACTTCTTTCGTCATGTCCGGGTTACCGCACGCGTAGACGATGCGGTTCGCGAGATCCGGTGCGATGAGCGGAGCGAGGCTTTGGACTCGTCCTTTGTGCCCTTTCCAGTCGTCCGGCCCGCGCGTGAGCGTTTGGTGGAACGAGAAGCGCTCATGTTCTTTCGAGAGCGTTTCGAATTCGTCGATCCAAAATAATTCTTCTTCCGTGCGCACGCCGAAGATCAGGTCGATCGCATGCTGTTCTTCGCGCCGGAGCAGCTCTTTGATCTGCGCTCGGAATGGCGCGACGCCCGCGCCGGTGGCGAGGAAGAGGTACGGTTTGTGACTCACTCGCGGCAGGATGAAGTTGCCGAACGGTCCTTGCATCGTGGCGTGCGTGCCTTCCGCGAGCGTCTGCTCGACCCACGTGCTCGAGCGTCCGCCCGCTTTCAATTTCACCGCGAGGAGGATGTCTTGTTCGCCCGGTTCCGACGCGATCGAGTACGCGCGCGTCTGGATGTCCGTTGGATTTTCCACCAGCGGTACGTCGAGCAGGACGAATTGCCCGGCTTTGAACGTCCAGTTGTCCGGGCGCGTGAAACGGATCTGATACGTGTCCTTTGCGATCAGCTTCTTCTCCGTGCAGACGATGTCGTGGCGAGGGATCGGCATGGGTGGGCGCTCAGTTTAGAGGCGGATCACATCCCGAAACAGATCTTCTTCCGGTGAGAATGTCGGTATCCAGCCAGCGAATGA
>CAZZDD010000041.1:4458-7710 GCA_964652185.1 uncultured Candidatus Peribacteria bacterium | reverse complement strand
TTCGCCGCGACGATCGTCGTCGTGGGTGTTGGGTGCACAACGCAGAGCATGGCACCCGTGCATCGCCCGACGACGCGCCCGTTCATGCGCGCGGTTTCGTTCAGTACCGCTTGGCAGAACTCCGGTGTGCGGCCCGTTTTTTCGGCTTCGGTTCGGGCTTCGTCGGAAACGGCGATCGTCGTCAGATCGACGAACGCGTTCTCGCAGGTTGCGATGATTTTCGACGTGATCACGACGATGTCGTCCGATCGTATCTCACCAGCAGTTTTCAACGCGGCAACAAGATCGTCGTTCGCATGGAGCAGACCGGTTTTCAGCGGGAGGAGTTCCATGTCAGGGCAGGGGATAGGGATCGCTCGTCACGATCGTCGCGTCGTCCGTGCGTTCGCCGCTCGGGTGCGAGACGGTCGTGGTGCGCACGGTGACCGGTACGCCGGACGGGTTGTGGAGCGTGATGCGTCCGGGGTTCGGCGCCTCGAAGCGGACCGTCGCGCCGCCGGGTATCGTCCACTTCACGAACTGCAACTCCTGCGGTTCGCCCGTCACCGATGCGAGCGGGGCGCCGCGCACTTCCTGGCGCATCCATACCGACGGCAAGTGCAGGGCGATCGTGCCGCTGCCGTTGTGACTGATGTCGAAGACGTTCGACCCAGACGACGCAAAACGGACGATGTTGAGCGTCACCGGAACGGTATGTTCGATTGCGATATCGGTCGCGGGACCGGGTAGCGATTGGTCATACGAAAGCCATGCGGCAGGAGCCCCCAGGAGGAGCGCCAAACAGAGGGCGAGAAAGCCGATCTTGACATGCGAAGCGGTCACGCGCCGATTGTACGTGAAATCGCGTATTTCAATAGCGATCACGGCGCGATCCTGCTATACTGATCGGGAAATGGAGTTCGATCCGCACACCATTCATCACATCCTCCAGCGCATCCGCCAGCAAATGCGGTGCCCGCAGTGCGGGGAGAAGGTTCCCGTCGAGATGGCATCCGTGCGCATCACCGGCGACGATTTTCTCATCATGCAGCTGAAGTGCGAAGCGTGCGACGCGTATATCGTGCTCCATGCGTCTTTGCAGGGTATCAAGAATGTGTCGACGCCCGCCGCGGAGAAGGATGCACTGAAGAACGCGTCGTCCGCCATTAAAGGAACCGAATTTGAAGTCGAGGATCTGCAGCGCGCCATCGAGCGTGCCGCCGGTTCGTTCGATCAACTGTTCGACGGCGGCAAAAAAGCAGACAATGCCTAACGTATGAAGAAGATGTTGCTTAGTGCATTGGCCGTCGTGCCGTTGCTTTCCGCGTGTTCCGGAGTGACCGGGCAGGTGCAGGAAACGCTGAGCGGCGCGATCGCTCCGGTAAGGGAGGCGATCGACGAGGCGACGAGGAGGGCGAACGAGGTGGGAGAGGGCATAAACCAGGTTTCTGACGGTATCGGGAGAGTACAAGGCGCATTCAGCGGGTCGGGAACGACCTTCTGATGGTGTTATAGGTATCCATTGCGGAAATCTGTCTTTTTTGGTACAATGTTTCGATATGTCCGACACACAAAAATCCATGCCGGCGTTGCCCACGGGGAAAGAATTTTTCAACGAAGTGATGGGCGCGATCGAGCCGGATCTCGTGTTGGATGGTGCGGAACTCCAAGCGAAGTACGTCAATGAATCGGAAGCAGACCGAGCAGCCCGTTTGGCGCGCTACGAAGCTGCATTTGAACAGTACGATAAAGCTGCCGCGGCGAAGCTTGCTGAGTTGAACGGTGCGGTCGGCCTCTCGGTGCGGCGTTTGCGCGCGGGTGCTGAGGATGCGAGCCGCGAGCGCGAAGGATCGGATCTCACAACGATCGAAACAGGTTTTAACACCGCTGCATGATGACTCATTTGTTTCCTCAGCGGCCGTCCCTCTTCCGCGAAGCGCGCCTCGCGTTTTTCGCCGGTCCCGGTCCCGAGCAGCAGAACCAGCCGCCGGAAGGCGAAACGCCGCTCGATACGAAGGTCAAACTCGACAACAAAGAAGCCGTCGACGCGGCGAAACAGGTGCGTGTGAATACGGCGAACGATGCGCTCACCGTGATCGATAATGACATGCAGACTTCGTTGAAGAAGATTGCTGACTTGGAGTTCAAGGAGTTATCGGTAGGAAAGAACGACCTTCGCGATCTTGAAGATGCCGCGCAGAAAGTCCAAGACCGATTCGCCCATGCCGATATCCACGCGACGTTCGAAGTGAGAGACGACAAGACCGTCACGTGGGAGTTCGCGCCGCTGCAGATTACCGCGGACGACGTTCCGATGTTGAACGATCCCCGTTTCACGAAAGAGGCCCGCGATAACATTCTGAAAAATGCCAACGCGATGTCGCCTGGCGTGGAGTTGGCAATGAAGGAAGTGCTTCCCGGCTGGACGGCGGACATGTTTGAAAAAATGAACGAGGTGGTGACGACGCCTGACGGTCGTAAGGGGATGCAGTACGCGCTTGAATCCGTTTCGTGGGACAAACCCGCCGCGGAGATCGACGCCGCCATCGAGGCCATTCCGAATGCCGGCGTGAAAGCCGGCGTGAAGGCGTTCCGCGAAGGGTTCGGTGATGCGGAAATCGCGCGCATGCAAGCCGCGTTGCGTCGCGTGGAAGCGCAGAAGCCCGAGGAAACCGTTCTCGGCAATCCAGAGCAGCAGGAGCAACTGAAGAAAGCGCTGAGCGTGAATATTTCGAAGATGAAAGATTTCCAAGTGATGCGCATCCAGGGAGAGATCATGAAAACGTTCGGCGTGAACGTATCGGTGGAGGGCGAGGGCGATAGTCGCAAGCTTGTGGCCGAACCGTACGACGAGAAGTCCGCAAAGTTCACCAAGCTCATGGGTACCTTCATGATCATCATGAGCTGGATTACGCGTTTCAAAGAAGATCTTGATCGGGCGATGGGCAAGAAGACCGAGTCTTCGAATTCAGCTGAGAAGCCGAATGCCCCCGCCGATCCGGCCGCTACACCGAACGGTCCCGAAACACCGCCTGCTGCGGAAAATCCCGAAGTAGGAGCGAAGAAGAAGGGGGCGGATATTCTCAAGGCGGCTGGCACTACAAAAGAAGGGGACGTGCATTCCCTCGTCACCGATAAGATGGCCAATTATCCGCAGTTCCGTTTTGTTGCCGGCACGTGGGAATGGAAAACGAAGACTTCTCCCGATACGGCGTGGGCGAAACTCGAACCAACCGCGAAGTACGGCGCGGCGGCCGATCCCGAAACGCAGCT
>CAZZDD010000041.1:0-4358 GCA_964652185.1 uncultured Candidatus Peribacteria bacterium | reverse complement strand
GATGCCTTCGCGCCAGGACACCGCCGCGCTGTTGCCGCATATTTGGCTCCTCGGAGCCGAAGTGTTCGCGCGTGCGCAGACGATCGTCGATGGTGGAACGGATGAACAGGTGGCCTCGCTGCACGTCACGCTGAGCAACGTCGTCGCGTACCAAGACTCGCTCCTGCGTTCGGTGGTGTCCGCCGATCCGCAGTTCAACGAGAAGCTTTCCTCCGTGCTCAAGACCGCCGCGTCGAAGGTCGGCCACGCATCCGACATCGCTGACATCGCCGCAGCGGAATCTCTCCTCGCTTCGTAACACATGTTCACACGCCTCTTCAATCGTCGGCTCCGAATCGAACGCGAAGCGCGTCTCCTTTCGTTTGCAGGCGAGGTGAAGCTCGACACATCCAACATAGATCCCGATGCGGTCGCGAAGCTGGCCGAGAAGACCGACCCGAAGAACGCCCCCGTCGAACAGACGCCGGAGCAACGCGCGGAAGAAGCGTTGAAGGCGGCCAACACCACGATCGCCCGCCACAACCAATTCGCCGCGAAGCTCTCGCCCGACATGCAGAAGGCGATGCGCACGGAGCTCGGGTCGTTCATGGTGACGACGATCGAGAGCCATGACAAAAACGGCGTCGCCGGTTTGAATAAAGAGGAGTTCGACGCCTACAAAGCGAATGCCGAGAAAGAAATCGATGCGTTGTTTACCTCGATGGGTTCGCAGGCAGCCGAGGCCCAGAAGAAGGCTGAGCAAGAAGCGAAAACGGCATCCGCCACCGCGGAGAAGTCTGCCGGCGAAGGCGAGCTGAAAGGGAAGACGCTTGAGCAGATCGAAGCCGAGCTGATGGGCAAGCAGCTTGATTCCGTCGAGGCGATCGCTGCGATCGAGCTGACGCCCGAGAATCCCGCCGAGCTCCAGAAGCAGCTCGCGATCTATCAGCAGAACGTGCAGAACGTGAACGCAGGCCAGGATGCGATCCAGCAGCGCGGCGCGCTCGTCGCCGCGTTCCACGGCAAGGCTACCGAGCAGATGAAGACGATCAGCGACGCGGCGAATGCTGCCGGTGCGTCGGGCGCGGTTGCCGCGGGTGCTGCGGTCGGAGCGTCGATCGGCGTGTGGGGCTTCGGTGTGGGCGCCTTCGTCGGCGCAGGTATCGGAGCCGTCGGCGGTGCCATCGCATACGGTGTCGGTCGCGGCATCGCCGCAGCGGCGCAGTACAAACAAAAGCAGGAACTCGCAGCGCGCGCGAACGCGCTGGTGAACGCCGAACGCGCATCGCTGAACGCCGCGCGCGAGAAGGTCGGTGGAGAGGGGATCGCGCTGACTCAGCAGGGAACGCAGGTGAACGCCGCGCCCGAAGCGCTGCGCGTAAAGACCGATGCGAAGACGACCGCCGAAACGCAAAAAGTAGCGGATCTCTCGGCCCGCACGGCCGTCGAACAGCAAGCGACGACGGAGAAAGTCGCCGAACTTGAGAACGCGATCGATAGCTCCGGCGAGACGAAACAGAAAATGGAGGAGAAAGCACGCGAAGCAACGCTCTCCGGCAATCCGGAAGCGATCGAGGCGGCTGCCCAGATCCGTACGAAAGTGGAAGAGCTGGAAGATCGTCGCAGCGCGATGGACGAAGCGCGCGGCGCACTCTCCGCAAAAATTTCCGATTTCGACCAATTCCTCGGCGAACTCGCGAGTACGGACGAAGCGATTCGCGCGAAGGCCGAAGGCGACCATGCCCGCCTCGATACGCTCGATGCGGAACTCGGCGCCGACGTACTCGTCGCGAACGTCCGCACGCTGCAGGCGCAGGAAGGGTTGAACGAAGAAGGCAAGCAGCTCGCGTCGCTCCAGGCCGTGACGCCCGAAGCGATGCTTTCATGGACCACGTGGACCAGCGGCTTCGACGGTTTTGCCGCGGGCACGAAGTGGCTCCTCAAAGATACGATCGCCGCCGCCCTGGATAAGGCAAGCGTCTGGCTGAAAGAGGTTCCGGTCATCGGAGGCCTCGGCTACGGCCTCGACGTCGCCTCGGGCGTGTTCGAAGGCGTGAGCGACATGGGCGAAGGCATCGCCACGATGCTCGGGCACCCCGTGCAGATTGTGACCGGTCTTGCGACCGCACTCTCGACGTCCGAAGGGCGGATGCAGATGCTCGGATCGCTCATCTCATACGAGGATTTTGCGAACGGACGCATCGGTAAGGGCATCGGCAAAGTCGGTTTGAACATTCTCACCACGGCGACGGGCGTCGGCGCCGTCGGCAAGGGCGCGCAGGCCGCGCGTGCGGGCTTCCTCGCGTCGCGCGCTCTCGGAGGCGGCATCGTCCGCGCATCCGCAAAAGCGGCGTGGGTCGGTACGCGCGTCGGCACCGTCGAGCTCGTTGCGGGCACCGCGCGTATCCCGGGCAACCTCGCCGCGGGCGCGCGCAACATTGGTCGTACGGTGAAGAATCTCGGTTCGAGCAAGCTCACGGCCGCTACTAACGCGATCGCATCCGCGACCGACGACATCGGGCGATCCACGAAAGCGCTCAAGCCGTTCGACGACATCAAGGCGCTGGTCGGCGAGAACGCCGACGATCTCGCGAAGATGGGTGGCAAAGAACTCGCCGCGCTCGGTATTTCGGACGCGCGCTCCATCGGGCGCTTCTTGCGCTATCGCGATCTCATGAAGCAGAACGCCTCGCTGAATGCGGCGCGCAAGGCCGCGGAAGCCGCGAAGGTGTTGGAACAAACTTCGCCGGGCTTGTCGCGCTTGCAGCAGCTGGAAGCCGATCTCGCGAGGAGCATCGCGAAGGGCGACGAAGCCGCGAAAACCAAAGCGCTCAACGCGATGGACGAACTCCTCGAACAAACGAACGCGACGATGAAGACGTCCGCCGGAGGCATCAGCGACGTCATCCATGTGTCCGACAACTACGTCCTCGGCGTCGGCACGTCCGGCACGCTCGAACTGCTCACGAACCCCGCGGATCTCACGCGCTGGATCGACGACACCGCGAAGTTCGCGGGCATCGATCCGGATATTCTGCGGGTGAAGGTCGCCGAGAAAATCCTCGGCCGCGACTTGAAGCCCGGCGAAGCTACGGCAATTCTCGATGCGCACCACAACGTGAAGGGCTTCGGTACGCTCGAAGACGGCGGCATCACCCCGACGAACATCAAAGACAAATTGCGGCCGATGAACGCGGATGGCAAGCGCGTGAAGGTGCTCGCGAGCGCCGATGCGAAAAAGCTCATGCGCCGCGGCGTGATGGGCGACTCTGATCTGTGGCCGCCCAACAAGCCCGTGACCATGGGGCCCAGGAAGAATCCTCCCGCGAAGAATGCTCCGCCCGTACTCGAAGTCCTCGATGATCCGGGCGCGACGTCGCGGGTCATTCCGCTCGACGACAGCGGCGTACTCGACGATGCCGTCGCAGCAGACGCGGTCGCGGATTCCGTGAAAATGTCGGGCGATGCCACGGTGGTCGAAGATGCCGTTTCGAGGTTGAGGCTCGAACCGGGCAAGAGGTACCACCTCTCGAAAGACGGTGCCGGTTGGACGCTCGAATCCGTCGATGCGGACGGCAAACTCGTGTTCAGGAACGACGCCGGAACGTTGAAGCGCATCAATCCCGCGAAGCTCACGCGCAGTCCTGACAATATGCCGTACTCCGGTCCGCGCCGCGCTCCTTCTTCCCCCGCACCGGTTTCAGCGAAAGCCGCGCCGGTAGCGCCGCGGCCCCAGCCGTACGTCGACCTCGTGAAGAATGAGTACCTCGCTGCGCTGAAGCATCACACCGACCAAGGAACTATGTGGGGTCTCCGTCACTTCGCAGCTTTCGTTGAACCGGAAGTGTTGAAAACACTCGCCCGCCAAACGTTCTCCGACATCTGGGAAGGGACGAAGAATATCGTCAAAAAGTCGATCGATTCGGGTAACGATATTTCGATGATGATGTTCTCGCGGCAGTCGCCTTCGGCCGCCGCTGCGAAACCGTTGTCCGGCTCCAGGAAGAGCCAGCGCTTCTCCTCGGCCGAGCGTTTCGCCGCCGCGCGATTGGAACAAGCGGATAATCGTTTCGCGTGGTTGCGCGCGAAAACGAATGCATTGCTCCGTCGCGATCCTCTTTCCAGCGCGAAGCGCGCCGTTCGCAACGAGATCGCCGGAGTGAAAAAGATGGACAAACAGATGGCGCAATTGCAGAAAGAAATCGCGGAAAACAACAGGCCGCTCGTGAAAGATGCGTTGCAGAAGAAGTTCGATCAGTTGGCGTCGGAACGCGAAGCCGCCATGAGGCGCGTGCAGGAAGAGCGATTGAAATACTCTTCGCGCGCTGCGAATGCGGAGGCGAGGAAGGCTGCGGCCGCGCAGGCTCCCGCTCCCTCTC
>CAZZDD010000040.1:0-24876 GCA_964652185.1 uncultured Candidatus Peribacteria bacterium | reverse complement strand
TTGCCCTAGCAAGCCCGCCAGCCGCGCCGCCTGCGCCTGTGCCGCGTCGCGCTCGGCTTCGGCAGCGTCGAGGGCGTCCAGTGCATCGCACAACCGAATCGGTATACACGGCCAATAGCTGTAATCACAGTCCGATGCGATACACGAATACAGTTCGCCACATCCATCATCAGGAGTCTCGGCCCGCTGATGGTATCGGCGTATGTCTGCCCGCGCTTCCGGTGTCAGTGTCATCGCCCCTCCTTGTCATCGAGCGCACGCAACACCGCCCGCATCGTCAGGATGATGCACCCCTGCTGATGCACGATGCCCACCGCTATGTCGTAGTCCATAGCGTGACAGTAGACGCACAGGAACGAAGGGTTGCCCCATTCGGCATTCGCATCGTCCATCTTGCCGTACGCCTTCTGGAGGAGCGTGCCGAGCGCAATAGCTTGCGCCCGTGCCGCGTCGCGCTCGGCTTCGGCGGCTTCCAAATCAGCCCGCAGTGCGGAGATTTCGTTGATGAGCTTCAGTCGTTCGGTGGCCGCGGCGGGCTGGGAGAACGCTCTCTCCACAATCACGAAGGGATCAATCTCTCTCATCCTCGTGATTTCGGCTTCGGCAGCGTCAAGGGCGTCGAGTAGGCGGCTGGTGGTGCAGGGCCAATCATGGCCGCAACCGTTACACGCCCACCCAGGGCCGGGCCACCAGTGCCGCCTCCGCAATTCTGCCCGTTCTTCCGGCGTCATCATAGCCACGGCTCCCTCTTGTCCTTGCCCGCCGTCCGCCGCCGCTGGTAGTCTCCAGCCGCGGCCTTCTTCGCGCTCATCGGGTCCCTGTCGCCTACGAATACATTGTCCCGCCGCTGCTCGGCCCCGCAATGCAGGCAGGTGCCGGTCACGATGCCACCCTCTCCGGTGGCAGGAAGTCGCCAATGATGCGGAGAACACACTGGTGCGGTCGTCGTGGTCATCGCCCGTCCTTCCTGTTAGTCCCAAAGAGAGAAGTAATGCTTGACGAATACTGCCGCGCCGCGGCGGAAGCGTTCCTGCAATTCCTCGCAGTGTTCCGGCGTCCAAACGTAGTCATCTTCCTGAATCATGCGGGCAGCCTCGAACCCGTCAATCATCTGGTCTATCAGGGCTTGCCATTCCTCATAGGTGGCAACGCCATTGATTTTACCCGGAAAGGTATGACTGTTGTCCCGTAGCCAGCGCAGCATCGGCAGCACGACAGCGGTGTTGTAACTCATCATGTCGTACAGGTCTACGTCGGAGTAACCACGCCAGCCGCGCTGGGCGAACCATCGGGTTTCGTTGTACAACCATTCCACCAGCCGCCACGGATGGGTGAGCAGGTAACGATTGTTGTAGCTTGGGTGATTGAACGCTATCCGCATCGTCCGCACCTCCTACCGCGCGCCTTGCGGGCCGGACTGATTCATGTATTTACTTCCCAGCCCTGCCGAGCCGTAGGGCCGTTCTGCGGGCGACGACAAGCGCATCACCTTCAGTTGGGCGATGAGCATTCCCTCAACCAGTTCGATGCGCCCCTCGCCCTGGTTCGCCAACTCCAGCGTTATCTGCCCGCTGAAGCCCGCGTCGCAGAACCCGGCGTTCTCCACCTGAAGCCCCTTCCTGCCAAGGCTGGACTTGCCGACCACTTGCACGGACAGGTGCGGCGGCACGGTCAGCGTTTCCAGCGTGGTCGCCAGCAGGAACTCTCCCGGCTCCAGCCAGTACCTGTCCCGGTTGATACTTTCGTACTGCTCGCCCGACTGCGAGGTAGCATAGAACGGGAAGTGCTTGCGGATGCGCTTGAACCCGCGCCCCAGCCGCACGTCTACGCTGGCCGGTTGGATGGCGTTGTCGGCCAGCGGTTCGATGACGAGGCCGCCCTCGGCCAACTCCAACTTGATGTCCCGATCCGACAATATGCTCATCGCCTACGCCCTCCCCTGCGCCGCGTGCTGGCGGTGGTGTTCCCCGATGGCGATGATGAGGGAATCAGCACTATCACCTACTGCGTAGTCCGGCGATTCCTCTAAGGTTGTAGACTCACGCCATGCGTACCATATAGGCGACTGGTGCGTAGTGCGCCGCGTCACGCGATTCCATCCCCATCCGTGTTCCGACTCAATCCAATCCAGCGCATCAAGCGGTTCGGGGCAGGCGACATATTCCTTGCCGGTTAGCGGCGTGATGTGTTGCGAGTAGCCCATGTTCCTGAGTGCCAAGCACGCCTCTAACGTCACATTGCTCACGATGCCCTCCCCGCTTCGACGCTCGTCTGCGCCGCCGTCAACTCCGCCACCGCCAGCGCAACCGCCCGATGATACGCCGACGCGGTCTTGGCTGATTTTCGAGTCAGCCAATCGTGGTGAGACCAGTAAATCCGGTTTTGGGTGCTGCGATTCAGTTTGCCCCAATGTGCCAAGCAGAACGGCAACAGATCATGCGCCGCCAGCCCGCAGGGGTCAATCACACACGGTCGCATCGCTACACCTTCCCCGTTGCATCCGGCCAGTAAATCTCCACCCGCGTCATTGACACTTGCAACTGACGGGTTCATCGCAAAACCAACACCCCTCGCGGCGTCGCACCAACAACCAGCAGTCCCAACAGACCCCACGACTACGCGTGTGGTAGGCGTAACTGGTATCACTGCGCTCCCACTTGCGGAAACAGCGGTAACACATCCACCGGCGCGGCTCCGTCTGCGTTGCGGTCGTCATTCTGAATGCCCCCCTGTATCCCACGAGAACTCTACCCGCGGGTTCTTGGCATCCCACTGCACCCATAGCGTCACCGGATTGATGCGCTTGGCGTTGTCGTCAGGGAACGCCCCGGCTTTTACCAGAAGGTCAAGCGGGTATTTCGTCCACGTTCCTACGTCGCTCGTGTCGGGCAACTGCGGATTGCCCTTCATGGTATTGCCGACGTAAACCGTAATGTTCAGGTGGACGGGCCAGCGCACCGCTGCCAGCCCTGTCCACAAGTGCCGCTGCCTGTCAATCTCCGGCTTGGCTTCGATGGCGTAGTCCATCTTCGCCCGACGGTTGCCGCCCCAATGTTTGCCCGTTGCTGCGTTCACCCGCAGGTCGTCGGACGGAAGCGGCATTGTGACGGTCAACCGCATTCTCTTTGCCCTCTCCTACGCGCCCGTCAGCGCAATCCCAACGATGCAGTCGGCCTTGTGGCCCTCATCCTCGTAGCCCCGGCAGTGGGGGCAGTGGCGGGCGTGGTCGTACCCCTTGCCCATCCACTCCCGCAGCCGCAACGCCGCCTCCAGCAGGGCAATGCGCTCTTTGTACGGGGCCACCAGCGCGGCATCATGCGCCGCACGTCGGGCCACTTCCTGGTCAATGAGTCCCTGCAAGATTTCCGGCTTCGTCGTCATCTACGCCACCTTCCCCTGCTTGCACGCCGCTGCCAGTTCATCCACCCGGTCCCACAACTTGCCGTTCTCCCTGGTCAGCGACGCTATCTGCGCCGTCAGGTTCGCCACCCGCGTCAGCAGTTCGGCGTTCTCGTTCTGGTAGGCACTCGCTACCGTCAGCCGCTCCCGTAGCGCGGCGTTGCCCCCGTCCAGTTGCTTGACCAGACCGCGTAGGGACGTGATTTCCGCTTCCAGTTCCTCAACCTTGGCGGCGGATGCACCACCCGCGGCGGCCACCTGCTTCTCCAGCGCATCAGCGTCAACGGCAAGCTGGAGCAGGCGGGTGGACAAGAGCGCGTCCACGGCGTAGGTTGCGGTCACTTCTTCCGGCATGATGGCCTCTGCTGCGGGTGTAGCGGCAGCTTTGGCAGCACGACTGGCAGCAGCAGACGTACGCCGTGCTTCGGCAGCCTTGGCTTGCGATGCCAGTACATTCTTTCGGTGGCAAACACGACACCAGGGCTGGAGGCCACGCCCGTACCTGCCCGCGACGGCGAAATTCTCCAGCGTCGCTGCAAATTCCTTTTTGCAGGTGACGCATTCTTTCATGGCCGCATCGCTGGCGGCCTGCGCCGCCACGACCGGATCCGGCATGGCCTCATGCAGCGCGATGATGGTCAACGGTTCACTCTTCTGCATCTGCTCCCCCTGTGCTTCCTGCATCTTCGCGAACTGGTCTTGTTCGTGCCGGGTCATCGCCTCGTCAATGGTGCGGCGGGACAACCGCTTGCGGATGATGCCCCACAGGACACCGTGGAACGCCGCGTCACGCTGTTCCCCCTTGACCGCGTGATCGAGCGATTGATAGCCGATGCGCCCCCATTCGGACGCCGCCGCCATGTTTCCCTGAAAGGACTTGATGTATGCCTTGACCACCGTGGTCGGGACATACGGTGATGTTTGCACCTGCGCCGCCATACCCATAGCTGCTCCCCTTTCCTGCCTACGCATCCCCTACTTCGTACAGTCGCCGGATTGCCCAATGCCAGTCCGTATCCCCAAACCAGACCTTGCCCAAGAGGTGCAGCGTCCACGCGAACGCCTTTTGCATGGTGTCAATCCGCTTGGCCTCAATCCAGTAGTCGTTTTCCGGCAGGCAGTCAGCGTGGCCCCAACGCCAGTCCGGTGTCCGTTCAGGAATATCACTAAGCCTGATGACCTTCGGTTCCCTGGTTCCCCATTCCCGTCGTTCCTCCATGATGGCGTTGATTCTGGCCCAAGTGATGCAGAGATAGCCGTCGTCCGTCGGGACGGGCTTCCCGCAGATGTCACAGTCAGGCCACGTCGTCTTTTTCTGCCGCATCAGTTCCCCCATGCTTTCCTCCTACTCGCCGCGCTTCTTGCCGCGATAACTCTCCCCCGTCATGTCCACCACGTCGAACATCTCCTGCATCCGGTCGGCCACCGCCTCCCCCACGATGGTGTGCAGGGCGTCAGCCTTCAGGTTGGTGGTCACAATCACCGGCAGCCGATTGTTGTACCGCCCGTTGAAGATGCGATACCAGACCTCTTGCTGATGCTCCATCTGGTTGGCCCGCGCCACCCGCCCCAAGTCGTCAATGATCAAGAGGCGGGTCGCTATCAGGCGGGCGTAAATCTCTTCCTCCGACTCCTTGCCTTCGCGGTGGAAGCGGGAGTCTACCAGCAGGTTCAGCAGTTCCGGGGCCACCGCGAACGTCACCGTGAACCGCTCCACCGGAGCCTTGCGTCGCTGAAAGAACCGCTGTACGTCGGCGTCGGGGTCATACGCGGCGGCTTTCAGGGCCATCTCCCGTTCTTCCCGAATGGCCCGCACCACCTCGTGCTGTTGCGGCACAAGGTTCTCGATGACCTTGCGGGCAATGGATGCCGACAGGTGGGTCTTGCCGACGCCAACGGTGCCGTAGAACAGCAGGCCACGTTGTCCCGCCGCCTTGTTCATGTCGAACCAGTGCGCCCAATCCGCGGCAATCTCGTAGGCGGTGCGAATGGAATCGCTCACGTCATCCAGCCGGAAGGTGTCGAAGGACTCACTGCGGTACTTGTCCGGTACGCCGCCGTTGCGCCAGAGTGCATCCCGTAGCTTGCCGTAGTGGGCCATGCGCTCTATCGCCTGCTGCACATCCCCCGCGGCAGCAACGCGCTCCTGACAGGTATCGCACCGCTCCCACGGCAGGCCAGGGATGGGACTATGTTCGTCGTTGGGCAGGGTGGCCCCACAATCGCGGCAATGACGCTCGCGCCCAACGTCCGCGGTGCGGGGCTTCAGGGCGTCGCCAAAGAATGTGAATCCCGAAGGCGGAGCGAGCAGGTCAGCCGCGGCGTTGGCGATGGCAAGGCTCCCGCCGCGCTTGTCGTCCTGAAATTCCTGGTAGTGCGCCATTGCGTCCTGCGGGGTGGCATGACCCGGACAGTGGACGCAGTACCCCAGCGGGGAGAACTGCCCGCCGATGCTGGCCCCGAACCGCCAGCCCGTATCGGTGTTGAAGGGTCGCCCAAACGTCTCGCTCATGCCGGTTCCTCTCTACGCCTGAAGGTGTAGGTGTTCTTCGATAGGTCAAGGTCAGGTCGCGGTGCCGTTGCTATGGCTGGGCTGTTACCGTTCCGATAGGTTGACGTGGCACGGTTATCAACCAGCCGCCCTTGCCGGTACTCACCCAAGTTGCTGAGAACCGTCTGCATGGTGATACGCGCTGTTCGCCATGACTGGCCGCGCAGTGCTTTCCAGCAACCCACTATCTCGTCAGGTTCAGCCTGAGCCAGCAGTTTCTTGATGGCGACGTTCTCCGCCACGGGATTGCTGAACGCATAGCCTTGCAACTGTTCGATCTGAAGCCGCACCTGTGTCACCCGCGGGTCTGGCGTCTTCTTGATAGTCGGCTTCTTTTCTGGCACCGCATCCGGCGTAGTCTCCGTAGCGACTGAAAGGAGCGAAGGAGACGGAGACGGGAGTTGGTTGTCCTTCTTGGTTTCCTTATCTGTATTTCCTTTGTCTACCTGTTTTGGTAGGGCTTGTCCTCCCACTTCTGGTAGGACAGCCCTCCCTGTTTTGGTAGCCCTACCACTTTTGGTAGTACCTGTTTTGGTAGGGCTTGACTCGATGAAGGAAACCACCTTGACAGGTTCAATCCGATAGGTGCGGGTGTTGTTCGGGCCGCTCTCCGCGGTGATGACGCCATTCTCCAGCAGCCAACCAACCGCGTCGCGGGCCGTCTTCACGTTGCAGTTCATGTCTTCCGCAATCTGCGGGATGGTCGGCCAGCACCAGCCATCTTCGTCACAGCGTGACCACATCACCAGCAGTGCGGTCTTCTGTGCCAGCGTGAAGCACCGGGCGCGTACCACGGCGAACGGTGGGCTTTGCAGTACGCCGCGTCCGGTGCTGTTACGTGCTGGCGGTGTGGGCATCGTGCCGTCCTTCGGGTGCATCGTCACACTGTTGACAATGGTTCTTATCAATACCGTCAATGTAATTGTACCGCAACGTCGCCGGATTGTCTATACCCACTATGTCGTCAATGTGGTATCATGAGAGCGGAGGTGGTACGAATGTCTGACACCCGCAAGCGACCCGACGCTCTCAACATCAACATGGGACTTGACCGCCTGAAGCAGATTGATACGTACTGGCATCGTCACCAGTACCCCAACCGCACGCTGGCTATTCATGCCCTGCTGGACTATGCGCTGGCCGCAGACCCGCCGCGGCCAGCACCCGACGCCTAGCCGTTCGGTTCGTCCTTGGCCTTAGCCTTGCGGATGGCGGACTCGTGTTCGGCGCGCGCCCTGGTGAAGAAGACGCTCTCGTGCAACCTCAGCCAGGGTGCGCCTTCGCCGTCGTAGGGTTCCTCATCCTCTGACCAATCCATCGCCACCAGCAGATGCAGGTTGCTGTAGTGCAGGTTCATGTCATCGTTCAGTTTGTCTTCGGCGTCGCTAGTGACCCTGCTTCGCCAGGTCATTCTGCGGAAGTTCCTACCGTTGAACTCTATCGTCTCGTCCCGGCCTGTCTCCTCGATGCTGCCGGTGGGTACGTCCACTGCCATCGCCAGCACCGGAAGCGGGCCGGGAGCAATGTGACCGTTACTCCAGACCACCCACGCCGTCAGTCCTGGCGGCACAGGAATGACCTTCCAGCCAAAGTTGAAGCGCACCACTTTCTCTTCCATCTGCTCCCCTCTTTCTTGACTTAGGCTTTCTCGTACAGTCGCTCAAACTCTGCGGACGATAGCACCTCAACGCGTCCGCCCTCATGCCGTACGACCCACCATCCGGCGTACAGGATGGGGTTGTAGTAGTGCGCCGGGTCTACCAGCACGCCGTAGGGCCGCACGCCGTCCAGCACGTCGGTCACGTCGGACATCCCGCAACCGGGGAACCACTGCTCGGCGGTCGCCTGGTGGCGCCTCGTTCGCACGCGCATCACGCACCCTCCATCGCCATGTCCATCTGCACACCGGGTTCCGCCGAACGGATGCGCTTCACCGCGAGGTCGAGGTATTCAGGGTTGAGGTCAATGCCGATGCTGCGCCGTACCAGCCGCTTAGCAACCATCAGGGTTGTCCCGCTGCCAGCGAACGGCTCCAGCACCACGCACGGCACTGGCTCGGCGGCGGGACAAGCGCAGGACTGTTCCCAGCCGGTCGTTGTCACTGCATAGGAGCCATGTTCATCACCCCATTTGTCCCGGTGATCATTTACATCTCGCGCTGTGCCGCGCTTGGCACTCTTGCCGCTAGGCACCAACTCCCGCGACACCACCCGCCGCCACGGTGCGCCGCAATGGGGGCACGCGCCGCGCTCCGACGTACCGGCAAGGATGCACGGTTCGACCAGCGCGGGCGGGTAGGTGGCAAAATGGGCGTTCGGGTACGGGGCCGTTGCGATAGTCCACACGGTGCGCTTGTTGCGGCCCGCGGGGTTGCCCCACGTCTCTGACATATCGCGTTCCCATTGGGATCGCCCGCCCCTGTCCATCGGGCCAGCCACCATTTCAGGCCGGAATTTGTTTCCGGGTGCGTGAAGCGGGCCGGCGTGAGGCTCCCGCACCGCATCAGCATCGTAGTAATATCGGGCGCTCTTGGTCAGCAAAAACACATACTCGTGCGCCTTGGCGGGCCTATCCGTGACCGATTCGGGCATCGGGTTCGGCTTATGCCATATGATGTCCGACCGTAGATACCAGCCATCGGCACGCAGCGCAAAGGCAAGCATCCAGGGAATGCCGATCAAGTCCTTGGGCTTCAGGTCGCCGCCCAGCCGTCTGCCGGGATACCGCGGCTGGCCTTCCTTCAGCCCGCCCTCGCCGTAGTCGCCACCAGCGCCGCCGCTGCCGTTATAACTGTCGCCTATATTGCACCAGAGGGTGCCGTCGTCGCGCAGCACGCGGCGGACTTCGCGGAACACGGCGACCAGCTTGGCGATGAAGGCTTCGGGCGTGGCCTCTAGGCCAATCTGCTGGTCAATGCGGGTAGCACCACAACGGCCACAGGTTGCGCCGTAGCGTTGTTGCTGATGGCCCTGCGTCTTGCTGTCGTGTCCTAGCGTCGAGGTTGCTAGTTGCCGTTCCGGGTTCGCCCCTTTGGGGTGTAGGTGGTCGCAATCGGGGTCGCCGCCGTCCCACGTTCCTGTCCCATAGTCCCGCAAGCTGTAGTAGGGCGGGCTGGTGACCACGCACTGCACGCTGCCGCTGGGTAGCTGGCGTAGCACGTCCAGCACATCGCCCTGGTATAGAGTTGCAAGGGAGTCGGTGTAGTACGGCGTCAGCATCACGCCACCGCCTTATGGCAAAGGCACGTACAAACAGCGTTGCGCGGGAACGGCCTGTCCGTCTTACCGGGGCATAGACGGTGAACCTCGTCCCTGCACGCCTGAAACTTGATCCGTCGAGGGCGTTCGGTTGTCATCACGCCACCGCCGCGGGTTGCATCCAAAACGACACCCTAACGCGCGCAACAGCGTGCGCCGGAAGCGACGGGATGGACGAAACCGCCCCGACGCTAGGCACGAAATGGACGGGAATGGGGCTGAAAACAGGGGAAAAACGGGGGGTGCTTAGACTTCTAATCCGTAGGTTGAGGGTTCGATTCCCTCCGGGGCCGCTACTCCAACACTCATCCAGATGCATCATCATCGTCCATCCTCTGCAATTTCTTCGGTGTCCCGTTCTGTTCCGCTGGACTCTGACACTATTTTGACACCCTATAGGGCCAAAACCGCTTGCGCCAGCCGCTTGACGGCGATCTCCAGATACGCCTCGTTGATGTCGCAGCCGACGAACCGCCGCCCCAAGTCCTTGCAGGCGCGGGCGGTGGTGCCGCTGCCGAGGAACGGGTCGCACACCATATCGCCGGGGTTGGAGTGCCGATCTACGAAGCCCTTGATGATCGCTATGGGCTTCTGTGTGGGGTGAACCAACTGCCCCTCCATCGCACGGGCGTTCGGCGTCACGATGGCATTGTTCTGCGTGAAGCCGCCATTCCACGTCGGGGCGCGTCCCGCCTTCACCTGCCAGCACCAGAACTCCGTGCCATGCTGGTATCCCGGTCGCACACGCGGCGCAGGATTGGTCTTGACCCACACCCCCAACTTCTTCTGATCCAGCGGGGTCTGGAGGTACTCCGGTATCCACTCATGGGCCATAAAAGCGATGAGTGCGCCGCCCGGTCGCAATAGGCGATTCGCCTGTTCCAACAGGAAGCGCGGCGACCATTCGTTGTCCCACTCGCCAAACTGCCGTTTGAATGGGGCGTGGCCGTCCACGGTGATCGCTACCTCATCCTGCCGCCCGCTGATTCCATAGGGCGGGTCGGTGATAATGGCGTCCAGCGTGGCGTCGTCTATCTCTGCCAGCAACTCCTCAGCGCGACAGTGGTAGAGCGTGATACCGTCATGGTCGTAGTAGGGCTTGATCATCCTGCAATCACCGCCTCGAACTTGTCCGCCGCCTCCCGCTGGGTTGTCGGGAGCAAGTGGGCGTAGTGCTTCAATACGGTGGCGGCATCGTCGCCCAGCCGCGCCGCTACGACGTGGACGGGGATGCCCGCCAGCAGCAGTAGCGTGGCATGGGTATGGCGCAGGTCGTACACCCGCGTCTGCGGTACGCCTGCCTTCTCCTGCATGGCGTTCAGCATCTTCACGGTGTTGGATTCATTCAGTGGCGTGCCGATGTTCGTCGTGAACACCAGCCCGTTGTCCTGCCACCTGGGGCCAGCGGCCATGCGCTCCAGTCGTTGTTGCTGCCGCTGCTGGGCAAGTGCCGCTATCGCCGTGGCCCCTAACGCCACCGACCGCTTGCTGCGTTCCGACTTCGGCACCTTCAGCACCCAGCCGCCGCCCGGTAGGTCGTCAACCGTGTGCAGCACCGTCAACTCCCGCCGTTCGGTGTCCACCTGTTCCCAGCGCAGCCCCCGCAGTTCGCCGGGGCGCAGGCCCGTCGTCACCGCCACCGCCATCGCGGGGTAGAGACGGTGGTCGGCACTACTGGCAAGCATCTGTCGAACCTCGGCCTCGGCCAGCACCTTCGGCTGGTACTTGATGGCCCGCGGCGGCTTGGCGTCGGTAGCGGCCACGTTGCGGGCCACTAGGTTCCAGCGGTGCGCCTGTGCCAGCATCGCCTTCAGCGTGGTGGCCGTCGCCCGTACCGTGGTGTGCGACAGCCCTCGCGCCAGCAGGTCGCTGTACATCTCCTGCACCATCGGCCCCGTCAGCGAGCGCAGCAGCACCTTGCCCAGCGCATCGGTGATGTACGTGGCCTTGTCGGTGTAGAAGGCGTGGGTGCCGCGCTCAACGTCGTGGGCCTTCACGTCCCGTAGCCAGCGTTCCATGAACTGTTCGACCGTGACCCGACCCGGTTCCAGACTGATGCCCTGCCGTAGTTCGGTGAGTGCGGCGGCCAATAGTTCCTGCGCCGCCCGCTTGGTGTCGCCGTAGACGTAGCGACGCCGTCCCTTGGTGTCGTAGTAACTGCCCTGCCAGCGGCCATCGCTGCGCTTCGTCAGCCCGCCCTGGCCCTTGTCCCGCCGCTTCGCCATTAGTCCACTCCTGCCGGAACGCGGAATCGGATAAGGATGGGCTGAGCAACACGCGCGTATTCCTCGTTAGAGATAAAGGGTATGTCGTCTTCGTCTACCCATGCGCTCCCAGATGGAATCGGCCCAGCTTCCGGGGCGTACCGAACATCCACCATTTCGACGCTGTAGACATTGCGAACCGCCATTGCTGTTGCCGCCTCAAGTGTTTCGTTCGTCGCGCCTTGGTTGAACCAGCCGACGATTGCGTGGACATCTGCTCGGCAATAGGCATTACACGTCGGATGCCAGCCGCGGAATGCCGCGAGTGCTGGGTGTAGTTTGCTTTGCTGCTTCGCCATTAGATTCTCGCAATCGTCGGTGCGATGGGCGTCATGCCCGCCAGATACGCATTGAGGTCGGACTCCCGCACCCGGACGAGCCGCCCGACGTTGACGCCGGGAAGCTCGCCGCGGTTGACGAGGGTGTAGACCATGCTCTTGCCGCACGCCAACCGCTCTGCTACCTGCTCCACACGCAGCAGGCGGTCGGTGTCGGCCACGAAGGGGATAGGTTGTCGCTGTTCCATCGCTCTACGCTCCCACCTTCGCCGGTTCTTGGCCCATCAGGTTGATGACTTCCTTGGCCTCGTCCGCCGTCAGTTGTCGCGGGCCGCGGCCATTGTGCTTGTCCTTGACCCAACCGACCAGCGCATCCCCTGACCAGCCTATCCGCAACATCTGATTCCTGATTGCTTCCAACAGCGGTTCCGGCGTGACCGGCATCCCGTCAATGCCGGTCGGGGGCCGCTGTGCCGCGGGCGCAACCTGCGGGCGGGCCGGAGGCGTGCGTTGCGGCAGTGCAGGCGGGGACGACTGGTCTTCACCCAGCGGGTTGTCGCGGTCATACAGGGAATTCCCGAACTGTGTCCCGTACTGCCGCAAGGCCCGCTTGATGCCGTCGGTAATCGCTGCCTTGATCGCCGTCTCATGGGACTGCGGGGAGAATCCCGCCGTCAGCCCTACGCCAACGTCCGTCTTCGGCAGGAACCCGTCCACGGTAATGCGGACATGGGCCTGATATACGCCCGTGGGCTTGACCTCACCCGTCTGCCGGTCGGTCTGCACAATCTCCCGGTAGTCAATGCTCAGGACATCGCTGCCCCAGCCATCGAAGCCGAAGATTTTGTTGGCCTGATTGATGGCCTCGAAGCCCTCAATGTACGACAACTTCTGGCCGCGCTCCTGCCGGGTCGCGACGAGGTTGGGGTCGAGGGGCTTACTCAGGTCGCTGAAAATCTCTGCCTTGTCTCGCATCTACCTAGCTCCCCATAATGAGCCGCACCAGCGGAAAGGTAATCCAGCCGAACAGGATGATGGTGACGCCTGCCTGAAGCGCGGCAGTCACGAAGGCACCTGCGCCGCCCTCAGACGCTTGTTTTTCCCGACGGTGCAACGCTCGCTGTGTGGGCCACCGGCCTGGCCTGTCACCATCACGGCATCGCAGTGGTAGTCAGGGCAATGGTAGTGTGCTGGCCCAAATCCGGCACGTCGGCAATTCCAAGGACACACCCCGTGCCACTCGACTTTCTCCGTCAGTTCTGCCAGCGCATCTTCCGTCAACCGCACCACCTCGCGCAGACGGCGTATCTCCGCCAGCAGGTCAGGCACGTCGGTGCGGGCGTGAGTGACGAATACAAAGTCCTCGTCACTCTCCCAGTCCAGATGCTCGTCAGCGAGCCGGTCGCCGTGCCTATCCTCAATGCCGTCCAGTTGCGCCCACGGCTCGCCCGTTTCGGCATCCTCACCGTCAGCCTCATGCACATACCACGGGGGCGGCGTAGCGGCATCGCACCGCGCCTGAATCGCCGCCAGTTGCTCCTCGGTCATCATGCGGCCACCTGCTTCGGGGCGTGAAAGCCCTCCGTTGCCTTCACCCAGGCGTCCAACATTGCCTGCGTCGGGACTACCGAGTATTCATGCTCGTGCTGATAGCACACATCGCACGCGTCGTAGTCTTCCAGCGCGTCCGCCAATTCCCCAATCATGGACTGCTCTTCGATTGATTCCAGCATCGGGCCTATCAGTTGTTGCATCGTTAGTCCTCCCACTGCACGAACATCGGCATTACGACATGGACATAGCGGTCATCACCGACGGGCCGCACCACCGCCGCGGCAGACGTGGCGGTCAGTTCCAACGCCACCTTGGGGGCCGTCACCGCCTCCAGCGCGTCCAGCAGGTAGCGGCCATTGACGGCAATCCGCACCAGTTCGCCCTCCGCCGCCGCATCCACACTGCTGGCCCCGTCGCCATGCTCTTCGCTGCGCCCGCTGACCGTGATAGCGGCAATGCCCGTAGCGTCGTCCAGCGTCGGCACCAGCCGCACGATGTCGCTGCCCATGACCAGCGCGGTGCGGACGGCCTGCGCCAGGTCGCCGGTGTTCGGCACCATGCGGGCGGTGTAGGTCTTCGGGACCAGTTGCCGCCAGTTGGGGTACGTCCCCGCCGTCAACTGCGCCGTCAGGGTGGTGCGGGCGAGCGTGGAGTGCTCCACCGTGACCTGCATGACCCGCCCGTCCATGTACAGAGCGATGTTGCCCTCCGCCCCGCCGAGCAGGGCCACCAGCGCATTGACCGCGGGCAGCGGCAGCAGCCAGTTGCCCGCCGCCACCTGCGCCGTGATGGTGTCCGCCGCCAGCCGGAACCCGTCCGCCGCGACCAGCGTCAGGGTGTTGTTGCCCGGAGCCTCGAAGAACACCGTCGCCAGCACCGGACGGGACTCGTCGCTCGCGACCGCTACCCGTACCCGCTTCAGGGAATCCCGCAGGGTGGCGGCGTCCACCGTGATGGCGGCAACCTCACCCTTGGGCTGCGGAAACGGCGGGAACTCGCTGGCGTCCATCGTCTGCAACCGCAGCACCGAGCGGGCGCACTTGATGACGAGGGCTTTGCCGGTCAGCGTCAGTTGCACCTTGTCATCGGGCAGCCGCGCAATCAGGTCGGCGAACAGTTTGGCGGGAACCAGCACCCGCCCCGGCGCATCGGTCTTCGCCCCGACGGTGCAGACCATCGCCTGCTCCAGATTGGTGGTGGCGAGCGTCAGCCCATCGGCGTCCGCCGTGACCAGCACCATTGCGGTGGCCGGTAGGGTGGTGCGGGTGCTGGCGATACGGGCCACCCGGTCAAGGGCGGGCTTGAGTGCGCTTTGCAGCACCGTTACCGTTAGCCCCTCAGTTGCTACGCTGGTCGTCATTACGCTGCCCCTTCCGCTGCGAGCAAGCGCAGGATGGCCGCATCACCAAACTGCCGCCGCGCCTGTTCCATGTTCTCGGTTGCCCGCTCTTCTACCTTGGCCGCCACATCAAGCAGTTCGTTCTTGAGTTCATTGTGGTGACGCCGCGGCAAGAACTCCATGAGTTGCGCTATTCGTGCTACCGAGATGCGGTAATGCCCGACGCCGTTGGCGTCGTCATCTTCCAGTCGGAAAATCCAGCGAAAGGTGATGCCGCTGTTGTGCCATGCCACAAGCGTAATGTCGGAGCAGATGCCAAGGCGATGCGCCCCGCTGCCAGTGATGATTCTGGTTACGAGATGCCACGGCTTGTCCCTGTCCGCCCCGTCGTGCAGGTATACCGTGTCCTGATCCAATGCCCGGTAGTGTTCGGCCTTCTTGATAACCTCTTGCCAGTCCATTACACTGCTCCCCTTTGCTGCTGATGGTATTGGCGAACGGCTTGTATATGGCGGCACACCGACAGGCGGCTATCGCACTTGTGCTTGTCTTCGCCCTGCCAGATGTACCCTGCCGTCTTGCTCTGGCTCTCAACCATTGCGACCCGCCCGGTGGCGGTGATGACCCACAAGCGGACTTCCCATTCGGTCTTGCCGGATTTGCCCGTAACCGCCTTGCGCTCAATGTCTGGCTCGGCGGTTGCCCGCTGTTGCGGTGTCGCCGGTGTGGTATAATTGGTCACGTCAGTTCCCCTTTGGCCGCCCATCGGTTCCAGCCGATAGGGCGGCCCTGCGCGTCTGGCCCCTACGCTGACATGCGCTTGGACTCAATCCACGACTCAAGATCGTCACGCCGTACCCGAAACACCTTGTTTCCGAACTTGACCACTGGAAGTTCGCCGCTGTTTATCCAGCGCAGCACGGTGGCACGGCTCAGTTTCAGGTGGCCCATCACTTCGTCAATGGTCATCATCTCGCTCATCGCTTGCTCCCCTTCTGCTTACGCTGCCCGTCCGCCTGGAAGACCCCGGCGCAGCTTGACGACAATGGCCGCCACATCCCGGTATTCCTGCCCGAACCGCTGATAGCGCGTCTCGTCCAACTTCTCGATCACCTCCGCGGCGTTCATCAGTGCCGCGTAGGCATCCTCAACGCACCCCGCCGCCTTCCAGACAGTCCGCTGGTCTACCCCGACCGTCGCCGCCTTGCCCACTGTACCCCTCCGCACCATGCCTGCATCTCCATCGCATCTCCATCGCCCAGCCACCGCTGGGGTTGGCGTTTGTACGGCTCCCGCCGGGTGTCCCCCTCATACTTGTGCGTCAGGTGCCAGTGCGCCCGCCCGCCGAACCTGCACCGATGGACGGTAGCGGGCTGGTTGCCCTTGTTCATCGCCATCAGCCGCCGTACCCGTTCCGCTGCCTGCGGGGTCGGGAATGCGCCCTTCGTGCCGCAGGAGTAGTAGACTTCGGTGAACATCACGACGCCCACCACCTGCCCAGCAGGAACATCCCGCCGACGGCAATCCCGCCCATTGCTCCAGCGACCGTGGCCCCGCCCAACAGCAGCACCAACGCCCGCCAGATGTCGCCGTCGTCATCTTCTTCGTCGGCCACCGGCAGCGGCGCAGTTGCCGGAACCATCAGTCCCAACTTCGCCTGGGCATCCATCTGCGCTACCACTTCGCCGTAGAGGTCGGCCCGCAGGTGCGGGTGCAGGTTGCCCAGCCGCCGCAGTTCCGCACCAGAATCGCCCTCGTCAAGGCCAGCGAGGGCCGCATCTACCAGCAGGTCAAGGAGTTGGTCGTCGGTGAAGTTCACGCTGTCACCTGCATTTGCCGCTGTTGCGCTTTCCGCGCGGCCCGCGTCCGCCGACAGTCCCGTATCTGGATGTTGGCTTTGGCAACCTGTTCCTCGAAGAGGAACAGGTCAGTTTTGCGGATCGAAGGTTCGTCAATGTAGTACTGCCAGAGCATATTGCAGTACCCAACGGTCATCGGCCCAAGGTTCTGCCGACAGGCGATACAGAAAACAAAGTCGGGATGAACGGTGTTGGTGCAATCGGTAATCCCGCACCAGTGCCACCGTTCGGTCGGGATGGCCGTCTCTTTGTTGGGCTTGCCCCGTTCTGCGAGTACCAGCGGCATCGCCATCAGCGCACCCCCGCCGTCGCCGGGATAGCTTCGAGGTCGTAGTCGTTGAACTCTCCGCCGATGACCCGGCCCGCAATTATCGTCGTGCCAAATCCCCGATGCTTGAACTCCTGATACTGGCCCGCCTCGTCGAAGACCACGGTGTACATCAGGCAGTCAGGGCAACCAACAATCGTGCATTGCGTCCCCACCGACCTGATGACCCCGTTCAATCCGTAGGTTTCACCGCCCTTGATGACCTTCACGCGTTGCCCGATCCGCATCTACCGCCCCTCCCTGTTGTCACGGGGTGACACAATTTCCCTGACGCAGTAGTCTTTGCCGCCTGCCGAGAACCCCCGCTGATACCCAATGGTTTGGCATTCGGCGTTGCGGGCGTTGGCGGCGTTGGAATCCAGCACACCGAAGACCACCGCGCCGATGATGAAGATGACGCCTGACAACACCACGGCGGCCTCGCGCTCGTTCATCTACGCCGCCCGCTCTATCGTGGTGGTGACTGCCGCTGTCCCCCACGGCACTTCACCGCAGTCCGCATAGCACCCGGCGCATACCCGTTCGTTGACCAGCGTGGCAACCGGGCGCACCCACCGCAGCGGCCACCGGAACCCTGTCGGTGCGTACCGCCAGCACACGAAGCACCGCATTTCGCCCTCCCTACTCTTCCCGCAGCACCCGCAGGTACTCGGCCTCCCGCGCTGCCCAACCTACCGCCAGCATCTTCAGGACAATCCCCACCATGCGTCCTGCCCGCCCCGGCATATCCTCGGCATCGGCCACATGGTTGTAGGCACTGGCGGTGATGTCCGCCATCACCTTGGCGAGTGGCTCGTACATATCTGTCCCGGCCACGCCGTACAGCACATCGTGGGCGGCAATGACCTGCTCCTCCGTGACCTCGTTCAGGAAGTCCACCAGCCGGGTCTGCACCGTCGTCATGCCGCCTTCGCTTTCTTGGTGCGCCGTCGCCGCGGCCATGATTCCAGTTCTGCCCGCAACGTTTCGAGGTCTTTCGCTGCGTACACTTTGCCGTGGGGCTGTACGATGTAGGGTATCCGCCCCTTGCGGGACAACTCGTGGAACCTGCTGACGCCGATGCCCACTTGCTGCGCCGCTTCCGCGGCCTTGAAGTGCGGCTCGCCATCAATCAGGAATGGCTCGTCCATCGTCACCTCCGTGGTTCTGTATTGTCCGAAGTCGGAAGAAGTTTCCGACTTCCGGTGACAGGAACATGGTAACACAGTGGCTCTACCGTTGTCTAGTGTGTGATAAGATGAATTTCATCCGAAATCGGAAATTCGGAGGTACGTATGTCGGCTCAGATGTGGATGGTGAAGGAAGTGCAACAAGATCAGGGAGGCGACCTGTTCGAGTTCATGCGGCGGCGGATGGCCGCGCAGGGGCTAACCTCGCGGGCGCTTGCACAGGCGGCGGGGATGCCGGAGAACACCGTTAGCACGTTCCTCAACGGCAACGTGCAGCGGATCAACATTGAGCATCTGGCGAAGCTGGCCCCGGCGTTGGACGTGCCGTTTGAGGTGTTGTGCCGCAAAGCAGTGGGACTCCCTGAGCCGTCGGGTGACGTGCAGGGAGTCCTCTACTCGGCGCGGGCGTTGGCGGTGGCGGCTAGGTTTGAGGCATTGCCGGAAGCCCAACGAGCAGCGATTGAAGCAGTCCTGGAATCGTTGTAGCGTCGGGCGGGTCACTGACAGGGGTCGGCGGCACGGGTACAGGAGCAGGCGGCGGGAGCATGGCGGCCAGCATCGCGGTGATTGCCGCTTGCTGCGCGGGGGTAATCTGCCGGTAGAGGGCGATCAGTTGGTCTTCCGCTGGCGTGGTCTGGTGCGGTTGCGCGCTGCTCACCTGTTCCTCACTCCGCGGGTACTGTCCGGTGTTCCGCTCGTCCTTCGGATCGTAGGTGGGCCAACGCACATCTTGGCCCCGTTGCAGGTAACGGCAGAGAGGTTGGATTAGTTTCACATTCTGCGGCCCATTTACCGTGAATTGTCGCCAACTGCCCGGAGTTGGCGGGTTCCCCTGCGTATAACCTTGAATGCCTACGGGATAGCGATAGCATACCAGAATTGTGATCACCCTGTCATATGACTTGTGTCACACTGCGATAGGTACGTTGGGATAATCGTTTGTACTGACTGGCCGCGTACTCCACGCGGGACTGATCGGGAGGCAGCAATGCGGGGGTTCGGTTTGTTTCGAGCAGGAGCACGACGAGCAGCGCACTGGTGGACGTTCGTGAACAGGGATAATCTACTGCGGCAAAGCGCCAGCATCACCAAAATAGACCAGGTGTTGCTTGCGCTCCGGCTGAAAGAACTGCATCAGCTTCATGGCATCGTGCCATCCTTGCCGGACGTGGGCTATCGGGTGTTCAGCCAGAACGACGAGGACGGGATACTGGCGGCGATATTCGCGCTGGCCGGGACCACGAACAAGACGGCGGTGGAGTTGTGCGCCGGTGATGGTATTGAGTGTAACACGGCGAACCTGACGGTCAACCATGGCTGGCACACGCTGTTGCTTGACGGGAACGGGGACAACGTTGCCCGCGGGCAGAAGTTCTACGCCAATAACCCCGACACCTATCTGGCCCCGCCCGCGTTCGTTGAGGGGTGGGTGACGCGGGAGAACGTCAACCGCATGGTGGAAAGCCACGGGTTTGCCGGAGAGATTGACCTGCTCTCGCTGGACCTCGACGGGGTGGATTACTGGATATGGGAGGCGTTGGACGCGGTGTTGCCGCGCGTCGTGGTGCTAGAGTTTCAGAGTGTGTGGGGTGCGCTGGACGCGGTGACGGTGCCGTATGCCCCGAACTTCCGGCGCGAGGGTCTGTCGGACTACTACGGTGCATCACTTCCTGCGTTCGTAGCGTTGGGGCGGCGGCGCGGCTATCGCCTGGTGGCGGTGGCCCGCAACGCCTACAATGCGTTCTTCCTGCGCGATGACGTGGCTGCCGAGGTGTTCCCCGAAGTCGAGGCAGCTGCGGTGCTGGACGTGCCTGCGGTGCGGATGCGGGTAGACCATCAACTGCCGGAGATGCGGCGGCGCGAGTGGGTACAGGTGGCATGGTGAGGGACTGGCCCGCGTCCACGTTGTTGCTCATAGGGCTGGCGGCCATCGCGCTGGCGTGGATAGCGTGGGGCTTGTCGCCGTGGCTGTGGTTGCTGCTCGGCTGGCGGCGGCTGTAGCTGTGGGGATTTGGTACGGCGGTACCGCGGGCATTGCGGCAAACTACAACCGGAGCCGCACGCATTGTAGTTTGCGGTCTCCAACTACAATGCGTGCGGCACGGCGGTTCTAGCAGACGCGGTGAGGGCCGGGTGGTGTTCCCCGGCCCTCTTGCTATGCGGCGTCCGCCGGGATAGCGTGCAGGACAAACAGCAGACACCTCTCGCACCAGTACCGCCGCGCCGCTATGTCGGTCGGCTGGTGCCGCGGCGGGCAGACGGCTTGCAACGTCACGGCGGCGCACCAGGGGCAGCGGGCGTACATTTGCGCGGGCATGGCATCCTCCTTGCAGTTACATGGCGACGGGCTTACGCCCGTGCGCGATGCTGTAGCAATTCCGGCTGGCGGCATGGGCCTGCCGCACGCGGGCCATCGTGTTCACGATGCCCTCGTACCAGATCGCCGGGTCAACGTCACGGGGCATTTCTTCGTGCCGGTAGCGCATCCGGCGCACCGCGAACTCGATGATGCCCCGCACCGTCCTGTCCCAATCCCGCGACTTGCGGGCGTACAAGCACGCGTAGTGATACCATGCGCCACCGCGGTACTCAATGTCCGCGGGGGCGGCGATGTTCGAGCTCCAGTCATGCTGCGGGTCGTTAGCGCAGTCCTCACGGCAGTACACACAGATTTTCGCAGCGGGCGGCATCCGGTGGGTCATGGTGGTCATTGCGGGTCCCCTCTCTGCCGCCGTGGGGCGGCTGCTACGTCGTTGCGGGCATCTTCTTGTTCGTAAACACGGTCAACGAGGACCGCGAGGGTTTCAGTCACGGTCATGCCCCAGCGTTCCGCCAGCGTTTTCAGTTGGCCGATGGTGCGGTCGGCCAGCCGGAACGAGGTCGCGGCTTTTGGCATAGTTCCTCCTGTCTAGTTATCGTAGCAGTACCCTAATGCCCCCGAAGGGGCGGCGGGTCGAAGGGTTTTGCGGCTAGTCAACATCCTCCATTGCGTCCCGCATGGACTCGGCCCATGCGGCGTTGAACGTTTCGCGGCGGGGGTCGGCGTCAAACTCCCCATTGCGCCAGCGGTTGCACACATCATCGTTGATGCGTTCGCCGTTCCATGCGTCTTCTACGACAGTGTAGAAGTACGCCGACGCGGGGGCGTCAATCTGTTCGATACCGCCAGCGGAGCCACGGTCGGCGTCGGCAGCGGCCTCGCGGCCAGCGATGCGGGCGCGTTCGATGGCGTTGACGCGCTCGCTGAGGGTAAGGTCCTCGTAGGGCAGTGCAAGGATGTCGCGGATAGTGTTCGTCATGGCTGTTGCTCCCCTCATGCTATCGGGAACGCCGTCGTTCCCGTGTTTGGATTGTACCGCATATTGCGGTACGTTGTCTGGGTACTCCGGTACTTGTTTTGGGGCAATTCCAAACTTCGTTGTTTGCCCGATGAGGCCGCGGCAGTAGTCCCCTGCCGCGGCGGGTGGATCATGGCGGTCGGATGTGCATTGTTCCTCCTGCTAATCGGCGTCGTGGCGGGTGGCGTAGGACGGGACACAGTGGCTGTGCCAGTAGCGTGCGCCGTTGTCGTGCCAGACCGTCACAGTGTAGGACGGCGCGGCATCTTCGGGCCAGAGATACGCAATGCACCCCCAGCATTGCGTATCTGCGTGGCGGTAGGCCCGCAGGACGCTGCGATAGACGTGCAATTCCGGGATCGGCGGCTGTCGCATCGGTTGTTCCTCCTCCTGCTGCGTTGTTACTTCTCTTCACATTCCCGTCGTAGGGCCGCGGTGCCAGCGTCGGCGCAGGCGACTGCGGTCAGCAGTGTCGCCTCGCATTCACTCTTGTTCGTGACGGTGGCACACAGCGCGTACACGCTGGCGTTGCGGTCGGTGGTGCGCTCTGCCTGGGGTGCGGGTGTCGCCAACATTGCGAACGCTATGCCTGCGCCCGCGTAGGCGAGTACGATCAGTTTCAGCATTTACGCCTCCCCAGTGGCGCGGGCGATGGTGGCGGCCAGCAGGTCACGGATGCGCTTGTCGCCGCCGCGCCCGTACTCGTCGGTGGTGAGGGTGTTCAGCAGGCGTGCGGCCTCCTGTAATGCCGCCAGCATATCGGGCGCGGCGGCGATCAAGTCGCCGTCGAACCCTGTACCATACATGACCCGTGCGATCATGGTTCCATCCGCGGCGGCGACGTCGCCGCCGCGGTACTGCCACGGGCCGGGTGTGTAACTCATGCTGCCTCCTTTTGTTCACTGTGCTTCTGTATCCGTATCTGGCCCCATCCATAGGAGCCAGAGGCCGACGCAGAAACGAGGCTACAGCGGGCAGATGCCCGTACCGATGCTGCTATACACGGAATCAATCGGGTACGTTGTGGTTCCACCGCGGTTGTTGTACTCGTCAAGAGCCGCCTGTGTCCAGAGGTACAGCGGCCAGCCACGCGGATCACCCTGTACGTACAGGTTGAAGCCGTGCCGCGCCGCGATTGCAGCCGCCTCGTTCTCTAGCCGCGTCACGCGCTTTTCGTGGCGCGCAGCCTGTGCTTCGGTCATAGGCTCGTTGCATTCCCGTTCCGCGGCGCGGTGTAGGCTGCGCGCCAGCGATTGCAGCGTCCTGGCATCCTCGAATCCTACGCCAAGCTGAAGAAGTTGGGACTCGTTCTGTTGCTTGTGCCATGCGTTGCTGCCCCGTCGTATGGTCATGATGCTGCCTTCCCTCCCTGCTATTGCTCTGCCTCGTCAGTGCCGGGTGAGCGTTCCGGCAGACGCCCGAAGGCGTTTCGGCTGTTAGTCTACGCGTTCCCAGAGGGTATGATTCGGGACTTCGTACCAATGGGCCGCGGGGCTGAACGAGCGCGCCGCCGTCAGTTCCGGCCAACTATTCACGGCGGAATCGGACGCCTTGCGTTGCCAGAAGCGCGCACCGCGGTCATTGTGGCCGTGATCGAATAGTCCTGCGTAGCGATGTCCGGCGGGATAAACCTCGTTCCAACAAGCCTCTTTGCGCGCCATCATTTCCGTCCATATTTCGCCACTCGTTCCTACCGCTACCAGGCGGTACATTTGCCCCTGAATGCGCGCGGTGCGTTCGGGGCGTTGGCCGTTCCCGGAGCGCAGCACGCCGTGATTTCGACCGCCACACGAGCAACGGCAGGTATCCTCTGCCGCTATCCAACAGTTTTCGCCGCACGTTGCGGCAGTCACGATTGCTACGGTCATTGCTTGTTCTCCTCCTGTTGTGCATATGCCGACCGTCGCGCGCCCGTTCGCATACCGGGCGCGTCACCGTAGGCTATGCTTGACTAGATTCCCGCCAGCAGAAAATATGCTTATCTTCGCACATATATGTTGCCATTGTACTGCGGTGCAACGGTCCACATTCTTCCCAATAAAGAACGCACTTATTCAGGTACAATCCACTGCGCAGTCGATACGCCGAAACTTTGTTACATTCCGTACAGCGCGCTTGTAGTTCCGCCATGATGTTTTCCCTTTCCGCCGGGGCAATTGCCCCGGCATATGTTCGTTCCGTTGCGTTGTTGCTGTTAGGCCGCGGCGCGTGAGGCAACGAACGCCTCGTGCAGTGCTGCCGCTGCCTCGCGGTATGCCTGCGCTGCCGCGGCTACGGCAGCATCGTTATGGCGGTACTGGTAACGAGCATCTCCGGCGCGCTTGCCATACACGCGTACCAGTTCGGCCTGAAAAGTTGCGTCGGCAGCTACCGCCGCGGTATGCAATTCTGAGATCGTTGCCATTGCGTTGCCTCCTGCCTGCTATCGGTTTATCCTGCCGTCGCGCGGGAGAAGCTGGTACTTCTCCCGTATCACGGAAAGAGAAACTATTTGCCTTGACTGCGAACGTACCGGCGGTATGCCAACACGCCGCGGAATACGTCTTGCTGCGAGGGATACCAGTTCTCAAGGCCCATGTTATGGGCGGTATCGCCCGCGGCTTCTAGAATGAACGGTGCTACGTTCGCGGGATCGGAATTCATGCGTCCGTAACCATAATCACTGAATCCCATTGCCGCGGCTTGCAATGCTTCTTCGTACTCCAGATTGGAAAGTTCTTCGTCATCTATCACGGGATAATCTTCTAGCGCTTCCTGTGCCTTGATCGCAATCTCTTCAGCTTCCGTACCGGGCCGAACGAGGATATGGGACACATGGCCTACCGCCCAATGTGAGGCCGTTTCTTCGGCATAATCGTCACTATCGCATTCTGCCAGCAACTTCAGCATGGCGGCATAGTTGGCCCGTTCCAGAACATCGGAATCACGGTGAACGGCATAGGCAACGGGCCAATCACCGCGATCTCCGAAGTATGCAAAGTTGCTGCCGGGTGTCTTCTGGACTTCGTTGAGTGTTCGCGCCGTCATGGTAGCCTCCTGCCTGCTATGTGCGTTGTTGGCCGTCTGTCATTCCTGACACTGTGACTATAGACCCCTATGGTAACGGTGTCAATAGGTTTCCGGGGGAATTTCGGGAAATTCCGAAAATTGTTGGCCCCTACCGTAACGGGCCGTGCTACAATGGGAGCATGGTATACAGTGACGACCTCAAGCGGAGAATGAGGGCCGCCGGTCGGCGAGCAGAACGCCTGCGGGAGATAGTGGCGCGGGAATGTGTAGTCTGCGGGACCCACTATCAGGGATACAAAAAATCACGGTTCTGTAGTCCCGCCTGCAAACAGAGGGACTACCGCCAGCGGCAGAAACAGCGTGAGGCGCGACCGCCATGATTCCGAAAGCCGGGTCACTTCGACCCGGCTTTCTTCTTGCCCGCGGGCATCACGTATCCGACAGTTGCACCTGAAATCGGAAGCCGGTAAAATAGCATTATGGCAACAGTGATCAGCCCGAAGGCGCGCCAGCGACGGAAGCGTGCAATGA
>CAZZDD010000039.1:0-25039 GCA_964652185.1 uncultured Candidatus Peribacteria bacterium | reverse complement strand
GAAGCCCTGGAGATCGCGCATGTCGCGCTGGCGGCGAAGACGTTCCGCCTTGCCTGCTACATCGCTGACTGGGCCGATGAGGAATGGATCGGCTTCATGGCCGGATACGCCGACGAGCTGCGCCGGTCCGGGCCGGAGCCCATCGGCGCTATCGTCGATAGGCTTCTCGAACGGCTCATGCCCTCCGAAGCGAAGCAGTGAGGCGGAGCCATGGATGATTGGCAGGGCCTCGGCGCTATCGCTGCGATGGTGGTGGAAAAGATGGCGGCGCCTGCCCCGAGGGAGGGCGAGACAGGCGCCGGAGCGCAGGCCGCTTGGGGGCAAGGCCGCGCTCAACACCACGACACCGGGAGGAAGGGCGGCGTGGTGATCCACGTCAACTTTCGTCCTGAGGGGAGGACGCACCGAACAAACGAGCGCAGCCCGATGGGTGGATTGCGCACGACGTGTCCACCGGTATCGCCGGCACGACTGCGGGGATGAGCCCCGAAGCTCCAAAGCCCGGTTCAAGCGTACCTCCGCAGGAACTCGGGAATTTCAAGGTCGTCGTGGTTGCGGGGCTCTCCCCGTGCCGGTTCTGTGTTGCGCGCAGGCTCGGCACGGGGAGTTTCGGCGTCCTGGGTATCGATGTCAGGCGCCGAAGGGGAAAAGGGTGCCGTCTCTCCGGCTGTCATGTCTTCGGCCGCTTTCAGGGGGCGCATCTCGGCGCCCTCCGACAAGGCGGTCTGTTTCCCGTGCTCTCTCTGGCCGACATTCGCCGTAGCATGTCCGCGCACGTAGCGGTCCCGATCGGACACAAGGCCTTCTGCTGCGATCGGGCTTCCCGGCGATTCCAGTGGGGCCTTGCGGGAAGCAGCTTGGTCCTCGCGCGCATGCGTATGCGCACGCGAGGGTGTTCCGTCGTAGGCGCTCAGGTAGAGCGCGAAAATCGCGTTCGCCTCGGCAACCGCATCGGTCCCCTTCTTGTCCCGCTGGCGGACATGCGAGACGACGTTGCCGATGCCGGTCTTGTCAAACCCGTTCGACTTGGCCTCGGCGTAGATTTCCTTCACGTCCTCGCCGAGCGCGTCCTGCTCCGCCTTGAGGCGCAGAATGCGGTCGATGTACGAGCGGAGCATGTCGGTGGCGATGGCTTCGGTCATGCCGAGACCTCGGGCTTAATCGTGACCCGCAGGCCGGTACTAACCTCTTCAACCATCGTCTCGGGTGACAGTTGGACGCTCAGTTCGCCGTCCACCAACTTCACCAAGACGATGCCTTGCTTGATTAGGTCGATGAGAGCAGCCATCCGCTCAGCCTTGGCGGCGATTTCCACGATGAGGGGGACATGCTCAAACAGTTCTTCCGGCGTCTCAGCCCGAACCGCGCCGACAAACGTGCTGGCCTCCTGCATCGTCCAGCCGGTCGCTTCGGCAACCGCCTCAAGCATCTGCCTGATCCACGGGTCGGTCATGCTGCGCGCCTCCGCGTCTCCGCCTCGTACTGGCGCATGAAGGCGCGGACCTTCGCCTCGGTGTCAGGCCAGACCCGGCCACCGTTGCGAAGGCGCTCAACAAGCCTGCCGTTCTTCACGGCGAGGAAGCCAAAACGGTGCTCGCACATGCGGTGCTCGCGGCGGAAATTGTCGATGTCGTTGAGGAGTGTGTTTCGCATGATGAGCGAACATGGCACGCTTTCGCGTGCTAGTCAAGGCACGCTATAACGTGCCCTACGATTTGTTGCTGCGTGCTACCCTCCCCGCCATGAAAGAGGGGTGGCGCGAGCGTCTGGTGCGGGCGATCGAGGAGGATGGTCGCGATATGAAAGCGATCAGCCTAGCGGCGAAGTGCGGCCCGAACTACGTTCAGCAAATCGTGACCAACGGGAAGGCGCCCGGCGCCGACCGACTCGTCCGGCTGCTCCAGGTGCTTGGCCGGCCGGCCAGCCTTCACATCATCCTCGGCGCTGAATTGACGCCAGAGGATGAGGCGCTGGTGCAAGCGGTGTCGACACTGTCCCCGGATCAGAAAGCGACAGCTCTGGCGTTCTTTCGGACGCTCCCAGGCCGCGCAGATAGGCCATCGCAGTAACTTTGCTCTCCGGCGAGAGCCGATCCCACTCATCAAGGATCTGAAGCGTCAGGCGCAGCGTCATCGTCGCCTCCCCCGTTCCTGCCATTAAGCGCGCCAATTTAGAACCGCGTCAAGGAACATTATAGGAACAAATTCACAGCGCAATGCAGCAATCGTCGCTGCGTTGCCGTAGCCGGCTAATCGACTTCATTACCGGCCGCTGCGCCCATTGGCTCGTTCCCGCCGATTCCGCTGCGCTTTGACTGACCTCGGCGTCAGTCGCCCTCATGCCTCCAACAACTCCGCACCCCCTAGAATTAGGGGGGATTCGTTATCTGCTCACACCATCAACACGCGATTGCGTATTGCTGCTTGACTGACACGCTTTGGCGTGCCATGTTATGGTCTATCAGATCACGAGGGACGCCATGAACACCGCAGCCCCCTTCTACGGACGCATCACCGAATGGACCTTCGCCGAGCTTGAGGCCGACGCCGCGCTCTGCCGCAAGGTTCTCAAGGATGGCGAGTTCAACGGCTACGTGCTGAACGCCGTCGATGAGAAGGACTGGCGCGACTGGCTCTCCGATTTCGAGATCGAGATCGAGACCCGCAAGGAATGGGCCGCTGCCAGCAAGACGCTGTGCTCGGCGACCGCCTCGACGGCCGAGAAGATGGCCGCCGGCGACGTCATCGACCGCCACATCGCGGCGCTTCCGCCGAACGAGTTCGCCCCCATCACCACCGAACAGAAGGCGGCATAGCCATGGGCGCAATCACGAACCGAGCACGCAAGGAATGGCTCAGGCTTTACCCGCGCATCCGCAACACGGAGATCGTCTGCTCTCCGGCGGAGTGCGCACCGAACTGCCGCGACCCGCAGTGCCCGTACCTTCATGGCGCTGTCTGGCATGTCGGCAGGCGTTCGTTCGGCACTGAGGCGGAGGCCTTGGCCTACGCCAAGCGGCATCGCACCGCCTGACCCAACCACACCAACCGGAGACCCGCGATGAGCGATTTCTACGTCGTCTGGAACCCGAAGCATGGACCGCCGAGCCACCGTCATGAGGGACGGCTTTCGGCCACGGTCGAGGCGAAGCGGCTGGCCATGACCAGCCCCGGTGCCGAGTTCTTCGTCCTGCATGCGGTTGCCGTCTGCCGCAAGCCCGAGCCGGTCGAAACCATCAGCCTCGACGGGCACGGGGTCGATGACGACGGCCTCCCGTTCTGACCCAACCACACCAACCGGAGGGCATTAGGCATGAACGCTCTGATCCGCTTCCCCGCTGCCGAAGCCACGGCAGACCCGTGGCTTGCGTCTCACGATGCGCTGGACCTCGCGGCGCTGATCGTGGAGGAGGCCGGCAATATCGGCGCGGCCGGGAACACGCTGTTCAACGAGTCCCGGAACCACGCCGCCATGGACGAAGCGGAAGCCGCGGCCCGGCGCACGCTCGCCATCATCGGCCGGCTGCGGAGAATGGCGTCATGAGCGCCCTCCCCGTCCCGGCCGAGCCCTTCGACCTCGAAGCCGCCATCGCCGAAATCATCGCCGAGCGCATGGAGGAAATGCGCCAGCGCGAGCGCGAGGCCATGTGCGACGCGGTTGCCCGTGGTGGCTTCATCGAATGGCTCCATGGGCACGACAAGGGCGCAACCGTCGCCCTGATGCCGGTGGCGATCCTCGGCGTCGCATGGATCGCAGAGCAGACGATGAGGAGCATGTGATGGAGACGAAGTGGACGGAAGGGGAATGGAGGACCGGGAAGGAGGACGCACCAGGGCTCCCCTATGATTTCGTCAAATGCGGGGATTTCTACATCGCGTCGGCTCATGACGGTCTCCCGAATGGACAGGCCGAGGCCAACGCCCGCCTCATGGCGGCGTCGCCTGACCTCTACGAGGCGCTGGCGAAGCTGACCGAGATGTACGTGCAACTCGCCGGCAGCGGCGATTGCGGCTTCTGGAACCCTGAGGAAGACCCCGAGGTCATTGCCGCCCGTTCCGCCCTCCTCAAGGCATCCGATGGAGGGGCGTGAGATGGGACGCCGTGAGTTCTCCGCCTACCTTCGCGAGTGCCTGTCATACGACCCAGCAACGGGTGCGCTGCTCTGGAAGGAGCGGCCCCGCTCTCATTTCGCCACGGACACAGCCTGGAGAAGCATCAACACCCGGCACGCCGGGAAGCCCGCTGGGGTGATCAGCCCCATAGGCTACCGGCAGGTCCGTATCTCCGGACGCCTCCACTACGCGCACCGCGTAGCGTGGATGATCGCGAATGGGGACATTCCTGACGGGCTCATGATTGATCACGTCAATGGCGATAAGACGGACAATCGGCTGGGTAACCTTCGCCTCGCGACCAACTCTCAGAACGGGCACAACCAGCGCCAGAAGGCCGCTCGGGCCTTGCCCAAAGGCATAAGCCGCGACCGCGGCCGGTTCGTCGGATACGTCACCGCAAATTGTCGGCAACACTTTGTCGGGCGCTTTGACTCTCTGGCGGAAGCTCAAGAGAGCGTCAGCAAGGCGCGGGCCCAGTTGCATGGCGAGTTCGCCAACGATGGGGGCACCGCATGAGAAAGCGCAGCGAGTTCTCCCCCAAGACAAAGGCGGCGGCGTTTGATCGTTCGGCCGGGCGCTGTGAGCGGTGCACGGCAAAGCTCTACGTTGGAAAATTTCAGTTCGACCACGTCATCCCTGACGCTCTCGGCGGCGAGCCCGTCCTGTCGAATTGCGAAGTCCTCTGCACCAACTGCCACGGCGCGAAGACCGCCAAGGAGGACGTGCCGCGCATCGCCAAGGCCGTCCGCATCAACCGCAAGCACATCGGCGCTACCCGGCCCAAGCGACCATGGCCGAAGCGCAGTTTCGCAGACCAAGGGACAAGGCCCATGCGCAAGGAGATGAACCGATGAACGCCGACTACGGCTATTGGGCGGCGAAACTGGCCGGGCAGGACCCGGACCCCATCGAGCCGCGCACGACTATGCCGCTCGGCTTCTGGCGGCGCCGCGACGGCCGGCCGATGGCCGTGTGGATGAATGGAGACGAGCGCGTCGCGCTGGTCGGCTGGGCGGGCGCGGATGAGTTCCTGTCGCCGCACGCCATGGAGGCCATCGCCGAGCGCGGCGGTTTCGGGGCGGCGATCACGGAGGATTTCTACCGCGCGGCCATCGACAAGGGCTACTGGCCAGACAGCGAGGGGCCGACCCGCGATCTGATGGAAGCCCTTCGTGACGCCTGTGGCGACTTCACGTCGGCCGCCAACCAGATCACCGACAAGCTCGCGCTCTACCCCGACTACCGCATCACCAAGAAGCTCGGCACCGAGATCATCAAGGCCATCGCTGCGGTCGGCGGCGCCCTCAACAGCTACCAGGAGAAGACGCATGACGAACGTCGCGAAGATCGAGCCGCGTGAGCGGACTGCCCCGATGATGGCCGGCGGCGCTGTGCGCGCCATCGTCCCGCAGAGCATGGAGGAGACGTACCGGCTCGCCGTCGCCGTGTGTAAGGCCGGCATGGCGCCCAAGGGGCTCGACACGCCGGAGAAGGCGACGGTTGCCATCCTCCATGGCCTCGAGATCGGTATGACGCCGATGGCCGCCTTGCAGCGGATCGCTGTCGTCAACGGTCGCCCGACGATCTGGGGTGACGCGGCGATCGGCTTGGTGCGCGGCTCCGGCCTCTGCGAGTACGTCCGCGAGACGATGGCCGGCGAAGGCGAACAGCGCATCGCCAAATGCGAGGCGAAGCGCAAGGGCGAGCCCGAAGCCGTCACCCGCACCTTCTCCGTCGCCGACGCCAAGAAGGCGGGGCTCTGGAACAAGTCGGGGCCGTGGTCGCAGTTCCCCGACCGGATGCTGCAACTCCGCGCTCGCGCCTTTGCCCTCCGCGACGGCTTCGCCGACGTGCTCGGCGGCATGTACCTTCGCGAGGAGATCGACGACCAAACGCCGGTGCGCGAAGCGCCGCTGGCCGCGCAGGACGCGCCTGCCGCCGGCCAGCGCCTGACCCCGCCGCCGGCCCCGAAGCAGATCGCCACCGCGCCCGCGCATGACCCGGACACGGGCGAGATCAGCGATGCCAGCAACGTCCTGCCGGCCGACGAGAGCGCACAGCTCAAGACGGGGCTGCTTCGGCAGCTCGCGAAGTGCGGGACCAGCGCGGCGATAGATGGCTGGAACGAGCGCGCCGTCGCTGCGCTGCCGACGCTTCAGCCTGCCGACCGTGAGGAAGTGCTGCGGGAGCGGGATGCGCGGGCGGCGGAGGCCTACGAGCGCGAGCGCGGCGCTCAGGCGGACGACGCCGACGAAGCATCGTTCGTCGAGCTCGGGGAGTAGCAACCATGGCGAAGCGCGAGAAGGCCGGCATCATCTTCGTGAAGACGGCGCGCGGGACGCTGGCGCCGGCATCGTCTTACGACGCCGAGCAGTTCGACGCGCTGCCGCTTGGGGCTGAGGTTGACGTGGCACCGCGGACGAAACGCTCCCTGCCGCAGCACCGCGCCTACTGGAAGGCCCTCGGCGAGGTCGTGAAGGCGACGGAGGCGTGGCCCACCGCCGAACACCTCCATGACGCGCTCAAGCGCGACCTCGGCTACGTCAGCGTCCGCACCAACCTGATCGGGCGTCCCTACGTCGTTGCCGATTCCATCGCGTTCGACGAGATGAGCCAGCCGGAGTTCCAGGCGTTCTTCGATGCCGCGATGCGCCGGATCGCCGAAGTGACGGGCATCGATCCGCTCGCCTTCCTCGACGAGGCCCGGGCCGCATGACCCCCGCGGCCGCATACACCCTCACGCGAGATGGAGAGGCAGGAATGAAGCTGACCCAACAAGACCGCGACGTACTTTCGGCACTTGAGATGTGTGGGAGGGAGGCGTCGGCCGGCATCGTTGCCGCGAAGGCGTGGCTCCGCACCTCATCCCCTAGGGAAACGGCCGCGCGCCATCTGATCAAGCTCACGAAGCTTGGGCTGGCTGAGAAGACCGGGACTCGGATGTTCCCGACGTGGCGCATCACCGAAGCCGGCCGTCAGGCCATCAAGGAACAGGAGCAGACCAATGGCTGAGACCGCCCAGTGTGACGCCGTAGACGTGGCTGCCGATGCGCGGGCGCCATCTCGCATTGCGCATGACCTCGGGTGGCTCAGAGGCAAGGTGGCGCTTTGCTTTGGGAGCCACGAGGACCTTCCCTCCACCCCGGAAGGAAGGCCGCTTCTGTCCGTCATGAGTGAGGCCGCCGAAGCCCTCCGCTCCGCGTCCAACAGCAGGGCAGAGGCGATGCGTGAGGCGGTGGTAGGCTATCTCCGCGATGCGGCTGAGGCCCGCTACCGGTTGTCGGAGACGGCCGCTGGTATTGAGAAGGACACCCAGATCGCCGCGCACAACGCTCTCTACGCCGCATTCAATTTCGTCGTCCCCCTCCCTCCCACCCCTGCCTCTAAGGACGAAACCGCATGAGCACGCTCGTGGAACGGCTGCTCGACAGGGCCGAGTACCACAAGAGAGTTGCAGGACACGACCCGACATTCGCTGCGAGTGATCGCTGTACGGAAACCCTCTTGCGCGAAGCGGCTCACGCCTTGATGGATGATTGGGGACTAGACCCATACACGTCGGCGGAAATCGCCTCTGTCGGTGTCACCCACGCTGCCGCCCTCCCCCTCCCCGCTCCAGCACCGGCATCCCCGTGGCGGGACATGGAGACGGCGCCGAAGGACACGAAGGTTCTCGTCGCCTATCAGAACGCACTCGGCAATTGGCGCGTGGTGTTGGCCTGCTACCACACCCAGCTCCCGTGGTCTGAGGAAAGCTATCTGGATTTTGTCGACCAAGAAGGCGAGTACGCGCCGGAGGGCTGGTACGAAGAGTCCGAGACACACGAGACGATTCTCCCGGTCGACGGGACGCCGCTCGTGTGGTGCGAAATCCCCACCCCTTCCGCCAAGGACACCTGACATGGACACCCCGATGACACTGGCGGCGCGGCTGCGTGCGGCGCGGGAAGCCGAGGACTACGGCGATCTTGTTTCTGCGGCGAGAGAGGCAGAGGACTACCTCGACCGCCTGTCTGCCCCCGACGTGGAGGTGGGGCTGACGCGGTACACGCCGTGGCTTGAAACGGACGACATTGCGGGGATGACCCCTGACACCGAAGGCGAGTGGGTCCGCCACGAGGACGTTGCCGCGCTAATCGCCGCCGCTCGTGCCGTGCCGGCGGATGTGGTGCTGGAGACGACGGCGGAGGAACGGGCCGAGTGGATTGCACGCGTCTCTGACGGCTTGTCACCAGTCTGGGGCCAGTGCCGGCGCGCGGCGCTCGACGTGAACACCCTCACCGCCGCCCTTGCCGCATCGACTGCCCAGGAGAAGGCCAAGGATGAGGAGATCGCGGGGCTGGAGGCGGCGCTGAAAGCCTACGACACGCTTTCGCTGGTTATTTCCAGCGCCGTCCGGGAGGCGCAGCCCTCCTACCGTGACCAGTTGAGCGTGGCTATCAAATCAGCCCGCGCCGCCCTCTCTGGACGCAAGCCCGACAAGGAGGGGACGTGATGATGTTCATCACGATCAACCTCAACGAGGAACGCGACTGGGGCGACTGCCCGCTCTGTGATGAGTATCGCCGGCTAGACCATGCGGTCGGCTACTACTGCGGGCCAACCTATGACGATCCCGGGACGAAACTGCCCAACGGCGACGAAGTCGGTGGGCGGCTCGTCTGTCGACGCTGCCACGATGCGTTCTACTACAATCGCCCCACACACCCCCGGAGGCACAATGAGCACGACCCTGGATGAAGCGCGGGAAGCGCTGGAGACCGAGATACGTCACTGGGGCAGCAAGCACCCCGGCTACCTCACGCGCGGGTTTGAAGCCCTCGCCCGCGCCGTCTTCCGCGAAGAGATTGCCTGCTCCCGCGCTCCTGCGGGGGAGGACGGCTTCGACCGGATGACGGAAGCCGAGCTGCTTGCCGGGCTCGATGCGACGCTGCCGGGACTCGCGCCCACCCCACCCGCAAAGGACACGGGGGAGGCGGACGCAGGTGCAAAAGCGCTCGCCGAGTGGTTCCGATATTCGTGGGACGGGTTGTCCGACAGAGACATATCGGATCAGTTTCCGGACTTCACGGAGCTTCCGAGGTTTCAGGGCGGCAAGCCTGCGCTCCGTAAAATGGCGGCGCGCATCAGCAAGCCCTTTGTCGACCACATCGCCGACCTCGAACAGCGGCTGGCGGAGGCGGAGAAGCGGTCCTCGACGACCGCAATCATACCCCATGCCGAACGGTCCATGCACTACCACGACAAGCTTGAAGCCGCCGAGCGCGAACGCGACGATGCCCTCGCCTCACTGGAGACGGCGGAAAGTCGGTACCGTAATGAGCACGCGATAGTTGACCGCGTATGGAAGGCGCTTGGGGTCACAACCTACGAGGAAGCCGGCGGGAAAGAAATCAGCCAACTTGTCGCTGAGTGGAAGGCGCGAGCAGAAGCCACCCTCGCCTCACTGGAGACGGCGGAGCGGAGGATCGGGAACGCGGTCGGCTTTCTCCGCACCGCGCAGGGCGATCTCGCGCACCTTGTCCCCGAGGAAGAAGACCGGGAGCCGCTGCACAGACTGCTTGGCAACGCAATCGCCGCCCTCACCCCTGATGCCGGTACCGCCCGTTCCGATGAGGAGGGGAAGTAGATGGCTGGCATCATAGAACCAGGCAGCAACATCCAGACGCCAAGGGATAGGTTTCGCGGCAAGTGCCGGCACTGTGACAGCGTTATCGGGTTTGAGCGGCGGGCTGTGTCGCTCATTCACGATGCGCGTGACGGCGACTACTATTGCTTGCCATGTCCCGCGTGTCCGCACGATATCACCATCGCGGCCGACCGTCTCGAACTGTACCGCGACCGCCCTCCCCTCTCCACCACCGGGAGGGGGACCGAATGACCGGACGCGCCCTCACCCCCGCCATGGTCGCCGAGATGTGGGGCTGTTCGGAACGGACTGTCCGCAACGAGATCGCCGCCGGCAGGCTCCGGCATTTCCGCGTCGGCCAGAAGCTGCTTAGGATACCGCGCGACGCGCTGGAGGAATACGAGTGCCAGAATACCGGCTCACAAGACACCGAGGAAAGTGGGCCATCGGCATCTACGAGGGCGGCCGACGTACGGGCCGCCATTCGACTGGCGAAACTGACCGGCGTGAGGCGGAGCGCGTCCTAGAGCGATTCCGTGTCTCCCGAGGGAAGGCGACCGAGGCGACCGTGGCATCTCTTTGGCAAGCCTACCGGGACGAGCGCGATGGCAAGCGCATTGCCGAGAACATGGACTATTCCGGCCGGGCCGTCCTGCCTCTGCTAGGCCACCTGTCGCCGTCCGAGATCACGACAGAGAAGGCCCGCGAGTACATCGCCAAGCGCACTGCGGCGGGGCGCCAGCCGGGCACCATCTGGACCGAGCTGAACCACCTTCAGATCGTCGTCAACTGGGCTGCCGGCAAGAACCATATCGAGAAGGCCGTCACCATCGAGAAGCCTCGGAAGCCACCGCCGCGGGACAGGCGGTTGACCAAGGCAGAGGCACGCCGGCTGCTCGACGCTGCCGTGGCGAACGAGGTGCCGCACGTGGCACTAGCCATCGCGCTCATGATCGGCACTGCGGCGCGCGTCGGCGCCATCCTGGATCTGAAATGGGACCGGGTGGACTTCAACCGCGGGCTCATCACCTACGCGGACAGGACCGACACCAGCCGGCGCAAAGGACGCGCCACGGTGCCCATGGCCGGCGACCTCCGCCAGCGCCTTGAGGAGGCGCGCAAGGGCGCCGTGAGCGACTACGTGATCGAATGGGGAGGGAAGCAGGTCGGCAGCATCAAGCGCGGGTTCGCGCGGGCCGTGGCAACGGCGAAGCTGGCCGACGTCACGCCGCATGTGCTGAGGCACACGGCAGCATCGTGGATGGCGGAGGATGGCGTTCCGATGAGCGAGATCGCTGCCGTGCTCGGGCACAGCGACAGCCGAGTTACGGAGCGTGTTTACGCTCGTTTCTCGCCGGGCCACCTCCGGCGCGCCGTCGCCTCGCTGGACATGTCGGGAGTTCCCTCTGGTACCGTGAACCACGAAGAGGAGAACGGCGAGTGAACATCGTGCCGAAAACGCCGCGAAATGGAGTGCTCTTTTCCACGATTCCCGCTATCTTCAAGCACGGGTGCTTAGTTCACACGGGAGGGGTCACTGGTTCAATCCCAGTATCGCCCACCATATATTCCGCCACTTTCCGACGTGTGGACGAAGCGCCCTCTGGTACGATTGAACCTGAAGGAGAGACGCGATGAGCTTTGAGGACGCAGTCCAAGTCGACCGGGAGACGGCCCTGTCCATCGGCATCAAGCGGGACATGCGGCTCATGAAGGCGAGGCAGGCGACCGCCCAAGTCCTGCACTTCCTCCGTGACTACATCGACGATGACCGCATACAGGATGCGCACGACGCATTCTTGAAGGCAGCGTACGAGGCGGAGGTCGAGGTCGTCTCGCGAGCCCAGATTGCCGAACTGGAGCGCTACCGAGACGCCATCCTCGACCAAGCGAAGATGGAGGCGCTAATGGCACCTATCCGCGCCCCGCGCACTTTCTAAGCCACCAGAGCCGCCACCACGACGATGAGCACGGCGAAAACGCCACGAGGCCGATGAGATTGGCGAGATCCATGCTCATCGGGGATGATCCCTTCGATGTTGGGGGATGGTGTAGAAATCGTGAGGTACCCGCTCTGCCGTTTGGCATCGGGCTTTGAGACTGGCGAGCGGCTTCGGCCGAAGATCGCACTGCGCTTAGCGCCCCATGACTTGCCGGATGCGCCCGGCCTCGCCAGCATACCGCGGTAGAGCAGCGCGTCTGGAACGATCTCCGGCAGGCGCGTTGCTCACCGCTCCGGTATCTTCCCATCGCAAAGCAGCCGGTCATACTCAAGGCTGTGCCACAGCGCCCCGAGCTTCGCCCATTCCAGATCCGTGAGCACACGGCGATATCCAGCAGCCTTGTCCTCATAGACGAAGGCGCCCTTTTCCCTCTTCAGGGTGAAGATGGTCTCACCCATGGGGAGAGTCCTCTGGGGATACGTCAAGGGGCTTGATGGGCGGCTTTGGCTGCCGGGAGACAGCGTAGGCGTTGCCCTTGCGGAGATACCCCCACGATTCTGCTTTGGCCTGACGGGACATGCGGTCAGCCTGTGTGCGCTCGGCGTTCTCGTCGAGCATGCAGACGGTCCAGCAGGCTTCCCGAAGAGCCTGTTCCAGGTTGCCGCCGTGCTTGTCGAGGAGATGGGCGCGGTAGTCGTCGTGAGGGTCAGACACGAACAAGCTCCCCTCGGAATTGAACGTGGTCGGCATCCCAGACGGTCACAAGCTCAGGCATGAGCAGCTTCCCATCCTTGAACGTCAGGACGCAGAAGCCCGATCGCCAGTTCTTCGGCCCGTCCTCGGTGTAGTCGGTGAAGGCGCTGGCATCCGGGTCAGCGAGGCAACCAGCATCGACGCCGTAGCGGGTGCCTCGGTAGTCGGTGATCGGCGTAATCCGCTGAGAATGTAGGTGGCCCGTGACCATCGTCATGCCGGCGTGAAGCGTGTTATTGTAGGTGGCATGCACGCCGCCCTTGAACCGATGCTTCACTACGACATCATCATTGATGAAGACGGACCAACACGGCTCCCAGAGGGCGAAGTGGTCCTGAAGCGAGACGCCATGGACCTCGGCGAGCTCGGGGAGCACAGTCGCAATCCGGGTCTCATAACGAGCGTCGTGATTTCCTAGCGGCCACGCCTTCCGGCAGCCGCGAGGGCAGGCGTCGGCAATCTCCTGTAGCCGATCCTGTACGACCTCGATCTCTTGCTTGACGGTAGGCGTCTGCGCCCAGCCGATCGGCGGGTGTCGGGAGATGCGTGCTCCATCGAAGGCATCGCCGTTCATGATGACGGCGCGGGGCTTGATGTCCTTGATGAACCGGACGAAGGCCCGGTGCGCCGTGGAAGGCTCGCCGGGCCAATAGTGAGCGTCACCGCCGATGATGACGGTGCCGGTCTGTATGTCGAGCTGGATGCGGTGGGGGTGGTGCTGCCGCGGGGCGCTGTTCGGCGGCGTGGGGCTGACGATTGGCCGGCCCATCTTCTCTTCAAGGCGTCGTCGCCTTGCAAGCACCTTGGTGGATGCCATGTCGAGGCGCCGGGCCAGCTCGTGAGGGCCTAGCGTCTCGAACAGCGTCACGAACTCATTGTCGCTGCACTTCGGGGCGGGCATGCCCGGGCTCCTACGTTCGACTGAGGGATAGCGCGGCGGTCTATCGCTCAGGGCATGCCCGGTTGCTCACGCGGTAGCCGGCACACCGAATGGAGCCGTACACCTCGGACGGAAGCCGCTTGAGGAAAGCGTGCATGTCCTCCAGACTGACGTAAATCGAAATGATGGAGCCACGGACACCGGCCGTGGCGACGCCAAGGGCCTCGTACCGGCCGTTGTCGGTGACTCGCCAAAGAGCGCCACCAGAGTTGCCGCCGAACAGGTTGACTGCGGCCCGCTGCCACTCCTTGTTGGCCTTCTGGTCGGCAAGGGGCTCGCCAATACGCTCCATCGGACCAAGGGTGCCCTCCTCGATCGCCAGCGTCGGGAAGGCCGGGTACCCCACCGCCCACACCGGCTCTCCAATCCGGCGTGGTGCGTCGAGCGTGGCAATGGTGCCCACGTTTGTGAACACCGTCTCCTCGTCAAGCAGCTTCAGCGCCGACAGGTCGGAATCCCACGACGTGGCCGCGACGGAGGCGTAATAGACCTCATCCTTGACCTTGCGGAGGCCCTTGTCGAAGACGGGAATGGCGACCGCAATATCCTGGTTCTCGTTGCCCTTGGTGCAGTGGCGGGCCGTCAGGACATAGGTGCCGCCTTTGCCAGAGTAGACGATGGTGCCGGTGCAGCCGCCGATGTAGACGGAGGGGCTGATGACCTCGCGACCGAACCGATCGATGTCCGGGGGAGCGGCCAGGGCCGGGGCAGCGAAAAGCAGGCAGCCGAACAGGGCCGCGAGAGCGGTGCGGATCATGATGGTTCCTTTCGGGTTGGGGGGTGCTAGCCGCCCTTGCTGAGGGCAAGCCAGACGAGGCCGAGAACGCCGGCCACTACGATGCCGATCGCCGTCAACAGCCCTTGCCGCTTGACCGCTTCGGACGACTCGCGCCACGACCTTATGAAGGCCATGTCACGCTGGACTTCGGTCCAGTCGTCGATGTCAACGCCGAGGCGCTGAAAGGCTTCATGGACGGCCTCGGTGGCGGCCGCCTTGGCGATGGATTTGGCTTCGTCTTCAGTCATCACCGCAACCCTTTTTGACTTTGTGCGGACCTCGGATAGGATGGACCCGCCCTGAAGGGAGGCGGGGTTGGCCGTACACGGCCGTTGCGGTTGATGCGTGTTCAGACCACGCGGCGAGGGCGTTCGTAGCGCCCAAGCTCCCGCCTACTTCTTCGGGTCTGGCTTGTTCGGCACCCGGTAGACGGGGAGCCACCCGATGATGAATGCGCCGATGGCCGCTCCGATCTGGAGCCCGAGGTCGTGAGCAAACGGGGTCAGGCCTTCGGTGAAGCCGTTGGTGAGGGCGCCACCGACTGCCGAGGTGGTGAGACCACCAACGACAGCCTTCAGCGCACGAGCGCCGAAGAACTTGGCAAGGAGTGCGGGGATCATGGGGGATTCCTTTCAGAGGTTGAGGAGCCAGCGGAAGAAGCTGGCGAGCCAGCCGGTGCCGGTGGTGCCGGCCGGCGTGGGCACGGGCTGCGGTCCGGGGTCGTCGGGCTGCGGCTGCGGTGCGGGCTCGACGGGCGTATCGGTCTTCCCGTCCGGTGCGATGGCATAGGGCGGCTTCGCCCTCGGGTTCTTCTCCCACGCAGCCATCGCCTTCCGAGCCCATTCGTAGCGGCTCGGGTAGTGCTTCACGCCGGCCCGCTCGAACTTGCTTTCGAAAGCGCGCACCTTGGCCTCAAGACCGACCGCCTTTTTCAGCGCGGGAATCGCGGTGTTCTCCGTCGTGGTCAGCTCCACGAATAGCCAGCCGTAATTCGCCTTGTCGGACTTCGGGTCGAGCTTGTTGCGCTTGCAGTAGGCTTCAAAGGCCACGCGGCGCGGCCCGGTCCACTGGCACCAGCCGAAGCCACCGCGCGAGCCGGCAACGGTCGGCTTTTGCTCTTGGAACAGGAGGAAGCCACCGCACTCATGACCAATGTTGCCGAGGATCGCGGCGCCCTCCTCCACGGTAAGATCGAAGTCGGCCATGAGGAGGTTGATGATCCACGGCGACTTTTCGTCAAATAGCGTCATGCTGGTCTCCAAATGCGAAAGCCGCCAGAAGGCGGCTGGTGGCGGGGGATGGGGTGTGGTGTCTAGGATTCGAACCAACTGAAAGCGGCCAGCGCCTCTGCGGCCTTGGCCTGCTGTTCGGCGGACGCCCCTTGCACCGTGAGGCGCCAACTGGAGCGGTCGTCCGCCCTGCCGACCGCCATGTCTATTGCAGACGGGTCAAGACCGGTTGCCTCGGCAATGGCGACGGTGGCATAGGCCGCCGCCTGTGCGGCCTCCTCTTCCATCTCGGCCAGCATCTCGGCGAGGGTCTGGTCCGGCCGCGTGACGAAGACCTCAAGCACGCTGGTTGAGAGCGAGGACTTGAGCGCGTAGTGGTGCGGTCGGCCGAGCGGGTCGGCGGTGAAGTCGTCGAGACTGGGAAGCATCGAGCTACGCTCCGAACACGGTGACAGCGATACCAGCGCTGCCGCCGCCGCGGTTCTCGACATAGGCGAGGCCGGTGCCTGAATTGGCCGACACGGTGACGTTGCCATCCGTGCCCGTCGTGCCCGTCAGCGCTCCGGTCGTCGCAGCGAAGTTGCCGCCGCCAGCGGATTGCTTTTCGGCTGCATGCGTTGCGTCGGTTCGCAGGTATGCAAGACCGGATCGGATGGCGGATGGATGGACGACAGAAACGTGAGCGCGGCCATTGGCGCCGCCGAGCGCGAACGTCCCCACGGCGTCATCCGCAAGGGAAAAGTTCTGCGTCAGAAACTTCGGGGCGATCACCTGCCCGGTGAAGGTCGCCCCGCTGAGCGTGGCAAAGGCGCTGGCATGGCTCCCGTCGACGGTGTCGGCATCGAGGCCGGAGCCTGAGCCGTCCACCGTGAGAAGCTTGGCGAGGATGTTCGCCGGGGAGAACGACGCCAGTGGCAGCCAGCGGCGCTTGATGATGGCGGCCATCAGTACAGCCCGCCGCCTACGGTGGTCGGGCCGTAATACGTGCCGGTCCAATTGTCCTGCACGACAGTGAGCGGCCGGCCTTTGCTATCTGTATAGGCCAGCGCATTGGCGCCACCGGCCGCATTCGATTGCCCCGACTTCCAATTCGTCGAGCCGTTGGTGCCATAGGGCGACGTTCCGGACGTGCGGAACGAGCCCATGCCGGTGTTCATGATTGGGTTGCCGTAGGGCGTGAACGATGCCGTTCCGAAGCCGAAGCCGCCACCATTGCCCCCGCCGAGAAGGCCGCCACCAAGCGCGCCGAGGGGCCCGCCAAGGAGACCGCCGAGAACACGGCCGACGATGCTATTGCGCTGGCGCTCGGCGGCCGGGTTGGGCTGCCTCGGGGGCGGTGACGGGCTGGCTTGCGGGAGGGCTGCGGGGGCCGGGGGAAGGCCAGGGCCGCCTTGAGCCGGAGAGCGGATGTCCATGGCGCCGGCAGGCGTCTGCATCTCGCCTGCCACTACGCCGGGCTGGCCGGGAACGGGCGTCGGGGGACGAACCACGCTCCCACCGCCGAACCGGTCGTCGAACTGCTGTTGGCTGATGGGGGCCGGAGGAGCCATCGACGGCATGGGCGGGCCGGTGGGCACTTCCGCAAAAGGGATGGCGATGTTGGGCACGGCGGCCGGGGCCGGGGGCGCGCCGAACACGCTGTTGATGCCGTCCTGTGCCGTCAGGCTGGGCGGGGGCGCGGCCTGCTGGCGGTTGAAAGCGCCCTGAAGGTCGGCAATCATGCCGGGGCCGCCGGGGGAGAACGCATCGTCGAACCGGCCGGCCATCGGGTCAGGCGGGGGAGACGGCATCGGAGGGGCGGGCGTGAAGAACTCGCCCGTGGTGCTGCCGGCTTCCGCCGTGCCGACGACAGGCGGCGGGGCCGGGAACGATGCGCCGTTCATCGGCGGTAGGCCGAACATCTGCTCTGCATTCGGGAAGGGCGCAGCGGTATCGAAACGCTCGCCCATGCTCTGGGGAGACGGCGCCCGGTACTCGGGGATGTACCGCTCCATCTGCTTGCGCTGGAACCCGAGGTCGCCGGCAAGCATGCGGGACTGCTGGTCCGATGCGAATTGTGCATCCCGGTCCGCCATGTCCTGCATGGCTTGGAAATTGTCGAAGCGGCTGCGGCCAGCGGCATTGCCGGGGCCGAGCATGTCGCCGGAGGGAGGCGCAGGAGGCGCGGGCGGGCCACCCATGGCGGCGGACATGCCATCCAACGCGGGCGGGGGCTGTTCGCCGAACACGGCGGGGAAGCCGCGCTGCGGCAGCGACGCCGGGTCGGGCCGGATACGCGGGTCGGGAATGCCCTGCGCGCGAGAGGGTGGCGTCGGCGGCTGCGGGCGACGATCGTTGGGGCCACCGACAGCCGGGCGCATCGGGCTGATGCCCGGCGTCGGCACCATCGACGCATCGGGGGCGCCGCCGGGGCGAAGGTTCGGACCAGCAGCCAGCACGTCGGCCGGGGATACCATCGCGCCCATGTCTGGCGGCATCGGCCCGGAGGCCGGGGGGCTGCGGCGCGGATCGAGACGCGGGCCTGCGGCAAGCACGTCCTGAGCGCTTGCGCCGGTCAGGGCCTCGTCCATCGGGAAGCCGCCGGACTGTGCCCATTGCGGGGGCATCTGTGGCATGGGCGGGGCGCTGGCGGTTTGCACCGGGGCCGGGGCATCGAAGCCGGCTTGCGGGATGGTCGGCGCAAAGCCCATGGCTGCCGTGGGCGCCTCGGGAACAGCGGAGCCACCGGATGGCGCGATGAGGCTGGCGATGGCGCTCTGTGCGTCTTGAGGGGGCTCTATCAGGTCACCCCTGCCCCACAGACTGACGTAGCGCTTTCCGGCGGGCGCGCCCCGCTCCTGCCCATCAGCATAAATCTTGGCGTTGCCTACCCTTGCGAGAGCGGCGCGGCCCTCGGCGTTAAGGCCGGTCTCCCAATCCCAATAGGCCATCTGCCCGCCGGGCTTGATGTCAAAGTGCATCAGGTCGAAAGCCACACCCTGACGGAAGCCGCCTCCCCAGCGCACGTCGTCGGATAGTTCTGGGTAGAGGCTTTGCTGCTCTTCTCGAAACGTCTTGGCAAACTGCTCGTAGATCGGGAACGCTTCGGCGCTGCGGAGGTTTGGGATGCGCTCGCCCGTGTTCGGATCGATCAGCACGATATCGACCGCATTGCCGCTATTGTGGCGTGACTTCGCGGACAGACCAGCCCGCTTGCCAGAGAAGATTTGAACGTCGTAGGGAGACCGTGCAGCCGCAGCGTCGATGATGGCGACGAGCCGGGGGTCAACCTTCCCTAGGCCGCGTTGCGCGGCAGTGCCGGCAACAGTCCTCTTCCCGCCGACGAGCGTATCCGTGCCCGAGCCGCCGATGATGACGTTTCCCATGTGCCGTGCATCCATGCTAAGAAAGCGCCATGAAAACATGGCAGCCGATCGAAACCGCGCCCCAAGATGGGCGCACTATTCTGGTTTGGGACGAAGGGCGTGGCCGAGCTGTCATCGCCTACGCATCTGTCATGAGACGTAGCGATCAACCCGTGTGGGTTGTCGCCGACGCGCCGTGGCCAGACAACGAAGTCATTTCAGCAACGGATTGGGCTTCGATTCCTAAGAGAGCGGCGTGACCGTGCTGCTCACGATCCTCGCCGCTCTCGCGATCAACCTGCTACCGATGGAATGGGCTGTGCCCGTCTGGACGGGCCTTGCTGCGCTCGGAGGCGCTATCCGTTGAAACAATTCGTCTGGTATGCGATCCAAACCGGGATCGTCGCGTGGGTGCTCTACATCGACTACGTGTCAGGCATGAACCGCCCCGGCGTCGCCCTTCTGCTAGGCGTTGGCTGGGCTCTGTCCTTTACCGTCGTCGTGCATCTGACGTGGAACGGCTTGCGCCGCTTATGGGGCTGGCTGCACGGCCGTCCCGCCCCCATTGGGGGTCAAGGGCTGAACCGCGTAGTAGGTCACGAGAGCCCCCGCGAGGCTTTGCCGCTGCGCCGGGGTCTTGCTGTTGGCGAGGTCTCTGAGCATCTTCGCCGCGCGGGGGTCGGTTATCATACGCGCAAGCTCCGCTGAGTTCTTCCCCAACTTCCACTGCTCGTAGAAGTCGAACAGCCGGGCGCCAAGGGAACGCGCCGTCCGCGCCGCCTCGATCGGCAAGCCGCCGCGCTTGAGTTCATCGAGTGCTTGCTGGTTGAAGGCCGTGAGTGAACCCGGCCGCTGCCGCCGGCCTGTCGCCTCCAGAACGTCTAGGAAGGCGTTCAGGCCCTCCCAACGGATATCGCCATCGGGCAGCGCACGCACTGCCGCCTCCAAGTTCTTCCCCTGTTGGGCGTTGCCGCGGATGGCAGCGGCGAACTTCGCCCCACCCCACTGGTTGGCGCCCCCGATGAGGTTCTGCGACGCCTCATCGAACTGGCTCGTGAGATGCGTGCGGACGAGCTGGAATGCCTCGTCCGGCGCTCGGCGAGAGAGAAGCTTGACCGCTTCCGTCACCGCGCGGTCGGAACCCTCGGCCGCCATCGGCGTGAACAGCGCCCGGGTCTGCGCAATGATGTCGTCGGTCTTCGCGAATGCCCCCAGCGGCCCGCTTTCGGCCGGCGTGAGGAGGCGCCGGCGCATGTCCGTCTGCATCCCCAGCGCTCGCTCGTAGTCGCGGGAGGCAGTGGTGGCCGCGTCCTTCACCTGGTCCCTGACGCCGCCATAGGTCGCGGCCGCCTGGTTCTTGCCGCTGGTGGAAGCCGAGCCGGCGAGGTCGTCAAGGTACTTCTTGACCTCGTTCTGCACACCCACGGCATCGTCGGGGAGCCCCTGTATTTTCCTTGCATAAACAGGGTCGGCGCGCACTGCCTTGAGCGCGTCCCGGTAGAGCGGGTCGCCCTGGAGGACAGCGAAATCGCCGGGGTCGAGCCGGGTGCCAGACGCCTTGTTGTAGAGCGGTTCGGTGATCTGGTTGATGCGCTTGCGGATCGCCGTCAGGCCCTCGTCGGCGGCGCGCTGCACGCCCTGCCCGGCAAGGCGGGGGTCGGTCATGCCAAAGCCATAGGTGAGGTCATCCATGGCCCCGCTCATTGCTTGCCGAGTCTGGCCGGGCCGCTGGGACATGAAGTCGGCCATGATCGGCTGGCCGCCGGGAGCTTGTTCCAGAATGCGCTGGAGGCCAGTAACGTCCACCCGCCCGTCCGTGACCTTGTGCAAGGCCTCGGGCCATGTGATCGGCACCCCGGAAGCGCGGGACTGAGCAACCAGCGAGTCCGCTTTCATGATATCGTTGTTGCTCACACCTTCCGGCATGGCGCGTTTGAGAGCCGACGCCGCAGTCGTCGGACGCGACAGGAACGCCATGACGCCCGCGCCGCCCAAGCCGCCCAGCACGCGCGCGGCGGGTTCGAGCCCCGTCCCTTCCGTCAGTTGCCCGGCGCCTTCGGACATCACGCCAGGAACGGCGCCGTATTTGATTGCCGACCTTACAACCCCTTTACCGATCCCGGCGACGGCGGCCGGGCTTGCGAACGAGGCACCGGTCCGGAAGAACTCGCCAGCCGTCGTCTGTGGCGTATGCTTCATCTTGTCGAAGCCGGTAGCACCTTCGATGTCAGCCGTAGTCGGCGCCCGTGCCGCCGCGAACCCTGCTTGCGCCTCAGGCGGAAGGCGCGGCAATCCGAACTGGTCGCCGATCCACTGACCCGCTTGGTCGGCCAAGCTTTGCACGTCACCCAGGAGACCGACGCTTTGCGTCAGACCTTCCCCCAAGCCGGTAGCCGTCGAGCGCGCGATGTCCTCTGCGGTGCCCATCTTGGGCTCTGTTGCCTTGGTGGCGCCGGCAACCGCTTCGGGGAACTTACGCTTGATCAGCTCGCGGATTTGGTCCGGCGGCATGTCGCCGAAATCCACCCGCGCGCCGTCCGGCATGGTGACGACGGTCATGGGCTACTGCCCTCCGAAATAGGTCTGCCAATCCACCACGCCGCCCGGGGCGGTCTCGGCAGGGGCCGAGGCTCCAGCGCCCATCTCCGCATCGATCTCGTCAGCCATGCCGCGCGCCGTCCCGAGACCGAGCTTGATTGAGTCGATGACCTTCTTGCGCGCCTTGCGCTTCGCCTCCAATACCTGAACGCTGTCGCCGGGAACGGGAAGGTACATCGGCCCGTAAAGCTCGAACTCCTGCGGCGTGACGGCGGCGCCGGTATCCTTACGGAGAACGACAGCAAGGAACTCGGATGCGGCGCGCTTTGCCGTCTGGAATTTCGGGCTTACAGCGAAGTTGCCAAGAACCGGAGCATTGCTCCACAGGCTTGCGGGCAGGTCGGTCAGGGCAGCTTCGAGATCCGGCGTCAATTCAGCGTTGGCGCTCAGACCGCGAGCATAGAAATTCACGTCCTTGGACTGGCCTTCAGTCAGCTTCTCGCCCGTGTTGACGTTGACGTTCGTGCCGCCACCGCCGACCGCGTACACCTTGTTGTCGGGGCCGACCTGATAGGGGCCTTGGTCATCCGGGCGGATGCCGAATTGCGCCCGTTCATTCGGGTCGGTGAGCGGGCGATAGGTCTCCTTCGGGGCCATCGTGCTCATGGCGTATTGGCCGAAAAGCTCCGGCTGCACCGAGAACAAGGCGCGCTGCTCGGGAGAGAGGCCCGGCCACGCCTTCATCACCTCGTTCATCTGCTGCCGGCGCTGTTCCTGCTCGGCCTTCTTGGCCTGGGCTTCCTGCTGGGCAAGCATGAACTGCTGCATGCCGGACTTCGCCGCCATGCCTGCCGGGGCCGTGGCCGCGACGTTGGCAAGGCCCTCGTTGATGTTGCGCCCGCCGAGAAGGCCGAATGCCGCCGCCGTCACCATCGGGTTATCACGCCACGGTACGCGCGGGAGGACCGGCTGTTGCGCGGTCGTGGACTGGCCGGCGAAGGGGTTGGGGAACTGGAGCGCCATCACTTACCTCCTTCGGGCGGCCATGCCGTCCAAACGCGCGTCACGTCGGTCCATTCCGGGGGGAAGCACCAATACTGCGCCGGCCGAAAGGCCGCCCACTGGACAACCAGCGGCTTGCGCCGGAACCCGAAGACGAATTGCCATTTACCGAGCGGAACCGTGAGCATCACTTGTTCGCCTTCTTGTAGGCCTGCTGGAACTCGGGCCGGAGAATGCCGATGGTCTCGGGCGACCAGTATTTTTCGGCCTTGGCGGGGTCGAGGACGTTGAGCGGGTTCTTGCCGGTCATCCCGCGCATGAGCTGGCGCCAGAACAGCGCGCCCGGCCCGCCGCCCTGCAAAGCCCACGCATCGGACCCGTACTGGCTCGGGTCGCCCATGCCGCCCATCTGCACCATGGAAGAGGGCTGGCCGGGGGAGCCGCCCGTGGCAATCTGGCGGATGGGATTGTACCCGCCGCCGAGAAGGCCGCCGCCGCGCTGGGTGTTGAGAAGGCCGGGCATCATTCATCTTCCTCGCGCATCGCGGCGTTCAGGATATGCATCTGGTGCCCCATCAGACCGAGCATCCCGTAGCCGCCGAACGCCCCCGCCGTTGCCGCCTGGAACGTGTCGTCCGAATTGACGACGCAGGCGACGATGCCCCGGAGAGCGCCCGCCTCCGCGCGCTGGAGAATGTCCCGCGCCAAGGCCACCACCTCGTCAATCGGCTCGCCGGGAGCCGTGATGGGCTCGCCGCGCATCGAGACGACTTCGGCCATGTTGTTGATTCCCCGGAGAAAATGGCTTACAAATGACGAGCGCGCCACGGACGGCAATCCGCAGCGCGCTCTAACCAGACCAACCTTGTCGGAGGCTGAAATGGCTACTTCCCGAATATGCTCGATTCCGGACTGCGGCAAGCCGTGTGTGAAGCGCGGGTGGTGCCAGACTCATTATTCACGCTGGCGCATCCACGGTGACCCAACGCACTTAGAACGCGCCGCGAACGGCGAGCCCGAGCGCTATCTCCGCGAAGTCATCATGTCCTATGACGGCGAAGATTGCTTAATCTGGCCCTTCGCCCGCAGCCATGGCTACGCAATCATTACTCGGAACAGGCGCAATATCCCCGTCTCGCGTCTAGTCTGCGAAGACGAGTATGGCCCGCCACCAACTCCCGATCACCAAGGCGCTCATTCTTGCGGTCGCGGCCACCTCGGTTGTGTCACCCGCAGCCATCTCCGTTGGGCCACTAGGACTGAAAACATGGCCGATTGTGTAGGCCACGGCACCCGCCCTCGCGGCGAACGACACGGCCGCTCCATACTCACCGAAGAAAGCGTCCGCAAAATTCGCACTCTCAAGGGGACCATGAACCAACGGGACATCGCCCGTCTATTCGGCGTGTCGCAGATGACGATTAGCTTGATCCATCGCGGCCAGAAGTGGGGATGGCTGGACTAAAGGATCTGGCTCGCGAGCAAGCCGCCGCCGAGGAGCTTGCTGAAGATGTCCGTGGGCTGGCTGACGCTGGTGGTCGCCCGGCTGCCCTGAGCCCCGGTGCCAGAAAAGATACCGTAGGCCTGCGCCAGCCGGTCCCACGGCGCCATCTGCTTGATGTTGAACTTGTCCATGTCCGCTTGGAGCTGTTCGCCGCTCTTGGCCTCCTTGGCCGCGCCGACGCCGGCAAGCATCTGGTCGGGGAGGAACTGGCTCTGGTACACGCTGTCCATCATCGACAGCCCGCCCATGCGGTTGTTGATGTCCTGCTGCGAGAGGTTGGACATGTCTCCGAGAAGGCCGCGGGTGTTGTCGAAGTTCTGCTGCTGGACGCCCGTGATGTTGTTGAGGAGGCCTTGCTTGAGCCCCTGCCGCTGGAAGTAGTTGTTGCTGTCCATCTGCGTGAGGACGTCGCCCACGCCCTTGGTGAGGTAGGAGGCGTTCTCCGGGGCGCCGTAGCTCGCCCCGCCGAACTGTCGCTGGATCTGATCGCCGAGGGTGTTCGCCGTCGTCTGGCGGACCTGGTTGTAGGCCTCGTTCTCGCCGTCGAGCATGGCGCGGTAATCGGCCTCGGTGTTCGGCCCCTGCCCCATCAGGCCCTGATAGCCGGACTGGTCAAGGTTGTACTGGCCGCCGAGAAGGCCTTGGGTGAAGTTGGACGCGCCGGAATAGAACGGGTTGCCCTGCTGCGCCTTGCCCGCAATGCCGCTGAGAGCTTGGTTCGTCTCGCTGGAGAACGGGACGTAACCCTCGCCGGGGTAGGCCTTGAAGCCCTTGCCCTTGTCGAGGTACTTGTCGGCCGTCTTCATGGCGTCCTTGAGGTAGCCCTGCGCTGCCGGCCACGGTCCACTCGTCGTCTGCTGGCTGCTGGTCTGGCTGTTCTTGCCCATGGCTCAGAGTCTCTTCTCGATCACGGTACGGATTTCGCGGTAATCAGGGAGGAACCGACGCCAGCCGAGCCGGCCTTCGATGTGGATCAGTTCGGCGCCGCTTGCTTTGGACAGCGCTTCGAATTGGCGGAGACAGGGCCGCAGCCATCGGCGTCCTTCGCGGCCGGCGATGTAGCGGATTTCTGACACCATTCCGCGGTTGGTCTGGCGCATGCAGGAGACGCCTGCGGCAAGGAGCGCGGCCGGCTCGGCGGCGTCGTAGATGACCCACAGACCGTTTCGGTCGGCCAGCGCTTCCGCTAAGATGCCTTCAGGTGTTTCGCTCGTCGTCACCGCGGCGATAGCGCGGCTGATGTGCGGCTCACAATGCGGCCAGA
>CAZZDD010000038.1:0-25179 GCA_964652185.1 uncultured Candidatus Peribacteria bacterium | reverse complement strand
AACCGCCGACACGCGGATTTTCAGTGCTCGTGGACATCGCCCCGAAGCGTAGGCGCGGCGCGCATTTGAAGCTCGTCGGGTGAGTCGCTGTGCCGCCGGTGTGACAGTCGCCGGTTCGAATCCACGCAACCTCAGACCGCCTCGCACGATGCGGCGGTTTCATGCCCCACGTCCGCGCCCGTCTCTTCGTCGCCGGCCTCGCTCGTCGTCCCCTCACTGAGATCGAGGAGCGCCTCGCCCTGCGGCTGCTCTACTGGTGCCCCGGGCTGTGGAGAACCTGAGGACGCGCGCTTCGGACACTTCGGCGATCGGCTCGTGTGGCCGAGCTCGCCGCACGCGCTGCAGCGGTTCTTCCTCAACCGCAGGCCGTGCTTCTTCCGCACCTTCTTCACGACGCCGGCGATCTGCGTGGTCCACCCGTCCTCGACGATCCACGAGGACGAGATGACGAGGCCGGCTAGTACCTCCACCGCGTCCGGCTCGGGTCCCACTCGACCGGGATGGGGTACCCGCCGATCTCGAAGCCGTCGCCGCCGTCGTCCAGGCCGAGCTCGAGCGACATCGGTAGCGCCACGCCGCGCCAGATGGCCGAGCCCGGATCGTCGCGCCGGCTCTTCGACGACTGCCGGTGCGCGACCAGCTTCGTGACCTCGCCGCCGTGCTTCTCGACCTCCGAACAGATCCACCGGATCAGCTCGCACGTCGCGAGCTGCGCCTCCATCGTGAGCTGCTGGCCTGCCTCGCGATGGGGCGTCGACGGGTCGTTCCACACCGTCTTCGGATCGCCGTCAACGCCGGCGTACAGGCCGTCGACCTCGATGCCGACGCACCGCGTGTTCCAGCCGTTGCCGTGGACGACGATGCGATCGGGATCGTGCATCCACAGCACCTGACCCGAGCGGGTGACGCCGTAGTGCGCGCCGACCGTGTTCCAGCGCGAGGGCCGCTCGCCGAGCATGCATGCGGTCTGATGCAGCGTGATGCCGGTGACCGTCGACCACGGCCGCGATCGCGTCGCGTAGCCGTGATGCGACTGCGCCGCGGTCGCGCGCAGGTCGACGAGCTTCGCCGGCGGTGGGTACGCCTCGAGCGGCTTCACCACGTGAGCACCCACGCGATCAGGAGGCCGGCGAGACCGACCGCGACGAGCGACAGGCCCGCTTGCTTCAGCGAGCACCGCACGCACAGCCGCTTCATTGCGCCGGCTCCGCGACGGCGCCGTGCTCGCCCTCGTGGCCGAGCGGCCTATCGCAGCCGGCCTCGGGGCAGATGCGCGCGACCTCGCCGGGCAGGCCCTCGAGCAGCGTCGGCACCGTTCGCTTCTCGGGCGGTGGTGCATCGAACGTCTTGGGGAGCTTCGCGGCGAGCTCGAGGAGCGCCTGGATCTGCGCGGGCAGCTGCGCCGCGGCCTCCGCATTCTTCCGCGCGAGCACGCGCTTGCGGACCTCGGTGACACCACGCTCGACGAGCTTCGCGACGATGGTGTCGACGACCGCGTTCTTCTTGAGGCCCATGCGCGCGAGCGCCTCGTACGCGGCCTTCGTGAGCTTGTCGCGGACGACGCCGGCAACTTCCTCGGACTCGGCGAGCGCGATCACCTTGCCTTCGAGCGCGTCCCACAACGCATCGGTGATGTCGGCCTGCTTCTCGCCCTTGGCTTTCCTGTACAGCCAGCCGCCGACGGTGGTGATTGCCGTGAAGAGCACGGCGACGAGGTTGGGATCGAGCTTCGAGAGGAATTCCATGGCGTCACTTCTTTCGTCGCGGGTTGTTCGGACGGTTGGGGTCATCGAGCCACTCGTGGAGTCGGAGTGGCACCTGTTCGAGCGTGTCGCGGTGGCGCTTCGCGTCCGCGTCGGCCGCGAGCTCGCGCTCGTAGTCGGTGAAGCACCGGGGGCAGAGCGACACCGCGTTCACGAGCTCTTCGCGACGAAGTACCGCGTGCAGGACGTTGAACTGCCGACCGCACCCGGTGCGCTGGTGGTTCGGCGTCAGGCGGTGCCACAGCCCGTCGTCTTCGGTGTGGATGTGCACGACTACCTCCGCACGCGGCGAGACATCGGGATCGTCGATGACGAGCGCGTCCTCACGGTCGTCGTGGAACGCAAGCGCACCGCTGGTGTCCTGCAGCATTGGTTATCCCTCTCCATCGTGATGTGTTCCGCGACGCGGAAGCCGCGTGCCGACGGTGACCGCCACGCCCTTTGCCGGTGTCGCCGATCGCGGCATCGGCGGCGGAACGCCGACGGGCGTCAATTCGTCTCGATACCACCGCGCCTCGTCGAGCTTTGTCCTGATCTCGATGAGCTGCTCGCCCATCTCACGATGACTCTCGATGTCCGCGCGATGGTGCGCGTCCACCTTGTTGACCAGCGAGGTGAAGCCGTCCGCGAGGACCTGCGTGCGCTCCTTCTCGGACTCGCGCCAGTTGCGCAACAGCACGAGCGCGATCCGGTAGCCGACGAACAGGACGGCTCCGCTGATGCCGAGCTGCAGAAGGAGTTGTTCGGGCGTCATCGGCGGTCCGGACAGAGCACGTTGATGGTTGCGTCGTCGGAGAACGTGAATGACACCGACGACGTTGTTTCACCGGACTGGTAGATGTCTGCCGTCTTCGAGCTCGCGCGAGAGATCGCGCAGAACGGCGCGCTGTTGAACGTGCGCTGCAGGTTGACGGTGCACGAGCCACTGCCGCCGACGGTCTTCGTCAGGCGAAAGCTCTGCGCCTCGCCGCTGATCGTGCAGCTGCCAGAGGCAACCGTTGGGTCGGTGCCGCTGAATGCGAGCGTCGCGCGCGAGTTGAAGTTGTCGCTGTCCGCGTTGCCGACGGTGTTGTTTGTGCCGTTGAGCGCGATCGTGCCGCTCGACGTCAGCTCGTTGACGGTGTTGTTCGAGCCGGTCATGTTGACCGGGCCCCAGAAGTCGACCGTTTTCGTATTGCCCGTGAAGGTGACGACCGCGGCCGATGTTCCGTCCGCGATGATCAGATTGCGGAACGCACCGAAGCCGCCCGCGTAGCTGCGGTAGTTGATGTAGCCGGTCGCCGTCGAGTTGGTCCCGTAGAAGAAGTTGAGCTCGGCGTCGTTCGTGTACGTGAAGCCGCCCTTGAACGAGGCGTCACCCGTTACTGCGAGCGAGCCGCCGATCGTCGCCGTGCCCACCGTCGACAGCGTGCCGCCCACAGCAACGTTGGTCGCGAGGTTCACGCTGTCGGCCGCGCACGCGAGGTTGCTTCCGCACACGACGTTGACCGTCGTGCCGCTCGACGTGAGGCCCGTGCCCGCGGTGTCGAAGCCCGACGACGTGTCGTCGTCGTCGCATACCCAGTCCGAGCCGCTCCACTTCACGACCTGTCCGTTGTTGCAGTCCTGGCGCATCTGCACCGTGACTGCGCCGCTCGAACCACCGCCCGTGAGTCCGTCGCCGGCGGTGACGCCGCTGATGTCGCCGACCTCGGCCGTGCACGTGCCGCCGCCGGTCGCCGAGATCGCCGAGACGTACTGGCCCGCCGAGCAACTCGCGCCGCTGATGTTGACGCTGATCGCATCTGCGGCACACGAGAGGCCCGTGCCGCATCCGACATCGATCGTCAGCGCGCCGACCGTGCCGCCGCCGGTGAGTCCGTCGCCGGCGGTGACGCTCTCGATGTCGCCGGCGCCGGGCGATCCGATGTCGTCGTCGTCGCACTCCCACGAGTCGCCGTCCCATTGCAGCACCTGCCCGAACGAGCACGTCGTGAGCAGCCCGAGCAGTGCAGCGCCCGAGGTCGCGCCTCCGGTCAGCCCGCCGCCGGACGTCGCTCCGACGCTCGTGATGTCACCGCCACTGTCCGTGTCGGTGTCGTTCGCGCACACCCACGACGTGCCGGAGCTCGCGCTCTTGAGGACCTGGCCGTCTGCGCACGACGACAGCAGCGAGAGCGACACCGTGCCGCTGAGACCGCCGCCCTCGAGACCGATGCCTGCGGTCACCGCATCAATGTCGCCGCTTGAGCTCGGCGTCGAGATGCACGACCACGCGCTCCCATCGCTCTCGAGGATGTGTCCGGCCGAGCATGGCGTGATCCGCAGCGGTGAGCCCGACGAGCCGGTGCCGGCGAGCGGGGCCGTCTTGCTGAATCCGGGCGCCGGCTGCGCGTCGACGAGCGCGACGCAGAACGCGACCGCGAGCGCGACGCCGACGAGTGATGGGACGATCTTCCGCATGTCATGCCTCCACGATCTGGAACTTGTAGACGCCGCCGGCGGTGAGCTCGTCGCCGGCGAAGCGCGCCTCGAACTGCGAGTAGGTCTTGCCGGACGTTGGAAACGACCACGCGAGCGGCACGATCACGTCATCCTCGACGCCGAAGAACTGCACGTGATAGTCGGCCGCGGCGAGCGTGGTGCCGATGGGAACAACGAAGCCGGACGGGGACTCCGCGCCTGTCGCGGTGTACTCGATGATCCGCGATCCGCAACTTCCGCTGCCCGAGCACGCGGAGCCCGAACCGCCATAGGAGGGCATGTGGCTCATGGCTGGATCTCCAGCGTGAAATTGACCTGCAGCGCGTACAGGTTGAGCGTCGCGGTCGTTGCCGACACGGCGCCGGCGGCCTCCTTCAGGCCGGCGATCGACGAGATCATCATTCCCTCGCCGCCGGCGACGGGGAGCACCGAGTGCTTCTGCTGCGCGAGTCCCGCGAGGCTCGCGTTGGCGATCGACGACAGCGTGCGGCCCGGGTTGCCGCACCATCCGGTCGTGTAGTTCACGACGAGCGCATCCGGCTCGGTGGTCGTGATTCCCGGACAGGACACTGGCGTGTTGAGCGCGTTGTTCTTCGACTTCGCGGACGCGCCGAACGTCACCAGTCCGCTCGGCGAGCGGTACGCGTCGATGTTCGCGCTGATCTTGTCGTTCGCGTGGACGCTGGCGATCGAGATCGAGATCGACCACACGAAGTCGGGATCGTCGAGCATCTCCTGCGTGACGACGCGCGTGTACATCGCGCTGTAGTTCGTGACACCTGTGCCCGTGTCGCTCGTGTCCTCCTGGACGAGCTCGAAGCCACGCAGGTCGGCGATCGACACGGTGCCGGTGCCGTAGCCCTTCGAGACCACGAGGACCTCGCCGTCGCCCGCCTCGAGGTCGCGGCGCGAGCTGACAACGATCGATGTCGTCGACGTGCCGCGGTACACCGCGCCGTCGCTGCCGAGGTACTCAGGCGCCGGTCCCTGGACGACGTAAGGCGGCACGCCGGCGAGACGCAGGCCGGCCGCCATCGTGCGATTTCCGATGGTCGTGACCTCGGTGACTCGGTAGTGGAAGTCGTCTAACATTGGAAGGTCGTCGACGACGACGATCGCGACCTTCCCCGGGTTCGCCGCGGCAAGCTCGTCCTGACCTTCGATCAGCGTTTCGAGGTGGTCGGCAACAGCCGAATCGTTGATGCGCGGAATCACGACGACGAGATCCGGCCACCGCGTCCAGAGCTCGTCGAGTAGTGCCTGCGCGCGAGACTGCCAGAGTCCGGCCTTCGTCTCGTCGTCCGCATCCGTCTCGCCTTGCGAGAAGATAAGGATCCCGAACCGCGTACCGCTCGCAGCCTCAGCAGTCTCGACCATCGACACGAACTGCGTGAACGCGTTGGGCCCGTCGGTTGGGTAGGTCGCATCGGGCAGGAGCTTCGCGATCTCGCATCCACTGATCGCAAACTGCACGCCCTCCGTGACGCCATGCCGCGCGGCGAGGCGACCGGCCGACAGCATCGGACCCATGTTGGGGTTACCCTCCGAGCTCGGGCGCAGCGTCTCGCGCTCGCGATCGACCGCCCACACGAGCGGGTCAGCGTCCGAGCCAGCGATCTTGCGCGTGACGCGGAAGCCGTCGAACGTGTCCCCGAGTCCAAGGCCGAGATCGCTCGCAGACCAATCGACGTTGTCGGCGGCGTTGCTCTGACCGAACAGCGCGACGAGCATGCCGGGCTCCGACGCGCTCGGGTTGCAGCCAACGAGCAGCGTCGACACGAGCCCCGCGCGAATGCCGCTACGAATCGTCATGCGCGATCCGATCCTCCGTCCCACACCTCGATCGGCGACACCGCAGTGGTGACGATCTTCAGTCGGGCGTACCGCTGTCGAGCGTTGTCGACGTTGACCATCACCGAACCAGCGGCCGACGCAGCCGGGCCGGTGATGGTCACGCCCGAGTCCGACCACGTTGCGGCCGAGCCCGGATCTTGCGGTGACTTGCCAGCCGGGTGGCTCGTCAACTCGAGAGTGATGGTCGCGTTGGCCGTGGCATTCCTCCACGAGATGAACGCTCCCAGCTTGCCGTCGCGGACCGGGATCGCGACATACTGCGTCGTCGACGTCGGGATCGTGGCCTGGAACAGCAGGCCCGGGGTTCCATTCAGGTACTCGTGCATCACGCGCTCCTTTGCTGTGCCGGCGTCGGCTCGTCGACCTTCACCGAACCGAACTGCGGTTGCGGCTGCGGTGCCTGCGTTCCGCCCTCGGAGCCAGGCTCCTCGACGTACGACTGCTGCAGCACGCTCATCACGTACGGGTCCATCATCGGATCGACGTTGACGCCGGTCAGGATCGACAACGCGAGCCGACGCTTGTACGGCAACGTCTTCTGCAGCTGGGGAAGCTGCGCGAGCACCTGCTGCGTGAGCGCGGCGAGCTGCTCGGGATACACCGCCTGCATCACCTCCGCGTCCTCGGGCGTGATGGTGCCGTTCGCGAGGCGCTCGGCGATCGCGCCCGGGTCCTCGACCGCGGCCGCGTAGCGCGCCCACGTGCGCATTTCGAAGTCAGACGGCTGCCACATGTCCGGGCCCGTCTGGATCGCGTTGAATTCGGGTCGCTTCGGTAGCTTCTCGGCGAGGAACGTCAACCGGCGCGCGGCGAGCGTCTCCATCGCATCGGCGACGAGCGGCGCCTGGACGCGAATACCGGCGAAGGTCGACGCCATGTTCGCGCGCGCGTCCATGCGCATGCGCGGCTTCATCTGGCCGGTGGTCGGATCCGCCGCGAGCTCGACCTGCGACCGCACCTCGGCCGCGCGAGCCCTGTACAGATCCGCGAGCTTCTCCTTCTTCGCCTGCTCGCCCTTCTTCGGCTTCTTCGCCGGCTTCTCGTCGTCGCGCGAGTCCGAGTAGCGAAGCGCCCCGAGCGTCTTCGTGGCGAGCACGGGCGCGATCGGCGGAAGCTTGCCCGTCACGTCGAGGAACGCGGTAATGCCCTTCGACATGCGCTCGGCCGCCGCGGCACCGGCCTGCGTGAACCGCTTGCCGACGTCGCCGAGCTTGCCGGTCACGAGCTCGGCCGCGCGCGCACCGAGGAACGGCGCCACCGCTGCTGCGCCCGGGATGGGTAGTGCGCTGATCGCGCCGGCGACGCCCGTGAACGCGGTGCCGCTCGCGACGCGGTCGAATAGCGATTGGCCCTTGTTCGCGGCGCCACCCGACACGAGCAGCTCCTTCGCGTCGTCGATCGCCGTGAGGCGCGCACTGGACGGAGCCGCGGCGAGGTCGGCGATCTTCTGCTGCAGCGAGCGGTTGCGTTCGAGCGCCTTCGCCGCGTTGTCGAGCGCCTGAAGACGCGCGCCGGACGTGTCGTTCGCGAACTTCGCGCGTAGCTTCTCGCCGTGCTTCGTCACGAGCTCGTCGAGCGCGGCCTCTTGCTTGCGTAGCGCCGACAGCGCGCCCTTGGGGTTCTCCGCGAAGTACTTCGGATCGTCGATGAGGTTGTCGAGCTGCTTATCGGCCTTGAGGGTCCGCTTCCCGATGGCCTTCAGCTCGGCCTCATCCGCGCCCCGCGTCGCGAGCCACACCTTCTGTTCCTTCATCTCGCGACGGAACGCGGTGATCTCTTCCGATAGCTGCGCGCGCTGTGGGACGCGTGCGGCCTCGATCGCGTCGAGCTCGGCCTTGCGCGCGCCGCGCAGCGCCTTCGCGTCCATGCCGGCGAGGTCTGCCGCGACTTCGCCGATCTCGTCGGCCTTCGATCCGCGTGCCGCGATCGCGTCGAGCGCCTTCGCTCCCTTGCGGAGCCCGACCTCGAGGCCCTTGCCGAGCACGCCGGCGCCGGCGCCGACCGCACCGCCGAACAGCGTGTGCGATCCGAGCGTGCCCACGACGCTCTCGACGGTCAGCGGATCGGCCGACAGCGCGAGCTCGCTGATGCCCGAGCCGAGGCCCTGAAGCGCACCCTCGGTGCCGTAGCCCGCGCCCGCGCGCACGACCTTGCTCGCGAGCGACGCTCCCTCGCCGACCTTCGCGATCCCTTGGCCGAGCTTCGCGGCCTGCCCCGCGAGTCCCATGCCGGACACACCGCCGAGCACCTCACCGGCGAGGCTGACGCCCGGGTTGTACTCGCGCAGGTTCGCGACGTCTTCGCCGTAGCCGAGCGCCGACGCGGCCACATCGGTGAGACCGAGCGACGCGCCTCGGCCGATGCCGGCGATACCCGCGCGCACCTTGTTCGCCGCACTGGAGTACTCGTCCTCGCGCTGCTCCTGCGTGACGCGCGCAGCGGCCTCCGCTCCGCCTTCTGGCGTCCATCCCTCGCGCACGAGCGTGGCGAATGCGGGGTCCGATTCCTCAACGGAATGCACCTCGCCCGTCGCCGGATCGATCAGGTTCACCGGCACTACTTCTTCCCCTTCGGGGGCTCGGCGATCGTGTCGCGAGCAACCTCACGCGAGCCCGCGAGGTCGACGGTGTCGCTCGGTGAAGCCACGGACGTAAGCGCGACCTGCGCCGCGGCGCGCACCGCCGGACTGCCGCCCTTCTGCGCGAGCTCGCCGAGCATCGCGTGCGCCTTCTCGTCGCCGGTGCGCGCCTGCGATGCGAGCGCGTCGATGTGTCGACGGACGCCAGGCGGGATCCACGTCTTCGCCGCCTCGGGCCCGACCGCGTGTGCGGTGTAGTACGCAAACGCGTCGTCAGAGCCGTCGGGGCGCTGGTCGCGCGGAAGCGTGTCGAGGTCGGTTGTGAACGCGTCGAACGATCCGACGTTCGACGACAGCGCGCGCTTCTGCGTCGTGTCCGTCGCGGTTTCCTTCGGCTTTTCGAGCTTGGGCTTCGGGATCGTCCACCGCTTGTCGAGGCCCGCGCCGTCGAGCTCGTCGGCGGTGATGTTGATCATGTTCTGCCGCGCCTTCGCGATGCCGGCTCCGATGTCGCGGAACTGCGTCGGGTCCTTCGCGCCGAGCACCTTGTTGATCAGGTCGAGATCGGGGCCGGACAGCGCGCCGAGCCCGAACACGTCCTTCGCGACGCCGATCGCGGTGTTCCAGTCGCTCTGCAGCTGCTGCCACTCGGGACTTTGCACCGTGTCCGACGTCCATCCGGTGCGGATGCGCTCGACCTCATCGAGCAGTCGAACAACGGAGCGCGTCGCCGCGACCTTCTTCCGCAGCATCTTCGCTTCCTCGGTGCCGCCGCGCGCGATCAGCTCGGACCCGTCTGCCATCGTCACGCCGGGGATGCCGAGCTCGCGCTGCTCCTTCGAGAGTCCCGCGCGCTGGTTCTCGGCGATCTGCTGCTCGTTCTTCGCGACCTCCTGACCGCCCTTGATGAGCGGCTGCAGCTTCTTCAGCTCCTTCATCGACATCGGCGCAGGGACGCCGGTCACGCCGAGCGCGGCCCACTCAGCAGGCGTGCGCACGATGTCTTCGTCCTTCTTCGCGCCGGCGCCTGCGCCAGCGCCGCGCAGCTTCGCGGCCTCCGCTTCGAGCTTCGCCGTCTCGGCCGCGGTCTTGCGGAGGTCGAACTGCGTCTTCAGCGCGTCGACCTGGCGCTTCGTCGCCGCGTCGACGGCGTTCGTGTACGCCTTCGCTTGCTCGGCGATGATCGCGCGGCGCGCCTTCTCGAGCGCGATCGCCGTCGTCCCCTGCGGGTCGTACTGCATCTGCTGCGCGGAGATGTCGCGGATGGTTCGCTCGTAGGTCGCGATCCGGTACGCGTTCGCCTGGCGCTCGAACGCCGCGTCGCTCTGCTGCTGATCGGCGAGCGCGCTCCGACGGTCGCCGAGCGCGGCCCGCTTGTTGGCGAGGTTCGCGCGCTGCGCCTCGATGTTCTGTTCGATCGCGCTGTTGATCATCTGCAGGCCGACGTTGGGCCCGCCACCGAATCCGCCGATCACGACGGACAGGAAGCCGGCGATCGACTGCGGCACCGACCGCGACTTCTGCCAGCCCTCGGGATCGATCTTCTCCTCGGCAAGTCGCTTCGCGTCGGCCTGGATCGCCGCCGCCTCCTGTTGGCGGATGACCTGTGCCTGCTTCGCGATCTCGTGGTCGCGCTCTGCCTGCTCGCGCTCGACGCGGTTCGCTTCGAGGACGGCGGTTGCCTCCTGGTCGCGGCGTGCGAGCTCGCGCTTCAGCTCGAGCTGCGCGAACTCGGCCGGTGACATCTTCTGCAGCGCCTCGCTACGCTCCTGCTCGGTCGGCAGGTCGAGCGGCGTGGCCTCGTAGTCGGGCTTCACGTCTTCGACGGGTCGATCGAGCTGGCGATCCGCCGAGCCCGCGATCTTTGCGTCGATGTCGATCTCGCGAGGGTCGCCGGCCGCGGCATCGAAGATCGGCGCCGGCACACCGATGCCGGGAACGCCGAACGGCGGCGGCTCCTCGGGGACGTGCGGCTTACCGATCGTCGGCTTGCCGACGTAGTCGACCGGCATCTCGATCTCGTTCGGGTCCGCCGGCGCTTCGGGCGCGACTGCCGCCGGCACTTCGCCACGCAGCTGCGCGTCGATCGCCGCGAGCGTGCTCGAGTAGTCGTCTTCGCCCCCGAGGCCGTACGTGTCCAACGAGCCCGGCGACGCCGAGCCCGGAGGCGCAAACATGTCATCCGGCCACGGCATCGCTACTTGCTCTTCTCCAGCTTCGCGACGCGCTTGCCGAGGGCTGCCAGCATCGCGGTGTTCGCCGTCGACAGCTTCGCGCCGTGCACGGCCTTCGTGCCGTCGGGCATATCGATCACCGCATGCTTGAGGCCCGCGCGCTCGAGGTCCTGTGCCATCACGCCGAACTGCTCGCCGGAGCCGTGCTTCTCGTCCTTGTACTTGAACGAGTACGCCTTCAGCCCACGGAGGATCTTGCCGGCGTCGGAATCGGCGCTCTTGATGCCATTCTTCGCGCGCTCGTCGGACGTCGCGATCGCGCCGAGCCCTGCCGAGATGGGCTGGCCCCACTTCTCGAGCCAGCTCTTGTCCGGCGTCGTTCCCCCATACGCCTGGATCGCGTTCTGTCGCGAGCCGAGCGCCACGCTTTGGTCCTGCGCACGCTGACCGAGGATCGCGTCCTGAAGCGCGCGCTGCGCCATCTGTTGCTCCTGCAGGCGAGCGAGCGCGGCCTGTCCAGACGCAGCCCCGCCGAGGCGAGCGCTGTTGACCATCGCCGTGCGCGCGGCCATCGCGGCGTTCTGCGGGCTCGCGCTCGCGGCCATCGAGCGCTGCTGTCCGTACAGCGACTGCAGCCCCTGTCGGAGTTGCTCGCCAGTGACCGAGGTCTTCCCGGTCGCCTGGTCCCACAGCATCTGCCGCGCGCGGTCGCCCTCGGCGCCGAGATCGCCGTACTTGTTCTGCGCGTTGTCCGCGAACCACGACGCCATGCCGCCCTGGTTGTTCAGGTTGTTCCGCTTCTGCGTCGACGACGCCGACTCATCGGCGAGCCCGCCGAGCAGCTTCGCCGCCGGCTTGTAAAGAAAGTCGTACCAGGCCATGACGTCCTCCTTATGCCTTGCTCTCCACGCGCACGTTGCGCGTGAGGTTTGGCTTGATGCCGACTTCGAGACCGATTCCTGTCAGCTTCACCGCGGGCACGAGCGGCGCCTGAAACTGCGGGTCCGGGTTGCCCTCGACGGTGACGTACCGGCCGACCGTGATCCGGATCTTGATCGCCGTGCACCGCTGGATCGACGGGCCGATCTTCGCGGTGAACGCCGAGCCGACGTCGTACTGCGCATCGACCGTCTCCCCCGCGCGCGGCCACGCGATGTCGTCGAACCACGCCGGCTGCCCGGTGTCCTCGTCGACCTCGTAATTCCGCGCGAGGCGGACGCGCAGCTCGTACGCGCCCCCGAGATGCTCACCGAGGATCAAGATGCGCCGGACGCGGCCCGCGCCCTGTAGGTCGTTCATCTTGATCCACGGCGTCTCGAGGTCGATGCCATACGTCACGAGGTCGCCGTAGTCGGCTTGCTGCACGAGCGCGCCCGCCGAGCTCGACAGGAACACCCACGAGCCGTTCCAGATGCACGCGTGCACGCCGTTCGTGAGCGTCCACTCGCTCCACTGCCCGACCGGGTTCCCCTGCGAGGTCGCCGCGTAGTCGAGCACGAGCACACGCGAGCCCGTGACCCAGCGGATCTGATGCTGCGACTCGACGACGTGCACCGCGAGCACTTCCTCGTCGTCGTAGTCCTTCACCGCACCGCCGATGTATTGCAGCGCCCAGCCGCGGTTGAGGCGGTACTTCCCTTTGCGGCTCTGAAACACGATGCCGCTCGGCTCGACGGCAACGGCTTCGTGGCTCATGGCGCCAACGTCGAGCGACACGATGCGCGGGACGAAGTTCACGCCGTTGCCCGCGTTGTCGAAGCCGTCGCCGACGAGCGCATAGATTGCCGTCTCGCGGAACACGATCAGGGTCTCGTTGAGGAACGCGAGCGCCGTGATGCGACCGCCCTCGCGCGGGATCGCTACCGCGAGCTGCTCGTGGAACGCGGCGATCTCGCCGACCGGAGTCTGCTTCGAGTAGCACACCGTGTCGGGCTCGCCGGCGATGCCCGCGAGAAACACGCGCTCGGCGCTTGCCACGATGATCGACGCCGCCGGTGGGGCCAGCGGTTCGAGGTTCGCGCCGTTCTCGGGGCTCGTCGCGAGCTGCTCGACATCCGCGTCCTCGAGCTCGTCCGTCATCGAGCTCGATGTCGCCGACGTCAGGTCGTTGAACACGAACCGGTTCGGGTTGGTCAGCTCGTTCGGGTTCGGGTCGGTGACGAGGTAGAACGGCGCGTCGAACGTCCCCGGGTCCTTCAGCGTGCGCCAGATCTCGAGCGCGAAGCCGCGCGTCGGCACGTCCACGAGTCGCTTGTGCGTCGTGTACAGGTTCGTGGATTGAACCGTGATGCCCTGCGTGCCGCCCGACAAGGCTCCGGTCTCGGCATGCGTCGCGGTCGTCGATCGGTCGATGTCGCCCTTCGCGTTCGCGGACCGCGCCGTCATCCGATAGACGTAGTTGCCGTCTTCGATGTCGCCCGTTGTCGCTCCAAGCGCGAGCGTGTGCGGGTAGATGTGGAACCCGACCTCGGTCAGTCCGACGCCGTCGTATTGCAGGACCTCGCCGCCGGCGTTGTACAGCGTCGCCCCGAGCTGTGCGCATCGGCGCGCCTCGTTCGAGTCGAACGTGAACATGATGTCGACGGGGCTTCCGGCGCCGTACGCCTGCCGGCGCAGTCGCTTCGTGTTGCCGATGCCGGTCACGAGGACGCGCTTCTTCACGCCGCACCACGCGTACGCGTCATCTCCGAGCGCCTGGACGCCAGGCAGATATCCCGCGGTCGCCGCTCCGCCGGCCTTCGTCGCCACCGACTTCGCGCACAGGAACGCGTCGTCGCGGTAGAGGAAGTACGTGTTCTGCACCGCGTAGCCGAACTGCGCCGCGATGCCGGTGATGGTGGTCGCGGCGACCGAGAAGCCGAGCCACAGGTACACGCGACCGTCGCGCGCGAACGCGCGCGAGTTGATGTCGAGCAGGCGCACGAGGTTCGACTTCGTGCCGATGGTGCCGGCGGTCGTGACCGTGTTGGTCTCGACGAGCGTGCCGTCCGACCAAAACACGTGGCACGTGTAGACGCCGGCGACGGCAGCATCGCGGTAGGCCGCGGTGATCTGCAGCGGCCCCGCGGCCGCGGTCGCGATCGCCTGGTCCACGGTGACGTCGACGAAGCCGGAGATGGTGATCACGTCGCCCTCGACGTCGACCGTTCCGTCGATGCGGAACACATGCATCGTCGCGCCGTCGGGCGTGCAGGCGACCGCGATGCACTCGTCGCAATCGCGCGCCTTGGTCGAGCTGGTCAGCGTGAGGTCGGCTGCCACGCGGAAGGCGAGGTAGGCCGTGCCGCCCGACTTCTTGATCGCGCCGATCGCGGCATCGGAGCCGAGCTGCCGCGTGACGTCGAACGTGATGCCCGAGTCGGCGCCAGCGAGCACGGTCGTGTTCGCCGACGCGAATCCAGCGGCCGGATCTGCCGGATCGATGGCCTTCACCATCAGGTCCGGGCTCACCGTGTCGTCGATAAAGAAGAGCAGGATGCGCGTGTCGAGCGCGACGAGTCGAGCTCGCTGCGATCCCACGCCGGTGCCCGATCCCAGCATCGTCGGGCCCACGATGACGGCTCCCGTCACCTTGTCGAGCGCGGCCGCCCACACCGTGCCCTTGTCGGTCCACGAGTAGACGACGACGCCGGCGAGCTCGGCGCGATCGCAGTCGACCTGGTCGCCGCTGACCGCGAAGCGCGTCTCTTCGTCGACCTTCACCGCGAGATGCGTGCCCTTGTCGAGCCACGTGTCGTCGTCGGCCTTGCGGCTGTACAGCTTGTCCTTCGTGAACAGCAGCAGCTCGTTGCCGTACGGGACGACGGCGCGGAAGTCCTCGACGTCGCCACCGCCGAAGATGTCGGTGCCCGCGGCCTCGGTCGGCTTGCGAGTCTGAAGTCCGCCCTGCTCCTCGAACTCGGCGTCCTTCAACACCGCGAGCTCGGGCACGTTCAGGGCGCGCTTGTCGACGCCCTGTTGGAGTCCGTAGCCGAGCGCGAGCTGAAACAGCTCGGTGCGCAGCATCAGAGCACCGCCAGGCGACAAGTGATGGTTGCACCGAATCCATCCGCCCGGAGCACGAGGTACTTCGTCGGGTCGTACGCGGTGCCGGTGACCTCGGAGATCACGCCGGCGGTGACCGCGCCGCGCACGCACGATTCGCGGAACCACTGCGGCTCGCGGCCGAGCTGGTGCGCGATCGGCGTGACGACCCCATCGGGCAGGCGCACATCGGGAATGACGTCGAGCTGCGCCGCTGGCATCTGCTGCAGCTCGCGGATCTTCTCGGCGTGCTCGCGGCGCACCGCCTCCGCGTTCGGATCGGCAAGCTGCTGCGAGCTCGGCGGGGTGAACGTCTTGCGCTTCACCGGTCCCACTCCCCGCCGTAGCGCGGCGCGCGACCTTCATCGACGACCACCGCGCGCGCAGGCTCGGCCATCGTCATCTGTTGGATCGCCCAGTCGCGCAGCTTCTCGCCGTACCGGTCGCGCTCGCTCACCGCGAAGCGCCAGTCGTCATCGTTCTTCGGCAACGCCTTCGCGGCGACGCACCAGACGATGAAGTCCTGCCCGGCTTGGCACATCACGTCGACGCAGTCGTCCGACGCGAAGCCGCTGAGGTCGGGCGCCTGCTGGCGGTACCGGAACTCGAACACGTGGCCCGACGGGGGCGTCGGGTACAGCCGGATCTCGTCGTCGATGTGCTCGTAGCGAGTCGCCTCGCCCGTTCGCCCCGTCCATGCCGTGACCTCGTGCGGCTGCAGTCGCGTCAGCTGACGCCACTGTCCGCCGCTCGTCGGCTTGTACCATAGCCCGATGTCGGCGAGGACATCGTCCGGCTCCTCGAGCACGTTCGTCCCGTCGCTGGTCAGATCCTCCGCGCGCTCGAAGTAGCGGGATGCGCCCTCGAGCGAGACGATCTCGAATGCCTCGCCGTACGCGGCCGAAATGAAGCGCAACCACGTCTCGTGAGAGATGTGGTTGTCTTCCTCGAGATCGACCTGCTCTTGGCAGAGCGTCTCGAGCGTGCCCATTTCGACGAGACGCGCCAACGTAGCCTCGCTAGCTCACCAGCGAGCTTGCGGAGAACACGAAGGTGGCGTCGAGGAACTCATCCGCCTCGAGATCGTCGGCCGCGGCGGACGCGTCCCACACGGACAGGTCGACGTACGCCGGCGTGTCGCCGCTCGGTGCGGTCAGCTCGCTACGCGTGACCGTGTGTCCCTTCGTGGTCGCGCCACCGAGGCCGTGGTGGAAGCCGATCAGCGTCCCGGGGTTGTCCGTGAAGCTGAAGCGGTAGACGCCCTCGGCCTGGCGCGCGACCGTGACCCCGTTGCCGAGGTCCTTCGTGGGGGCGGATGCGCCCGTGCCCTCGATGCGCGCGCGGTACACGCGCTCTTCGAGGACGTTCGTCTTGGTGCTGTTCTGCGGGTACATGCTCGCTCCTGTCGTGAAACGGTGAAGAGGGAGGCGATCGCAGCCGCCTCCCTTGTGTCGGGCGTCGACTAGAGCTCGCGCCAGCCCATGCGGACCTTGTAGATGCCCGCTGCGCTCTGCGACGCCTGGCCGTGCAGCGCCAGGAGGAACGAGTCCGTCGCGCCGAGGATCACGGGCGGCAGACACACGATGCTCGTGCGGATCGCCGCCGCCGCCTGGCCGGCCTGCGAGCCGACCATCGCCGGATCGCCGCCGAAGACGAACATCTTGATGTCGCCGGCGATCTCGATCGACGGGCGCAGCGTGCCGAACCCGAGGTCTCGCGCGGCCGCGGTCTCGGCCGAGGCCGTGATCGCGCCGCCCTTGACCGTGAGCTCCGGCGTGTTGGCGCACCGCGCGTTCGGGCTCACGCGCGTGAAGTCCGTGCCGCCGCTCGCGCGAGACGCGCCGCTGTCCGTCTGCGCAGCCCAGCACGCCTGGGTACCGTTCGCGCCGGCGGTCACGACTTCGATCTCGATGAAGTCGAGCTCGGCGTACTTGCTCGAGCTGTCCGGCATGCGGAGGAACACGAACGGCTTCACGAGGGTCGCGTCCGCGTCGGCCAGCACCGGCGCGGCGTGGCCCGCCAGCGTGGTCGCCGCGTCGTTCGTCGGGTTGTGCGCGATGAAGTACGTCCCCTCGAGCGCGGCGGCCTGGCGCCAGTGGCCCACCGGGCGCACGTACGCGTTGCCGTAGCGGTCGCCGCGCTGATTGACCTGCTCGCCTTGCTGGCCGGGCGTGGTCAGGACGCGGTCGTTACCGCGGACTCGCATGTTTCGATCGTCGGTCATTGTCTTGTCGCTCTCTCGCGGCCTACGCCGCGTGTGGAATCGGTTGTGGTGGTTGCTCGTGGTTGATGAAGGCGACTACGCCGAGCGACCGACGCCGTGCGACGCCGTGTCGTACTGGAGGTAGTTGCCGTGGAAGCGGGCGCGCATCTCGATGCCGTCCGAGTTCGTCGACCACTGCTGCGTGGCGCCGGCCCCGGTGCGGATCCAGTGCACGACCTCGTCGAGGTGCTTGATCACGTGCGACTTCGGATCGAAGGTGCGCACGCGATCGAGCGGGATGTCCGGATCCGAGACGATCGTCACCACGCGGCCACCCGCGTGGATGCGGAACGACTCGAAGCCGATATCCGCGTTGCCGCCGGGCGAGTTGTACTCGACCTTCGCTCCGAGGCGCTTCACGACCTCCTGGAACTTCGTCGGGTACATGACGCCCTTGGTCACGCGCTTGTTGATGATCTGCACCTCGACGGCGAGGTCACCGAGGATCTCCTCCGCGTACACCGACGTGTTGTCGATGCGCGAACCGGCGAGAGCCTCGACGTCGTTCGAGCGGTTGACCGTGCGGAACGAGTCCGACGTGCCGGGCGCTGCGAGCGGAGTGCACTTCTCCATGCCCTCGATGCACGCCGCGGGATCGCCCGCGCGGAACAGGTAGTCGCCGTCCGAGAACGACGCGATGTCGCTCGCGTCGTCGACCTCGACGATCTTGTTCGCGCGGTCGAGCCGCGTGACGAACGTCGTGCCGGTGCGCGGCGAGCTGCCGTCGCTGTTCGCCGACGCGCCGATCACCATGCCGCGACGGAAGCGATCGACGTCGCGCTTCTCGGTGAGCGTGATCCGGTTGCCCGAGATCGACGAGCGCCGCCCGCGGATGCCGTTGCCGTCACGGAACATGTCGTGCGCGATGTCCGCGCCGAGCTCCTCGAGCATGCCGTCCGCGTGGCGCGTCACGAAGTCGTAGAACGACCCCTTGTTGCCGCGCGCACGCTGCATCGACGGCCCGTGCAGCTTCAGAATGCCGTACTTCAGGCGCGGCTCGGCCTTGAACTGCTCGCCCTTCAGCGAGCTGTTCGTGCCGGCGCTGTTCTGCGCGATCGTGAAGTCGGCGCTGATGCTCTGCGGGTTGCCGGTCGCGACCGGGTACGCGAAGTCGGAGCCGTCGAAGGCTTGCTCCTTCGCGATGTCATAGAACGTCGGATGATCGCGCATCGCGATCTCCGTGCTCTGCCGGTCCGAATACCGGCGCTTCATGATGAATTCGACGTCGTCCTGAGTGGTGTCCGCCATCGGCGAGTCCTTCCGAGCCGCCGCGCGTTCGCGGTCGGCAAAAACGAATCAGCTCTTCGCCGGTCGTCTTGTCGGCAGGACTGGTGTGGACTTCGTCGAAACAGCGCGCGGTGCGCGCGATGGGCTGTCGTTAGCTGACGGACTTACGAGCGGCGAGGAACGCTGCTTTGGTCAGCGGCTCTTCGGTCTCGGTCGTCGGCTTGGCGGGCTTCTTCTCGCCATTCTTGACGGGCTGCTCCTTCGCAGGAGCGGCCTTCGTGATCGTTGCGGGGTCGATGCCGTCCGCCTTCAGCTGCTTCGCACGCGCCTTCTCGTACGCGGCGAGCACCTGCTTCTCGGTCGGGATGCCACCGTCGCGCTCGGCGAGCTGCATCGCGATCTTTCCGAGCTGGCCGCGCGTCCTCTCGGGGTTTGCCTTCAGGTAGTGCGCGGCGAGTGTGCCCGCCGGAGCTGCCTTCGCGACGCGGTCGAGGTACTGCGTAGCCGCGCGCGCCGCTTGCGCGTCCTCGGCTGCCTTCTTCTCGGCCGCCTTACGTTCGGCGTCTTCTCGCTCGAGCTTCGCGAGGCGTTCGTCGCGCTCGCGCTCTTTCTTCAGCCGCGCGATGGCTTCCGCGTTCTTCGGGTCCTTCGTGCCCTCGGACGACGCCGCGTAGATGTTCCGCGACGTCTGCAGGAGGTCGTCGTCCGACAGCCCGAGCTCGCGGAGGACGTCGAGCGCGGTGAACGCGTTCACGCCGCGAGACTTCAGGGCCTCGAACTTCTCGGCCGCCTCGATCTTCGGCTTCCACTCCGCAACGAACGCGTCGCGCTCGGACTCGAACGCCTTCCGCTCGGAGGCGAGCTGCTCGCGCGACCGCTGCTCTCGGCGCCGCACGGCGTCCATACGCTTCGACGTGTCGGCGTCCGGCTTCTCGCCTTCGTCCGTGCTGTCGTCGCCTTCCTCGTCCTGGTCGCTGTCGTCGTCGAGATCGACTTCGTCGTCCAGGTCGACGCCATCAGCATCGAGCTCGAGGTCGTCGCCGTCATTCTCGTCGATGTCGGACTCCGTGCTTTCGCCGGCCTCGCCCGCGGCTGGCTTCTTCTCGGACTCGTCGCTTCCCCACGTGCCGGCCATGAACGACGCGCGCTCGCTCGCTCGATCGGCGACCTTCACGCCGTTGGACGTTTCACCCGAATCAGCCACTTCAACTCCTGTACACGATCAATCCGCGATCCGGAAAGGGGATCGCACCTCGCCGGGATCGGCTAGCTCGCTCGCAGGTTCATCGCGGAGGGCGCGAACGCAGCCACGCCGGGCCCGTCCATCGGCACCGGCGGCATCATCGACTGGTCGATCGGCATGTTCGGATCGGCCGGCATCGGCGGTGCCGTCGCGCCCGACATCGCGTTCTGATTCGCGGCGTTGCCCTCTGCGCGCTTCATCATCCAGATCGCCTGCGACACGAACTGACGCAGCGCTTCCACGCGCTCTTCGGGTGCGCCGTCGGGGCTCTCGGCGCTCGCCGCCCAGATCTGAAGCTCCTGCTGTCCGCGCCACACGCACATCTTCAGGTTCATCACCGGATCGGGCATCACGATCGCGCCGTCTGCGATCTGGTCGATGCAGTACTCGATGTTCTCCAGCGCGGCCGTGTACAGCGACAGCGCGCGCTCGAGGTCAGAGCTGCGCAGCAACGCGCGCGCTTCGTCGAGCGTGACGATGCCCGCCTGCGCGAACTCGATCACCATCTGCTTTCGGCCGGCCGGCGAACGTCCAAGCGTCGAGGCCGCGGCGATCTGGACCTTCAGCTCGCGCGGGTTGACTTCCTTCCACGGAATCTTCCGACCGCCGAATCGTGCGTGACGCGTCATCGTTGGCGCCTTCGCTCCGAGCTTCTTGCAGCACACGATCGCGAGCCAGATCGTGTCGAGCACGAGCTGCTCGTACATCTTCTCCTGCAGCGCGAACCGCTGCGTGGACTGGTCCTTGTACTCGCGCAGCGCGACGCCCGAGTCGATGCCAGCTGGCTTCGTCGCGTGCGTGGCCATGCGACTCTGGCCGAACTCCTCGCCGGCCGACTCCTTCAGGTCGACGCGGTTCTGATACGTCTCGCCGCTGACCGCGACCGGCGTCACCGACACCGGATAGTCGCCCTTGATAGGAACGATCGCGCCGATGCGCGACGACTTCACGGTCAAGTGCGCGTCGACCGGCCGCACGTACTGCGTCGGCAACGCGCACTGGTCGTTCTGGCGCTCGATCTGCCAGTTGCGGCGGTTGAGGGCGCGCTGGATGCCGGCGATGCGCTCGGCGCCGCTGATGCCGTACCACGACGTCGCGCGCTCCGACCAGATGCCGATCGCGAACGGGAAGCAGTCGTCCTCGTACTTCTCGTCGAGCAGGTCGAGCCCGTCGATCGCGATGATGTGCCGGCCCGGCTTGTATCCCGGCTGCCCCTTCACACCGATCGGCAAGCGCCAGCTCTCGAGCAGCTCGACGTCGAGGTCGATGCCCATGAGGTTGCCCGTCGACCACCCGCGCCAGTTCCGCCGGTTCTTCGCCGACGCGATGATCGCGTCCTCGTGCTTCGGGAACCGCGCGCACAGCTCCTCGAGGTCGACGTAGTCCCACTGGTGCATCTGCTTCGGGGTGCGCCCGCCGCGGATCTCGTCGTCGGGCACCACGATGTTCTCGACGAACACGCGCTCGACGCGGACCTGGCCCCAGACGATGTACGCCTTCGTCAGCCCGACACCCTTCTTCGCGCACTCCTTGAACGCCGATCGACACTTGTCCGCGATCTTCAGGTCCTTCGCGAGCTCCTCCGAGTACCACTCGAGGTGCCGCGCGAGCCGCTGCATGCCCCAATCGGCGCCGTCGGTCTGGTAGCGCGCGAGGATCTCGGTCGCGGCGACGACGGCGGTCACCGTGTCGACGTTGCTCGCGATCGCGTTCTCCTCCACGTGCGCGAGCTGCTCGCCGCTCTGCCCGTACAGCGAGCTGTTCGGGTCGTAGAGCACTTCGAGCTTCACGAAGCGATCGAAGATCGCGCCCTGCGCCTGCTCGATGCGTCGGACGTACTGCCGGAGATTCTGATTGACCTCGCCCTTTTTGGCGCGCCACCAGACTTCGAGATTAGTGCTCACCGATCATCGGAATCTCCCACTCGGCGTCGGCTCGGTGCCTCGCGACCTCCGAATGTCTGCTTACTGTCGAGCGCTCGGGTGCGCTCGTCCTCCTCGTCCTCGAGCTTGCTCTTCGCCGGTGTGACCGCTTCCGGTAGGTCGCGCGGCGCGAGCTCGATGCTGACGTCGCCCACGCTGATCGCGGTGACGCCGGCGTCGCGCAACGTCTTCGCCTTCGAGGCGATCGCGTCGAGCATGCTCTGGAGGTCTTCGGACTTCATCGGGTGTTGCCCCAGCCGTCACTATCGTAGTAGCCGGGATCGGAATACAAGCCCTCGTATTGGTCGCGGCTGCTCGTCATCGGCTCGCTCGGCGTCCCAAGCCCCATCGGATCCACGTATTCCGGCTTCGCCGATCCCTCGCGCTCGACCACGCCCGTGTCGAACAGGTGCTCGATCAGCCGCCGCCCGTAGATCGCGGTGTCCGTCGAGTGGTTCGCCTGCGCCTTGTCCTCGCGGAGGAAGCCGTTGTCGTCAGGCTTCCACTGCAGCGTCGACATCTGCCGCGCGAGCGCCGAGCCCTTCAGGATCCACATGCGGCCCTCGACCAGGTCGCCGTTCACGAGCTCGATCGCGCCGAACTTCGTGTCCGGCTTGCGGTCGGCCTTCGTGACGCGGATGCCGTACACGTTCGCGAGCTCATCGATCGTTGCCTGGTCGGCGTCCATGACCGTGCCCGCGGGCCAGCCGATCACCGAGCGCACGCCGGTCGGCTTGTCGAGGCTCAGCTCGGGCCCGAGCAGCAGCTCGGCGATCAGCTTCGCGTACATGCCGACGCGCTCGAAGCCGAGCACGTGAATCTTGCGGCGCAACGGGTCGGCCGGCGCGAACGCGAACACGTTGAGCGCGAACGGATCGCGCGTGCCCATGTCCATCGGGTCGACGAAGTACCACTCGAACGGCTTCCCGTCGTCGTCCTTCGGAAGTGCCGCGATCGCGACCTTCAGTTGCTCGAGGAGGTCGAGCTTCTGTCCGTCGACGCCGAGCGGGTCCCACTCGTTCCACGGCTTGCCGTCCTTGTGCGGCTTGAAGCGGAACACGGTCGCCGTGTTGTCGGCCGACCAAATGCCCTTGTACTCGCGCTGCCACGTCGGATGGTCGTCCTCCCAGCCCTTCTCGGCTTTCTCGACGAGCGCCTCCTCCCAGTTCGCGACCAGCGCCGGCCACAGCTTGCGCGCCTCGGGGAGCTTGTACACGTCCTCGTTGTTCCAGTCGTGCGACGAGTAGCCCTTCCAGTTCGCGAACTCGGGCTTCTCGCGGTCGGAGAAGCGGCGGTGTCGCGGCGATCCTTCGCGCGTGACCTCGTAGAACTCGCCACCGAGGATCGCCGGCGGGGTCGAGCCCATGACGAGGCACCCGCCCTGCGTGATCTCGATCTCTGCGCCGATGTCGTCGAGGTAGCGGATCGACAGCGCCTCACCGAGGCGCGGCGCTACGCACGTGTTCGCCAGGTAGTCGAGCACGTCGTGCGAGAACTCCCCGCACTCGTCGATATCGAGCTCGGCGAGCGGGAAGCCACGGAAGCGTCCCGCGTCGCGCTTGTCCTCGACGCCGCGCATACGAAGCACCGAGCCCGTGCGGAGGCACGTCACGCGCATCTTCGCGTCGAGGAAGTAGAGGTCCGGCTCCTTCGACACGACGTTCGTGACGTTCGAGCGCAGCCCGTACGCGTCACACGCCTCGATGAACTTGTCCCAGTTCAGCTCGCGGGCGTGGTCCGCCGTGGTCGCTGCGTAGCCGAGCCGTTGCTTCGGGAGCGTCGTCAGCTTGACCAGCTCGCGCGCACGCATCGTCGTCGTCTTCGCGCCGCCACGGCCGACCAGCATCGAGATGCGGCGCGCGGGGTCCATCACCGCGTGCTTCTGCCAGGGGTGGCAGTCCGCGATGATCTTCACGCGCAGGTCGCGCGCCCACTGTTCGTTCGGCGACAGCTCGCGGCGCGCGGCTTTCGCCTTCGACCACGGCTTCGCGGTGCTGCGAGCTCGAGCCAACTACTCGGCCACCGGCGCCCAGGTCGCCCACGTCTCGGGGATGAAGAACTCGCCGCGCAGCTTCCACGTGACGGACTCCTTCCCGTTCTCCGTCTTCGTCACCCTGTCGAAGCGCGCCACGCGGTGGTGACGGAGCCACGGCCGAAACTCGATCTCCGTCTTCGTGGAGTCGCGGATCTCGGCCGTGATCGTGTGCTCGATCTCGGTGGTGTCGCGTGCGGGGAACGGCACGCGGACGCCGTTCGCGTTCGAGTGCGCGATCATCAGCTTCGCGACACGGATCGGGGTGGGCTTCTTCTCTGCTTCGTTGCTCATCTGCGGTGTCTCCTCTTCTCGATGGTCGGGGTTGCGTTCGTCGGTCTCGGTCGCTTGTGGACGCTATCTTCGTAGCGCATCGCGTTCGGCTCGAACTTCGCGCGCGGGATCTTCGGTCCGATCCCCGGCTCGAAGCGGTCGCCGGTGATCGCGCTGGTCATGCACCCCATCAGGAAGTGCTTTGACGGGTCGACGCCGAACGCAGCGAGCAGCCGTCGCCCATAGCCGTCGCCGATCCGCACGCCGTTCGCGTACCCGGCCTTCCGGTACGGCTCCTTCACGTAGCAGTAGTACACGACGGGAATCGCCCCGCTCTTGTCGCCGGCGATCCAGCCGTAGAAGAACGATGCGTCGTCGGAGTCGACGCCGATGATCACATCGGACGCGGGGCGCGCGAGGATCTTACCGATTTGCTCGTGCATGATCCGCGGCCAGTCCTCGGCTACGATCATTCCGGCGTGCTTCGATTGCTTGTACGACGCCGACCACGACGCGATCACGAAGGTGCGCTCCTCGCCGTTCGTCAGGTCGGCCGGCCGGAAGGTGATCACAACATCTCCTTCACGGCCTTGTGCCGGTGCTCTTCCCAGATCTTCGTGCGGTTGTCGCGGAAGTCGTCGGGGTCCTGGCCCTCACCGAGATCGCGCGTGTCGAGGTACGTCGGCCGCTCGGGCTCTTCCCACTTCCCGCGCACGACCTCGTAGCGTTTCACGCGCGCCGCGACCGTCTTCGAGGGAGTCCACGTGGAACGTTGCCCGCACTCGCCGGCTTCGTACACGCGACCGCACCGATCGCACTCGGCTTCGCCGTCGAGTAGGTCGAGCTTGCAGTCGAGGCACGACTTCGGAAGCGACGCGCACGGGCACGCGACGTCGTCCGGCGCTTCGCCGCGCTCGTCCTTCAGCACGACGCACGTGAACACGCCGTGCACTGGGCATCGGTACTCGGCTTCGAGCGGGCGCGTGCGATCGCCGGAAGCTTTGGAGACGTAGGTCATCGGAGCCTGCTTCCGAGCTGCGACTTGCAGACCTTCGCCGCGATGTCGAGCTTCTCGGCGTTGCCCTCGATGCGGATTGCGGCGAGCACAACGATCAGCAGCTTGATCGTGTCCTCGCGCGGCACCACGATCGTGTCGTCGGGTTCGCACGTGATGAACACGTCGCCCTCGTCCTGGCGGACCGAATCGAACTCCTTCGCGTCGTCACGGGTCACGCCTGCACCTCGACGATCTCGAACAAGTGGCCAACGTCATCGCCGCGCATCGCGCTCGCGCGGTACACGAGCCGGAAGCCCGGGTGCTCGGGCACGAGCCGATTCGTCTGGACGAACGCGTACCGGTGCAC
>CAZZDD010000037.1:20069-25518 GCA_964652185.1 uncultured Candidatus Peribacteria bacterium | reverse complement strand
CTGGAGCGGTCGGTGTGCGATTCCGCTACGTGCGGCACGGATTTTCCCTATGACGCCGTTACCACGGGGTGGCGCGGCACCGATGAATCGGTACGTCTGAAGCCCGGCGGAACGTCAGGATTCAACGGCGCGCTCGGTGGGTATCGCGACCTGCGCGGAGCGTTCGGTTACCTCGGGATGTACGGCAACTTCTGGGCATCGTCGCAGTCCGGCGCAAACGCATGGTTCCGTGATCTCGCTTCCGCGAAGGACACCATCGGGAGAAACGTCGAGAATCCGCTCCTGGGGTTTTCGGTGCGGTGCTTGAAGAATTAGGTATCAATATTCATCATAGGAGAAATTTTCTCTTTCAAAAACCCCGCTCAGTCCTTGGACGAAAGCGGGGTTTTTTTGATCGATGCGTTACTGGCAGGCGGGCATCGTGTTCACGATGTTGCTGGTGTTGTTCTGCAGGTAAAGGTCCTCATTGCCGCCCGCTCGGGTACGGACGAACGCGAAGACGGAGCGTCCGCCGGTGCTATCTATGCAGGTGAAATCAGGAGCGGTCTTGAGCGTCACGGTGAATGTCGCTGCCTGACCGGCAAGCACGGGAGGAACCGTGCAGCGAACGTACGTCGGGTCGGAGGCTTGCACGAAACAGAAAGTGGACGACTGCACGTAGGTCATGTCGTTGCGCAGGAGGAAGACTGTCGCGCCATTCATGTCGTTCGTACCGCCGTTGCGCACTTTCACGGAATACGTGATGGCTTGCGCAGCTCCCACCGTTGCCTGGTCCGTATCAAGAATCACTGACAGGTCGGAAAAAAGAGGTGCGGGTTGGGCGCAGACGGCCGAAGAAGTCGAAGAGGAGGAGCTGGAAGAGCAGGGGGTGCTTTGCCACGTTCCGTTACAGAAGTACTCGTATGCCTGACTCGAAGAAGACGTGGAAGAACGAACCGAGCTCGTCGAAGAGGAGAGGGATGAGGAGCGGGAAGAGCAGGGAGTGCTTTGCCACGTTCCGTTGCAGAAGTATTCGTATGTACGGGGAGTTGGTTGCCAGGGAAGGAATTGCGCTTTCGATACGATAGGCCCTGCGAGCATCGCAAGGGGAATCGCAACTGCGGCGACCAACAAGGGAAGGGTATGGTTTTTCATGTATGTTTGTGTGGAAAGTTGATACTATAATAACATAAAAATATAACAAATGCAATATACGCATGGAACCCCTTGTGTATGTCGGAATTGCATTTCCGCCGCTTCTCGCGTTGAATGACGGCATATGGCGAACAAGCTCGGTTGCGCGCCGGCCGCGGCGATCATCGTTCTTATCTTCCTCATGGTGTTCTTCGGTGCGAACGAAGGCGTCGGGTTCTACTACACGTCGTGCGACGAAGACGACGGCAATTTCATCTCGTGCTTGCTCGGTGAAATGATGAGTGAAGAGGAAGGTGGCGAGCCCGAAGAAGGAACGGTGACGGCCGTCGGCGCGTACGAATACAAAGGGTACGCGGTGACGATCACGCTGAACGTCCCGTTACACGGCGGTGCCGTGAACGGAACGGTGTCGGGAACGTGCGAAGGGCCGATCAAAGGAAATTATGCGGGCGGCGCGATCACGGGAAACATGTCGGGTGTGTGCGCTCCGTTCTTCCTGAACATTCCCGCGAGTGCCGAGTTCACCGGTTCGGTGAATAAGTCTGCCAAAACCGTGCCGGTGTCGTTCAGCGGCCGGGGCGGGGGACTGTCGCATGAAGGATCGACGACGCTGACGTATCCGTAAGGAGTTTTATCCCTCGTGTATTACGACAACGTCGCCAACCGTGCGGTGCCTTTTTAAAGTCCGTATAAAAAATGTATTCAGTACCATGCGTCCATGAGACGCATGCAGGATTCCTCCATCGATGCCGTGTTCGTCGCGCGCGTGCGGGAGCTCGAGGAGGGGTTATTTCCCGATGCGTGCGATCCAGCGGATTCCGTGCACATGAAGCATGACGGGTACTCGTGGTTGTATCGCCCGAGCCACCATGCCTCGACGGGTCTCGTGACCGATGCCGACGTGAAGTTTCTATCGCGACCCGGCGCGCGCTTGCTGAGCGTGGGCGCGCATCCCGCATATTTGGAGCGCACGCTCGTCGCGCTCGGCGTTCCCGCCGGAAACATTCTCGCCGCTGACGTACTTCCCGCGGCTGGCGATAGCGATACGCCGTTCGATCGTATCCAGTTCGATATGCTCGGACTCTGGCCGGAGATCGGCACATTCGACCGGATCATTTTTCCCGAGAGCCTCTGCATCGCGTTGGCCGATCGGTTGAAGGCCGACGCTCCCCACGGCGACGCGCCGTTCGCGACGGACGCGCTCGAAGCACGGTTGCTGTCGGATATTTTGTGCAGCGCCCTCGCGCGGTTGCGTCCCGGCGGCGAGATCCGCATGAACGGTCCGCAGAGCCATCCGAACGTCGTGAAGGCCGCGCGGTCGCTCGTCGAAGCGCGCGGGTTCCCGCATGAGCTCGTGTATCAGCGGTATTTCCTCACGGTGAAGCGCGCGTGATACTACATGGAGAGTATTCTGAATACAAATTGTATTCAGAACAATAATTGTGTTCAGATTTTACGGCTATCGTACGCCCAGTGCAGCACGGCTTGTCGTTGGCGTGGCCTGCACGCGAAGTCCCCGCGAGTGCAGTTGCGGACGATCTGCGTGATGTGCCGCTTGATGGCGAGCCACCGGCGGATTTGCCGGTCATCTTCTTCGGGGAGCCTGCGTCCCCTGTAATAGCGGCAGTACCACTGGAACCATCCGCGCGGGTCGGCCGGGTGGATCCATCCTTTCTTCTGCCACACCGAAAGCGGCTGGCTCGCGTTCACGCCGAAGAAGTTCAGCTCCTTGTGTTTCTTGCCGTCGGGCGACAGCTTCGCGTGCGCGAACCAGTCTGCCGGAAATTCATCTCGGCAATCGGTCATGTACGTGCCGCCGAACACGCCGAGTGCGAGCATCTCCTTCGGCGTGAGGTCCGGCGTGAAGCGCGGGTCGAAATTTTTTCCTTCGGGTTCGGTGAGGACGTATTCGGCGTCTTGCATCGAGTCGTGTACCCGAATCGTTGTGAGCATGGCGAGATGATAGCAGGCGATTCTTCCGCTATGATCCCGCCATCTTCCCATTCTTCCATTTTCTATGAGCAAAGCTTCCTCGATCATCGGTTGGATGTGCGTCGGTCTCGTGACGCTCTGGACCCTCTTCAGCGCGGTCATGAATATGCTTCCCCTCGAGGGCAACCAAGCGGGCATCGATATCGCCACGCGGCTCGGCGTCATCGATATCCTGTTCGCGCTCGGCGTCGTGAAGATCGTCCTCGTCGTTCTCTACGTCCTGCCGCGCACGTCCACCGTCGGTTTCGTGTTGATGGTCGGGTACTACGCCGGCGCGCTCGCCACGAACATCACGCACGATTTCAGCGTCGCCGAGTACTCGCCGCTCATCGTCACGCTCGTGGTGCTCACGCTCGGCGCGTACTTCCGCAATCCGGAGCTGCTCACGCGTCTCAAGGGTAAGCCCGTTATCGCGTAAGAACGTTTTTACTCCCGCTCGCGTTCGTCGTCGTTCTGCCGTATCTGGCCGACGTCGGTTGTCGTCGCGTCCAACGATTCGCGCGCGTCGACGTCTATCCTGCTCGCGTCGCTTGCCGTTGCGGTCACGCGCTGCGCGATCAAGTTGAACGCGTCGATGCGTGCCACGTCGCTCGCCGCGAGAGACACGTCGCGTGCGGTTCCGCTCAGCGTGACGCGCGCCGCGTCCTCCGCCTTCGTCGTCAGCGTGCCCGTTGAAATTTTTCCGTCGATGCGGGCGACGTCCTGGGCGAAGAGTTCGAGCGTCGCGCCGGAGAATCCGCCGAAGGTCACGCGCGAAGCGTCGAATGCTTCGATTGTCCCGAGTGCTGGCATCGTGACAATGACCGTCGCGCGGTCGTCAAAACACAGGATCATGCACGGATCGTCTTCGCGTTTGTGGTGCACCGTGAGTATTCCTTTCTCGGAGATCGGCGTCAGCGATTTGACGCCGCGTTCGCTTCCGCTGATCACGACCGAGAATTCCTCGCCTTGCCGCACTTCGAAGCGCTGCACTCCTTCCGCGCGGATGTCGTCGAATCCGCCGACGGCGTATTCGCGCGTGACGGTGCGTTCGAATTCGAGGATCGCAGTTTCCAGTTTCGGAGCGGCGCCGAAGATCGTCACGCCGCCGACGACGATCGCCAGCAGCCACGCGCAGAAGATGCCGCCCGTCGCCGGCCACGTGAATACGTTGCGGAGCATCACGAGGCTCGCGCCGACGAGCAGCACGAAGAGGAGAGGGAGGAACGCCGCGAAGTAGCCGGAAAGGAGCAGCGCGACGTACGGTCCGAAACCGATCGTTTCAAGCAGCGGGAAGCCGATGTACGGTGAGGCCGGGTTCGTGAGGAGCGCCAGGAAAACGAACGTGACGAACGCCATCGCGAACGCCGCCCAGATCGTCGCAAGCACGCCGAGCAGGCGCGCCGCGATCGGCAGCAGCGTCTTCAAGAGCCGCCCGGCGCCGCGGAGGACCGCGCCGATGATCGCGAACGGGAACCGGATGACGCGCGCGAGGACGCTCTTGCGCTGTTCGGGCGTCACCACCGCATCGATGCGGCTTTGGATGGCAGACAGCGTCACGCGTCCGCCGGTCATTTCCACTTTCTCCGCGGTCGTGCGCGCTTCGGGGAGCAGTATCCACAGCACGACGTACAGAACGACCCCGAAGCCGCCGAGTAAGAGCGAGAGGGCGAAGGCGATGCGCACGATGAGGGGGTCGATCGAAAAATATTTCGCGATGCCCGCGCATACGCCTCCGATGATTTGGTCGTCCGCGTCGCGGTAGAGACGCAGTTTGCCGAGCGGCGTCGCGCGTTCCGCGGCGTTTGTACCGCGTTCCACTCCGTCGAAGTCGCGAAAATCTTCCACCGTGCCCATGCGGGCGATCACCGCGTCGACGTCTTTCGGGAGAATCACTTTCTTCTTCGCGCCGAGTGCCGCGGTGAATTCCTCGGCGATGCGGTCCTCGATGTCGGAGACGATCTCGTCGGCGTCGCTCGTCGCGGCGAAGTGCGCGCGGATCGATTTTAGGTACGTGTCGAGCGTCGCGAAGGCCGATTCTTCGATGACGAAGAGTGAGGAGCCGATGCTGGCGGAGACTGTCTTATGCATGGTCGAGGAGGGAAGTGATGGAATCGCTGAGGGAGGTCCACGTCGCGGTCAGCCGCTTGAGCGCGGTTTTGCCCTTCGGCGTGACGCTGTAGTACTTGCGGGGCGGGCCGCTTTTCGATTCCTGCCACGAGTACGAGAGCAGGCCGTCGTTCTTCAGGCGGCTGAGGAGAGGATAGAGCGTGCCTTCGACCACGATGAGGTCGGCTTCTTTCAGGCGTTGGAGCATCTCGGAGGAGTACACCTCGCCGCGCGA
>CAZZDD010000037.1:1986-19969 GCA_964652185.1 uncultured Candidatus Peribacteria bacterium | reverse complement strand
GGTCGGCTTCTTTCAGGCGTTGGAGCATCTCGGAGGAGTACACCTCGCCGCGCGACGCGATCAGCAGGATGCAGAATTCGAGGATGCCTTTGCGCATCTGCGCCTGCGTGTTTTCGATGTTTCCGTCCGTTGTCATACCGACACGTTAGTACATGGTACCTTGCAATGCAAGGTATATGCGAAAGTTTCTTGAAAAGGGCCGAGAGGGAACAGGAAGCGGCCGCAGTTTATTTTTTACGGAGCACCATCTCGAACCAATTCTTCCCGTTCGTTTCGACGTACCGTCGCAGATGGATCTGTTCGAACCCTTGGCCGGCAAGTGCGAGAATCGTTTCCGGCGCATAGAGATGGAAGAGGCGAATGCCGGTCGGTTCGTTGCGCGCATCTTCTCCCTTTCCTTCCTGGAACGATGCGAACATCACACCGCCGCTCGTCATCGCTTCGTGCAGCCGTTGAAAAACATCCCGCAGCGCGTCCGGCGATACATGCACGAACACCGCGAACGCGAACACGACATCGAGATCGTGCGGAAAGTCATACGTTTCGACGTCCGCCACCGTGAATTGTAGTGAAGGATAGTCTCGCTTCGCCATGTCGATGAATGTCGTCGACGCGTCGATGCCTTCGTACCATTCGACACGCGCCGCGATCCCAGAGCCGTCGCGTCCGTATCCGCAGCCGATTTCCAGCGCTCGGATGTGTTCACGCGGTCCGAGCAGATGAAGTGTCTGTTCAATGTATGGTGTTCGTATCGGAAACGACGAGTATCGCTTCGCGAATGCTTCGGCGCTCGCATCGTAGGTGGCGATCGTGATCGCTTTCAGATCCATGGCCGTACCGTAGCAGGGGAGTGAGTTTTTTGAGTACAAATTTTGATCAATAAGTTTCCCGGTATTCCCTCGTCTTCAGGATTGTTCACGTGTCGAAGTATCGCTACACTGCCCGCTCTATGCAGCAACCCTCGCTTACGGAAGGTTCCATCATGAAGGCCCTCGTTCGGATAGCCGTTCCGATCGTGCTCTCGAGCGTGCTGCAGACGATGTACCAGATTATCGACACCTTCTGGGTCGGGCGCCTCAGCGCCGAGGCCGTGGCTGCGGTATCGCTTACGTTTCCGGTGAACTTCCTTCTCATCGCCCTCGGCGGCGGGTTGCCGATCGCCGGCACCGTCCTCATCGCGCAGTACAAAGGCCGCGGCGACGAGCAAGCGATGAACCACGTCGCGGCGCAGACGTTCCTCATGGTGTTCGTCGTGTCGATCGTCATGTCCGTTTTCGGGTACGTGTTCAGCGAGCAGATCATGCGCCTCATGGGCGCGGGGCCCGACATCCTCGCCGACGCGACGCAGTACATGCGGGTCACCTTCCTCGGGTTCGTCTTCGTGTTCGGGTACTTCGTGTTCGAGTCGCTCATGCGCGGCCTCGGATCGGTGAAGGCGCCCATGCGCATCGTGTTCCTGACGGTCATCCTCAACGCGGTCCTCGATCCGCTGCTCATCTTCGGTTGGGGTCCCATTCCCGCGTGGGGCGTCTCCGGCGCCGCGCTCGCGACGCTCTTCACGCAGGCGACCGCCACGATCATCGGCTTTGCGCTGCTGCTCGGCGGCAAACACGGTCTTCACCTGAAGCTCGCTGATTTCACGCCCGATTTCCCCTTCATGAAGAAGGCGTTCTTCATCGGGTTCCCGTCGTCGATCGAAATGTCGGCCCGGGCGTTCGGGTCCACCATCATGACGGTGCTCGTCGCCGCGTTCGGCACGATCACGCTCGCGGCGTTCGGCCTCGGGATCCGCGTGCTCATATTCATCATCATCCCGGCCATGGGCCTGTCCATCGCCACGTCCGCGCTCGTCGGCCAGAACATCGGCGCGGGGAAAATGGACCGCGCGCTCGAGACGAACCGCATCGGATCGATCCTGTCGATCATCGTCCTCACCATCGCGGGCGGATTGCTGTTCCTCGTCGCGCGTCCGCTGACTGCCGCGTTCATGCCTGAGGGCGGTGCTGCCATCGACCAAGGCGCCGAGTTCATCCGCATCATCGCGCCCACGTTCGGTTTCATCGGTTGGCAGATGGTCCTCACGGGCACGATGCGCGGCGCGGGCGACACGAAAGCGGCGATGTACCTCACGATCATCTCGCAGTACGTCATCCAGTTCCCGCTGGCGTACCTGCTCGCGGTCACGTTCGACATGGGTTCGGTCGGCATCTGGTGGTCCTTCGCCGGGTCGAACGTCCTCTCCACCGCGGTCGTCGTGGCGTGGTACATGCGCGGTTCCTGGAAAAAGAAACAACTCCTCGACGAGGTCCGGCGCGACGTGGCCGAGGAAATCATCATCGATGAAGGTGCTGCGTCGTGACGCTCAGTCCTTTAAGAGCCGCGGTACGACGTAGTACGTCGGGATCGCGATGAGGAGCGCCCACGTGACCCACACGCTGCCGAAGGCGAGGACCGCCGCAAGTGCGTAGAGTCCCGCGCCCATCCGCGCGCGACGGACGAATGATTTGCGTTCTTTTTCGGGGACGTCGCCGTTCGTGAAGCATCCGTGGAAGAGCGCGTGTTGCGTCATGAGGGCGAACGCCAGTGCCGCGAGGGCCAGGTTGACCGCGTAGATCGCCGCGACGAGCGGCACGTCGGGGTGTTCGCCGAGGAACGCGGTGGTGAACGGTACGAGCGCGAGCCAGAAGAGGAGGTGCATGTTGTGCCAGAGCAGCACCCAGTCGGTGCGGCCGAGGACGTGGAAGAAGTGGTGGTGGTTCACCCAGAACACCGCGAGCGCGAAGAAGCTGAACGCGAACGACAGGAGGTGCGGCAGCGTGCGCATCAGGCCGTTGAGAATCGTGGGGAACGACGTGTCGGCGAGGAAGGGGACGTCGATCTCGATGACGAGCAGCGTGAGAAGGATGGCGAACACGCCGTCCGAAAACAGTTCGATGCGCTGGGTCGATGGGACGAGCGCTCCGTCCGCGTGGAGTTTGGGCATGGCCGGCATTCTACAAGTAGCGGCAAGAATGCGACAGCAAGCGCGATGCCGCGCAAGTCCAATGTCTTGAAGCGGCGGAAATCGGGAGGACGATAGGGACTGTGAAATCGTTCTACGGACATTCGGGGTTCACGGCGGCCGAGCATTGCGTGATCGCGCGCCATGTGGATACCAAGAAAGGCGAATTCATGCGGAATTATGAGAACGACAGGGACGCAATCGAGACGGCGCATCGAATGGCGGGGGACGAGGCGTATTCCGACGTGATCATGCTTTCGCGCGATTCGCGCGGTTCGATCGTGCAGGTGTTCAGCGGCGTGCGCTGGTTCTACGAAGAGCGGCTTAACGTCGCGCATCCCGGATGGCGGATGCATGATGATTCGCCTGCGCCCGATACCGTTTCGATGTCGTCGCAACCTCCGGCAACCATCCTCGTACCGCGCTGGACGAAGATCATTGATGAGAACGGGGAAGAGGATTGGGTGCAAGAACTCGTGGCGGTGGAAGCGTGCGGTCGTTCTGCGAATGACGATCATCAGAAGCCATATGAGGCCGCCTGATTGCTATTGCAATAGATATGCAGTAAGATAATCGCATGGATGCAGCGATCGTTTTGGAGGATCTGCGGCGCGAGAAATTCCGCATCACCGCGCCCCGGAAGGCGATCGCGGAGGTCGTGCTTTCTGCCGGGTCGCCTCTTTCGGCGCAGGACGTGCTTGCGGGCATGAAGAAGCTCGGCGTGTCGGCTGACGTCACCACCGTGTACCGCGAATTGGAGTTCCTCCGCGAGCGGGGCGTGCTTGTGCCTGTGACGCTCGTCGACGGCGTGCAGCGCTACGAACCGTCGGACCTCGGGCATCACCATCACCTCGTGTGCATCGATTGCCACGGCATCCAGGATGTCACGGTGCCGCACGACCAGGTGCACGCGGTGGAGCGCGACATCAAGAAAACGCACAAGTTCACGGTGCTGCAGCACGCGTTGGAGTTTTACGGTCGGTGCGCAAAGTGTGAGTAACAGAAAAAGCCGTCCCGCTGAGTGGGACGGCTTTTTTGCTTGAGGCAGGGGACGGTTTAGAACTCGTACCAGGCCTTCGGGCGGGAGCTCGCTTCGCTCGTGGTGGCCGACGTCGCGGCGGAGGTGGTCGGTGCGGATGAAACCGCTTTCGCGGACGAGACCGGTGCGACGGACGACGCTTTCACGGATGCGGCCGAGGATGAGGAACGTACGGAACCCGCGGATGACGACGGCAGCGCGACCGGGCCGATGATCGCCGGGCGGGGGGCTTGGACGACGGGGCGGGGGCGCGGCGCGTACGTGCGTTCCCATGCCGTGATCAATTCCGCGGCGGTGCGGGAGCTCTTGCTGCGGTCATTGGAGGCGAGGCGATCCATGATTTCCATCGCTTCGCCGCCGGTGATGCGTTCTTCGAGTTTTTCCACGCTCATCGGGATCGCGTTGCGGCTGGCAAGCGCTTCCACGTACGGGTTGAACCAGTGCTTCGGCTTCGACGAATCGACGTACGGCGTCAGGCCTTCCGAGCGGGCGATCAACTTGGCCGCGTCGACGAAGGTGATCTGCGCGTCGGGGCGGAAAATGTCGTTGCCGTAGCCGCGGACCAAGCCGTCGCGCATCGCCACGCAGATTTCCGGGGCGAATGCGTGGTCGACCGATACGTCGCGGAAGAGCAGCTCGAACTTCGGCGGCCACACGGAGGTGATGTCCCACTCGCACCAATCGATCGATGCTTTCGTGTATCGCGAGCGGACGAGCATGGCCGTGAACTCCGCGCGGGTCATCGGGGCGGATGCGGAGAATTGGATGCGGCCGGCGTCGATGTTCTCGCCGAAGCGCGTTTCGCCGTCGTCGGTGTCGTTGAAGTCATTCCTTTCCTCTTCCTGAATCTCGCGGCGCTGTTCTACCGTCTCGGACGGAACGGACGTGCGCGCATCGAGGCGCGTTTCATTTTCGTTGTCGACTTCTTCCTGCGTCTTCCAATCCGGATCATCGACGAAATGCTTCTCGACGAACGAGGCATGCGCCGTCGTCGTCGTCAGGAGTAATCCGCAGACGGCGGTGAGCGAGGTGACCACGAAGCGCTTCATGGGAACGGAGGGAAGGGGATGAAGACGGGAAAGTAGGCAATGATAGTGAACTCTTTGGAGGATCGTCAATCAGGTCATGGTTCGTCAGGCTCACCATGACAGATGCTCCGTACGCCTACGTCTGATATGCAAAAAAGTGGGTCGTGACCGTTGTTATCATAGTGAGCGAAGTCGAATTACGTTCAAAAAATGTGAACATTAAATAATTGGCTTAAATTAGGGCTGAATAGAAATTATTTATGGTCAGATAATGTGGTGAATCACCCAGTTGCCGAGGCCGAGTGCCAGGGCTATGACGATCCATCCGCCGAGGTCACCCTCCACGAGCAGTATGGCCGTCGCAGGGTCGAATCGTGCGGCGATCGATTCGAGAATCCAGAGGAAGAGCGCGTTCACGAGCACGATCGCGACGATCGTCATGAAGAGCTTGAGGGGCAGTGTCAGGATCTTCAGGATCGGCCGGGCGAACATGTTCAGCAGCATGAGCAGCGCCGCGACGGTCGGGAGCGCCATCCAGCCGCCGTCGATGATGAGGTACTCGGGCAGGTACCGCACGAGCAGCCAGAGCAGAAGCACCGTGAGCGCATACTGCAGGACGAGACGAACCGGGAGTGCGAGAGCGCGGTCTGCCATGCTTACGAGCGGGAAAAGGTGAGGGTAAGGGTGCCGGAATCAAGTTCGAGCGTCGACGTGTGGTCCGACGCCGCGCCGAGGACGCCATTCGTCTGGTCGGCGATCGCCTTGCCGTGGGTCGCCATCAGCTCGTCGTTGCCCGTGACCTGGATCACGATGCGATCCTGCACCGAGAGCCCGGCGTCCTTGCGTTGCTGCTGGATATGGCGGATGAGTTCGCGCGCGTCGCCTTCGAGGAGCAGTGCGGGATCGGTCTGCGTATCGAGCGAGACGATGACGCCGCCGGCAGCCGCGACTCCCCGACCCTCCGCCCCCATGTAGCGCAGCGGCGCTTCTTCCGCGGTGAATGTTTCGCCGAGGATCGTCAGGGTGCCGTCCGCGTTTTCTGTAAATTCTCCCCGCTTGCCCGCGACGATCACTTCCTGCACTTTCTTGCCGAGGCGGGCGCCGACCAAGCGCGCGTTCACCGAGACGGTGCGTTCGCCCAGGCTGCCCGGGTCGTCGCTGAAGGCGATTTCCTTCACGTTCAGCTCTTGGGCGAGGAGGCTGCGATCCTCGTCGCTGAAATCCTTCGCGTGGAGCACCGATGACGGCATCGCGATCGTGGCCGACCTTAGCGGCAAACGGACCTTCACCTTGTTCTCGCTGCGGATCGTCATACCGAGCGAGACGACGTTGCGCAGCACGCGCGTCTTCTCGAGCATTGCGAGTTCCGTTTTCGTGAGCTTCTTCTCTTCCGGCCAATCGGCGAGGTGTACCGAACCGTGGTCCTGCTTGGTAAGGTTGAGGTAGATCGCGTCGGTGATGAACGGGCAGAAGGGAGCGAGCAGGCGGATGAACGTGAGCAGCGCGTCGTACAAGGTATCGAGCGCGGCGCGCTGGTCCTGCGAGAATTGATCCGCTGATGCTTCCACGGTTTCACCTGGACCCTTGCCGGCGAAACGACGGCGCGACAGACGGATGTACCAGTTGGTCAGGCCGTCGAGACCGTCCTGCAGTTCGGCCGCGGCCTTCGCGAGGTCGTACGCCTCAAGGGCGGTTGTTACGCGGTTGGTGAGGTCCTGTAGTTCGGCGTGCAGCCAGGCGTCGAGTGGGTGCGTGCTCTTCGAGACTCCCGCGCCCGGTTCGTAGTCGCAGAGCGAGGCGTATGTGACGAAAAAGCTGTAGCTGTTCCAGAGGGGGAGGAGTGCACCGCGCACGGCTTCTTCGACGGTTTTCTCCGAGAATCGGACGTCTTCGGCGCGTACGGCGGAGGACGACATCAAGGCGAAGCGCAGGGCGTCGGCACCGTGTTTGTCGATGACGGCGTCCGGCATGGGGTAGTTTTTCAGGCGTTTGCTCATCTTGCGGCCGTCTTCGGCGAGGACGGTGCCGTTTACCACGACGTGCTTGAAGGGGGAGGTTCCGTACAAGGCGGTTCCGAGAACGGTCAGCGTGTAGAACCAACCGCGCGTTTGGTCGATGCCTTCGGCGATGAAATCAGCCGGGAAGCCCTTCGGAGTTAATACAGACTTTTTGCCTAATTTTAGGGCTGAACCAGAATTAAACTTATAAGGGAAACGCTCCTGGGCGTAGGGCATCGAGCCGCTTTCGAACCAGCAGTCGAGGACTTCGGGTATGCGCCGTAGGAAGGGGCGAAGCCGTACCTCTACCGCCATGCCGTTCGACATTTCCTTTGTCGTCGCTGCGTCGCGGAATGTCCGGTTCTCGGCAATCGCCTGGAGCGCGACCGACGTGCCCCGATGGCAGACCACGAGGACGCGCTTGCCCGCGTACTTCGAGAGAATTTCTTGCGAACAACCCTCGATGCGTTTGAAAAATTCCGACAAGCTTTCTCCACCCTCAGGCGTGGCTGGGTGCATGCTGATACATGCCGTGCACTCGCCGTATGGGAACTCATCGACAACATCAGTCCCGATTCTTCCGCTCCACGCACCGAATCGCCGTTCACGCAACCCTTCGAGCGTCGTCACGGTCGGACAGCCTATGCCCTTCGCCACGATCTCCGCCGTTTCGGTTGCACGGGAGAGGGGTGATGCGAGAATGACATCAAACGATCGACCTTTCAGTTTTTGTGCGAGTTCGTGGGCTTGTGCACGACCATTATTGTTTAGTGGATTATCTGCGTCGCCTCCTTGTAATTTTCCTGCCGCATTCCAGTCGGTCTCACCATGACGCACCACCGTGAGATGCACGTCGAGCGGCGAGTCCTTCGTCGCGGGCCGTTTCACGGCATCCATGTGCTGCTTGTGGAGGTCGGCCTGCGCCTCCATGTCGTGGTCCCAGTAGTAGGCGACCGGTTCGGCGAATGCCGCGATGGGTAACACACTGAGCTTGTACGGGTCTTCGCGCGTGAAGAACCCGCGTAGGCGGAGCAGCGGTGCGCCGTGCGAGACGATCACGACGTGCTCGCTGCGGTGTTTCGGGAGCGTGCTCTGCAGGAAGTCGTGGATGCGCGCGTCCATATCGGCCATCTTCTCCATGCCTTCCACGTAGAAATACCCCTCCATATCGCGTGTTTCGGCCTTTGCCATGCGGCGAGCTTTGCGCGCGTGGAGGTCCTGGTCGTCGTGGGTGGCGCCTTCGTGCGGGCCGAATCCTGTTTCGGTCAGGCGGTCGTCGGTGATGATCGTGGCGCCGGTGGCCTTCGCGATCGCTTGGGCGGTTTGCTGCGCGCGGAGCATCGGCGATGCGTAAATGACGTCTACTTTCTGTTCCTTGAGGAATTTCGCCGCTTCGGCAGCTTGTTCTTCGCCGCGTTTCGTCAACGCGACGCCCGGCGCGACGCCGTTGAAGACTTTGTTCGCGTTCGAGAGGGCTTCGCCGTGGCGGATGGCCGTGATTTTCGTGAAGCGGATCGGTTTGAACGCCAGAAGGTCGTCGCGCCCCGCGATGATGACCGTTTCGCTCTTATCGTCCGTCCTCCACACCGGCAGCGGCGTGCCCCAGTATCTGTTTCTCGAAATCGCCCAATCGCGCGCGCCTTCGAGCCACTTGCCGAAGCGTCCGTCGCGCAGGTGACCTGGGACCCACTCCGTCTCTTTGTTGGCGGCGACCATCGTCTCCTTGATCTGTTCGACGGCAACGAACCACGACGAGGTGGCGTAGTTGAGCAGCGGGGAATCGCAGCGCCAGCAGTGCGGGTAGCTGTGCCGGTACGATTCGCTCTTGAACAGCAGCCCGCGCTCTTTCAGCCAGGCGATGACGAGCTTGTCGGTCGAGGTGGGGGCGTCTTTGGGCTTCACTTCCAGACCCGCGAAATCGGTGACCGCGGGGATGAATCGGCCGTCCATCGAGACGTGCTGGAGGATATCCGTACCTTCGCGCTTGCCGATGCCCGCGTCGTCCTCGCCGAAGGCTGGGGCGATGTGGACGATGCCCGTGCCGTCGTCCATGGTCACGAAGTCGGCGGCGACCACGCGGTAGGCGGATTGAAATTGCTCTGCGAAGTACGGAAACAGCGGTTCATAGGCCAGTCCCACGAGCTCTTTTCCCTTAAAAGACTCTCCGATTTTCTCGTACGTTGAATCCTTGAATATCCGCTCCAGTAAGGGCTCCGCTGAAATGTACGTCTTGCCTTCATGTACAACTTTTGTATACGAAGCTTCGGGGTCGACGGCGAGGAAGAGATTCCCCGGCAGCGTCCATGGCGTACTCGTCCAGGCGAGGATGGAGGTGTCTTTCTGATCCTTCAGTTTGAACGCCACCGTGGCGGTCACATCATCGACGTCCTTGTAGCCCTGGGTGACTTCGAAGTTCGAGAGCGGGGTGACGCACCGGGGGCACACGTGCATGGGCTTGTAGCCCTCCTTAAGCAGGTTTTTCTTGGCCAGCTCGGCGAAGACCCACCAGATCGACTCCATGTAGTCCGGGTCCATGGTCCGGTAGTCGTGGTCCATGTCGACGAATCGGCCCATGCGCTCGACCGTCGTGCGCCATTCCTTCACGTAGCGTTGGACGATATCCCTGCAGAGGTCGTTGAAGGCGGCTACGCCCATGGCATCGATGTCGGCCCGGCTTTTGATGCCGTGTTCCTTCTCGATCTCGTACTCGACCGGCAGGCCGTGGCAGTCCCAGCCGAACCGGCGGTGCACTTGCTTGCCGCGCATCGTCTGGAACCGGGGGATGACGTCCTTGATCGTTCCGCCGAGCAAGTGGCCGTAGTGGGGGAGGCCCGTCGCGAACGGCGGTCCGTCGTAGAAGCCAAAAACCTCGCCTCCCTGTCTCATCGTGATACTACGCTGGAACACGTTCTCGGCGTGCCAATACTTCAAGATTCCTTCCTCCAACGAAGGAAAGTTCTGCCGGGGATCGACGGGGTCGAATCGCATAGGTTGAGGCGTAGTCGCGGCGTAGCTCGGAAGCGTAGCCGGAACGAAGCCAGGGAAGGATACCGCACGTCGCGACGTCGCGCATCGCGGTTTGGTCGCTCCGAAAAGTACGCCACTTTATTGACGAATCGACCCCATAGGTTTAGAGTATTTTTGCCTTTTTATACTTCATGGTGACGAGCAGTCCCATCAACGGCATAGGAGCATTGGGGCAAAGCCAAGTGCACGAGCGCGTGGCGATCAATGAGATCGATAACGTTCAGACGATCGCCGAAGAGGTTCTCGCGTCCTTGGGTCTTCGCTTGGAGGATGTCCTCCCCGTCGATGAAACGGAGGCGGCGTTCTGGCAGAGCATTCATATATTCGCCGTCGCGAACACGGCCCATCTCCCCGCGACCGAAAAAAGCACGGCGATTCGACAACTTCTCGAACCGGCGTTCGCGAAATTGGCATGGGAACGCTCACAAGCCGTTGCACGGACGGCCGCCCTCTCTTCGTTGCAACAGCATGAGCATGACAAGCATTTAAGGCTGCTCGCACGTCTGCGGGCGGGTGAGTTTGCCGATCCCACGAGGGGATTGCCACGCACGGCGTGATATTGCGCCGCGATATGTCGAACTGTACGATCGGCGCCCCTCACACATGATGAGCAATCAACCCACTGATGGCTCGAATAAGCCGGCGCATCCGCCGGAAATGAAGCTGTCGCCGTTTGAAGAGCAAATTGCGCGATTGTCGCTCCATTTTCAGCGCACCCGCGGCATGTTCAATAACGCCCTGCATACGAGTACGTCCATTCTTACGGATGCGGATGATGCGGAGCGGCTGCGAGAACGCCATCAATCGCGCGTGCGGCGCGAGGAATTGGCTCGGCTATTGATCGACGCGTATGTCACGGCGGGCAAAGAGAAGGATGCGGCGTTGGAGGCGTTGGCACGTTTCACGCAAGAGGTGAATGACGGAGGCATCTTCTTGCTCGATTATTCGAAAGAAAAAGTGGAACACCGCCTCACGGCGGCATTGTCCGACGGCAGCCCCGCGTACGTCATCGTCGAAGCGTCCGGCGCCCAGCCCGATCCCGATATGCCGTACTACAACGAAGTCAGGCCCGTCGCGGACGTTCATATTCATCTTCCGGAAGCGCAGCGCGGAGCGCAGCCCGTGTTTGAAGTTCCCGGGCCCCACGATTCCGTGAGGCGTCGCGATCTCCTCGAGACCATGCTTGTGCAGAGCCATGCCGTTGCCCAGATCGACGATATCGTCTGCGCGAAGGAGGCGGAAAAATTGCGCTTGGTATCAAGCGCCTTGGATAGAGGAATTCGGCACACCCTTGACGATGTGAACGCGCAGCGCGGTCGGGAGAAAATAGAGTATTTTACCGCTGAGATCGTCACCGTTCGGGGCATTCGGTTGGATTCGGGAGAAGAACTCCTTTTGGATCACGAAATTCCGTCTCGCGTCATAGAAAACGGCCGGAGTTTTTACGTGTGTCGGAAATTCCATCACCCGAAAATCACGACGTTCACGCCCGCGTGGATTTTGGAGCATCGATTCATTCCGGTGGAGGGTGTGGGCATGGTGAAAGATCTCATCGTCGACTGGACCGTGCTCGTCGCGCAGACCAAGAATTAAACCGCGCTCGAGATCACCTGGCGGCTGTAGATGCCGTAGTAGTACGCGAGGAAGAAGAAGAGCGCCGGAAGCACGATCAGCGACGCGTACGAACTGGTGACGACGAGTTCGCCGCTGATGACGATGATGGCGACGAGCGGGAGGGAACGGTCGATGAGCGGCGAGTCGATGCGGCGCGTGATTTCGAAGTAGAGGCTGTACGGTAGCACGGAGAACGCGAGCGCGAAGGCGACCGCCAGGCCAATTTTCCACCATTCGAGGGGCGCGAAGTCCGTCAGCGGGTAGATGATGCCCGCGAGCGCGAGGCCGACGCACGACATCCAGAAGAGGAACGCCGGATAGCGCGCGCGGATCGCTTCTCCTTCGCGCTGGTAACGGCGGCTGAGCTCCGAGTAGAGGGCGAACGCGAGGCCGCCGCCGATGCCTGCGAAGAGGGATTGGTTCGTGTAGCCGAGCGTCGTCGCCGAACCCGCGATGCCCACCAGGATGATGAGTAGCGCGAACGTGGCGCGCTGCCACGGGCCCTTGGTGAGGACGTTGTGGAACAGCGACGTGATGAGCAAACCGGCGATGATGCAGAAGATGTACGCCGTGGCGGCGATGCCGGACAGCGCGAGGTACGAGAGGAGCGCGGTCGCGAACAGGGCGCCTCCGGAGAGGAGCAGCGTGGGGTGCAACGGCGAGAGCCAGCGCAGCCGTTTGCCGTACATGCCGAGCTGCGTGCCGTACAGGAGCAGCGAGGCGACGAAGAACGTGACCGCGCGGACGAACGTGAGGTCGAACGCCGAGAGTCCGCTGGTGAGGAGCAGGCGTGCGAACACCGGGTCGAGCCCCCACAGGAGCAGCAGGACCGACACGGCCCCGATGAGGAAGCGCGTCGACCGCGTGCGGTTCATCGACCACGAGTTCGGCGGAAGGAACGTGCCGAGCGTCGCTTCGAATTCGTCGGCTTGGTGTCGGTTGAGGTTCATGCGGATCGCCACGCGCGTGCCGTCCGGCCGGTTGCTCGTCGAAATCCTCGTGGTCGTGTACGCGCGCGCGGCGCGGATCACGCGTCCTTCGAGTTCGCGCGGCACCGTGGTGCGCAGCACCCACATGCCGACGCTGTCCGCCCCCCGGCCCGATTTGCGGAAATCGGCCAAGAGTTGCATCGCCGCTTCGGCCGGCTCCAACTTTCCTTCGGCGATGTCTTCGTAGAGGTCGTCCGTTTTCATCAGCCCCAGGCGCTGCATGCGCGATTGCAGCAGCGAAGGTTCGAGCTCGTCGAGGCGGAACTGCATGATGCGCCGCAGCGCGACGTCGAACAGTTCGCGTCCGACCGCGATTTTTTCGGGGAGCGGCGCGGCGCTGAGGTGCGTGCGGATGATCGCCGACGCCACGGCCGTGTGCACCGAGTGGAGCCACCGCAGTTGCGCGACCGGTTCGCGCGCGAAGGTGGCGCTGACCGTCGCTGCGTTGTCGACCGCTTGGTCCGGCGCGACGGGCGCGCCGTTCATGTAGAGTTCTTTCGTGCGTAGCGCCAATTCGCCGAACAAGTAGAACGCCGCGTCGAGGGCGCTCGCCCCCACGGGGAGCATCACTGCGCTGTCGTCCGGGCCGTGGATGACCGTCGTCGAGCCCAGGATGTCGTTTTGCAGCCCTTCCCAGAATTCGTCGCTCCGGTCGTGCGTGTCGGTCGAGATGGCCGCGATGCGGCGCGTCCAGGGGAGGTAATCGAGCGGCCCCTTCGCGCTGCTGTCGAAGCAGAACACCGTGATGCCGCGGCGGGCGTAGCGCTGCATTTCCTCGGTGCGGATCTTGCACCGCACGCGGGTGCCGTCTTCCAGGATGATCGTGGTGTGCAGGCCGCGGTAGCCGTTGATCATCGGCGAGTTGATGAAATCCTGGAACGAGAGGATTTCCCGCTGCCACTCCTGGTGCAGGCCGCCCAGCACGCGGTAACAGTGATCGACGTCCTTGCAGACGATGGCCACGGCGATCGTCGCCATGCCCGTCACGCGTTCGTGCTGCGATTTCAATTGTTCGCGCATGCGGTACCACGATTTCTGTTCGTAGTGCACGGTGATGTTCGTCGCCGCTTCGGCGTGGTCCTTCGCGAGCGTTTCCGACACGAGCGTCGCGATATTCATTCCTTTCGCTTCGCGCGCCGTGCGCAGTTCCAGCAGTCGCGCGTGCAGTTCGGGTTCCAGGACGGCGAGGCACAGCGCTTCGAGCGCGTTCTGCATGTCGCGCATGCAGAGGCGGTCGGCGATTTTCACGTACACGTCCATCGTCTCGCGCGCGATGCGCACCTGGCTTTCGAGCGACCGGAATTGGATCGTCTGCATGTTATGCATGCGGTCCGCCAGCTTGATCACCATGATGCGCACGTCCTTCTGCATGAGCGTGAACATTTTGCGCAGCGTTTCGATCTGCTGGTCGAGCCCGGGTTTGTTCTCGATGTCGACCGTCTCGAGCTTCGTGACGCCGTCGATGAGCGTGGCGACGCCGGGTCCGAAGTCACGTTCGATGTCGAGGAGCGTTACCGACGTGTCTTCCACCGTGTCGTGCAGGAGGCCAGCGACGATCGTTTCCTTGTCGCCGCCGAGATCGGCGAGGATGCCCGCGACGGCGATGGGATGCGAAAAATACGGTTCGCCCGATTTACGTTTTTGACCCTCGTGCGCCCGTTCACCGATGCGGTACGCTTTTTCGACCGCGGCTTGGTCCGATTCGCTTAAATGCCTGATGGTGTAGCGAAATTCTTCCCACTGCATGGATAAGGCACAGTATACGTGTTTTTGCGAATTAAGGAATTCTGGCGATCGAAGCGGCTAGAACTGCGATTCTCGCCCGTAAAATGGAGAGAAACGTTGACTTTGCAGTACGCTCTGCGTAGCCTTTACCACTTACGGATGCCACTTTTCGTGAGCTCTCCCTCTTCCTTCTCCTTCGGCACGCAACGACCAGAACAGCACGCGCGCATGTCGTTGGAGCACGCCCAAGAGCGGTACGGCGTGAATTTCCGCGCCATTGTCATGAGCAGCATTATGCAGTCGGTCCAGCAGCGGTTATTTTCACTGCTCGATGCCGACGGATTACTCAAAAACTCCCCGACGGGACGCCAGCAACTCCTGATGCGTTTGGTGCAGCAAGCGATGTACTCGGGCGGGAATGATTTGATGCGCGACGCGTTTCACATGGTCGAGAGCGGCGACTCTTCCGCGCGCGCGTTCGCCGAGTCATTCGTCGACGGTCCGCGTTCGTTCACGTCCGGTATCGTCGATCATTGGTACGCGACGAAAGACGAGTACACGCCGACCTCTCAGTCATCCGCTTTTCAGTTGTATGCCGCGCGGCCCGCGCCGAGCGACAATTTGGCCGACAACGTTCCCGATCTCATCTGCGAATCGCAGCGATGGTTCGATCATCGCGGGCAGCGCGCGTTCGACGTGGCGCGTACGGCGACCATCCGTGAAGCGGGTCCGAAGGACATTCCCGCCGTCGCCGGTTTGTATGAATCCGCGCTCCTCGACGAAAAAATGTTGGCGCTGCTTTTGCCGAAAGAGGGGGATACGGTAAAGACGATCGCGAAAAGAATCGCGCTCTTTCGTCGCCGCGTGGGCAAGGGGCTCTTCGTGCGCCCGAACATCCAGAAGCAGCTCGCATGGGACATGAGCAATGAGCGGCTTCACGAAACGGGGTTACGATTGAAGGTCGACGTATTGGCGGATGTCGAGACGGATGAATTGTACGCGTTCGGTTCATACTTCGAGCCTTCGGCTACGGAAGGCAAGCGATTGAAGAGAAAACGGCACCGTACGGTGCGCGACTATCTTGAGCGCGGGGAAACGAACGGTGAAATCGAGTTCAAAGAAGGGATGTTGGAGTATTTGCTCGACAACATCGACGATATCATCCTGTGCGGCGACATGCGCGCGACGAAGCCGTTCGTTCTCACGCGTCTCATCGCGTGGATTTTCAAGTCCATGGTGCAAAAGTACGGACTGGATGCTGCACATGCATCGGAGAAGGATAAGATCTTGCTCGCCTACCGCTTGCTTCAGCTCGGCATCCGGTCGGGGGTGCCGCTCATCCGCGACATCAGCAAGCAAGGTTTCCTGCTCGATAACGACAAGAGCGACGCGCTGATGCAATCGTGGGGGTGGGACAGCGTCGGCAAGGATAGGAATCCGAGGCAGAAAGGGGATCACATCCGCACCATCGTCGTGAATGGCGTGACGATGGACGTCAATGCCGAATGGGACGTGCAGAAAGGATCGCTCCGCGAAACGAACGAGCGTACGGAAGGTCTGTGGGAGGAAGACCAGCGGAGGCACGGTGACGTGAGCGTTGATCGGCCGAAGAAGATGAAGACGGCGTAGGGGTTCTCCTCGTCATGGTTCGTGGCTTTTGCTCTGGCAAAAGCACCTCACCATGACTATGCGGTTGTTTCGATGAGCAATATCTCCGGCCGGGCGAACAGCCGCAACGGCAGGAATGTCTCGCCGATGCCGTGTGTGATAGCCAGGGTGCAGGTGGGCGTCACGGGGAATATTCCGCGATCAAATTTTTTGCTCAACTTTTGCGGCAGCGCAGTCAGGGAGCCATAGAACGGCAGTCGCACTTGGCCCCCGTGCGTGTGTCCCGAGACGATGAGGTTCGCCCGGTGCGAGGACGTATCGAGGATGACGTCGGGGTTGTGCGCCAGCAGGATCGTCGGCATGCCCGCCTGTCGCGCGCGGAACGCCGCCTCCATGTCGTGGCTGCGCATCCATACGTCGTCGACGCCCGCGATGCAGATCTCCCGCGCGCCGTCGCCCACGACGGTCCATCCGTTGCGCAGGAACTGGACCCCGCGCGGTGTGAGGAACCGTTCCACGTCGTCCGAGCGGTCGTGCGCGGCGTCATGCGCGTGGTCACCATGCGCGCCGGAGTCGTGGTTGCCCACGACGGCGAACGTGCCCAGCGGCGAGCGCAGGTACTCGAGCGGCGCGAGGTGCGCGGTGTCCGCGGCGTGGTCGAAGAGGAAATCGCCGACGAGCAGAATGAGATCCGGACTGAGCGCGTTCACGCGGCGCACGACCCGGCGCAGGAACGCGGCGCGCTTGTATGGCCCGACGTGGAAATCGCCGATCACCGCGATGCGGAGGCCCGGCGGCATGCCGCACGCGACGCGCCTGCGCGTGACGATGATCCACGACGGCTCCACGAACCGCGCGTAGAAGAGCATGAGCGCGGCGAGCGCCATGACGACGCCGCACGCGAGGAGGAACACGCCGCGCGCCCCGCCGTATGCTTCGGCCAGGGTGCCGGTCGCGTAGGCGAGCGCCGCGCAGGCCGACATCAGCGTGAGCACCGCGAGGTTGATCGCGCGTCCGCGCCGTTCGAAGTACGAATCGTGCGCCATGGGATCAGCGTTGCTTCGCGAGCATCTTCGTCAGGTATTCGCCGGTGTAGCTGCCCTTCGTGGTGGCGACTTCCTCCGGCGTGCCCTTTGAGACAAGGTTGCCGCCACCCGAGCCGCCGTCGGGACCCAGCTCGATGATGTGGTCGACGGTTTTCAAGACGTCGAGGTTGTGCTCGATGACGAGGACCGTGTTGCCCTTGTCGACGAGGCGCTGCAAGACCGAGAGCAACCGGCGGATGTCGTCGAAGTGCAGACCGGTCGTGGGTTCGTCGAGGATGTAGAACGTCTGCCCCGTCGAGCGACGCAAGAGTTCCGTCGCGAGCTTCACGCGCTGCGCTTCGCCGCCGGAGAGCGTGTTCGCGCTCTGGCCGAGGTGCAGGTAGCCGAGGCCGACGTCGTCCAAGGTCTGCAGTTTCTTTTTCAGCGCCGGGATCGCGCCGAAGAAGTCCGTCGCTTCGGTCACGTTCATATCGAGCGCGTCGGCGATGCTGCGGCCCTTGTACGTCACTTCCAACGTTTCGCGGTTGTAGCGTTTGCCGTGGCACACCTCGCACGTCACGAAGACGTCGGGGAGGAAGTGCATCTCGATGCGTTTCAAACCGTCGCCTTCGCACTCTTCGCAGCGGCCGCCTTTCACGTTGAACGAAAACCGTCCGGGTTGGTAGCCGCGGAGTTTCGCTTCGGGCGTGCCGGCGTACAGATCGCGGATATCGGTGAAGATGCCCGTGTACGTCGCGGGGTTAGAGCGCGGCGTGCGGCCGATGGGGGATTGGTCGATGACGATGGCTTTATCGAGGTGCTGCAGGCCCGTGATCGAACCGACGTTCTGCGGCTTTCCGTGCGCGTTATTGAGTTTTCCGAGCAGCTCCGGCGCGAGGATGCCGTGGATGAGCGACGACTTGCCCGAGC
>CAZZDD010000037.1:0-1886 GCA_964652185.1 uncultured Candidatus Peribacteria bacterium | reverse complement strand
TTTCCGAGCAGCTCCGGCGCGAGGATGCCGTGGATGAGCGACGACTTGCCCGAGCCCGAGACGCCGGCGATGCCGACGAATGTCCCGAGGGGGATCTGTACGTCGACGTGGTTCAAGTTGTGGTGGTGCGCGTCTTTGATCTCGATGAACTTCCCGTTGCCGCCGCGGCGCTTCTTCGGGATCTCGATGAACTTCTTGCCGCTCAGGTACTGGCCCGTCACCGAGTTCTTATTCGCGATGAGTTCGCTCGGCGTGCCCTGCGCGATCACCGAGCCGCCGTACTTGCCGGCGCCGGGGCCGATCTCGAGGAGGTAGTCGGCCGCTTCGATCGTTTCTTCGTCGTGTTCGACGACGATCACGGTGTTGCCGAGGTCGCGGAGCTTCGTCATCGTCGCGATGAGCCGCGCGTTGTCGCGCTGGTGCAGGCCGATCGAGGGTTCATCGAGCACGTACAAGACGCCTTCGAGCGCCGAGCCGATCTGCGTGGCCAGCCGGATGCGCTGCGCTTCACCGCCGGAGAGCGTCGCTGCCGACCGCGAGAGCGTGAGGTACGTGAGGCCGACGTTCTTGAGGAACGACAGGCGCGCGACGATCTCTTGCAGCACTTTCTTCACGATCGTGTATTCGTAGACGGTGAGCGCCGTGACGCCCTTCATCTCCGTCGCATCCTTCGGACGGTCGTTCTTCGGCATCAAGGTCGAGAAGAACGATTCGCACTCGATGATGCTGAATTCCGTCGCGTCGACGATGTTCTTGCCGCCGATCGTGACGCCAAGCAACGCGCGCTTCAAGCGGCGACCTTCGCAGTCCGGGCAGGGGAGTTCGAGCATGTATTCCTCGATTTGTTGCCGCACGTAGGCCGAATCGGTCTCGTTGTGTCTCCGTTGCAAGTTCGGGATCACGCCTTCGTACGTCGTGCGGTACGTGCCGCCGAAACGGCCCGTGTCCATCTGCACTTCGAGCTCCTTCCCCGGGTAGCCCTGCAGGATCACGTGCTTGTGTTCGTCTTTGATGTCCTTCCACGGCGTGCTGAGCTTGAAGCCCACTTCGACCGCGAGCGCTTCGAGGATCGTGACCATGTAGCCCATGCGGCTGGCGGAGGTCGTCCACGGGTGGATCGCGCCTTCGGCGATGCTCAGGTTCGGGTTCGGGACGATCGACGCGACGTCGATCTGCAGAATCGAGCCGATGCCGTGGCATTCGTCGCAGGCGCCGTGGGGCGAGTTGAACGAGAAGCTGCGGGGTTCGAGCTCGGGGATTTCCTGCGTGGGGTGGTCGGGGCACACGAACGTCTGCGAGAACTTCCACTCTTCGCCGCTTTCGCTGTCGACGACCGTCAGCGTGCCTTCGCTCTTCTTCAAACAGAGCTCGACCGAGTCGGCCAAGCGCGTCCTATTCGGGTTCGCAGAGCCATCCTTGGGTGCCGCGAGGTCGCGCACGACGAGGCGATCCACCACGATCTCGATCGTGTGCGCCTTCTTTGGGTCGAGCGTGATTTCCTCGTCGACGGTCATGATCTGTCCGTCGATGCGCATGCGGACGAACCCGTCGCGGCGGATCATGTCGATGATGCGCAGGTGTTCGCCCTTGCGGCCCACGATGAGCGGCGCCAAGAGGTAGAGCTTCTTTCCTTCGTCCAGGTTCGCGATCGTCTCGACCATCTGCGTCGAGCTCTGGCGTTCGAGCATCCGTCCGCACTCGGCGCAGTGCACTTTGCCGACCTTGGCCCACAGCAAACGCATGTAGTCGTACACTTCCGTCACCGTGCCGACCGTGGAGCGCGGGTTCCTCGGCGCGGTCTTCTGGTCGATCGAAATGGCAGGGGACAATCCTTCGATGCTATCCACCTCCGGCTTCTCCATCTGCGCGATGAACTGCCGCGCGTA
>CAZZDD010000036.1:0-26280 GCA_964652185.1 uncultured Candidatus Peribacteria bacterium | reverse complement strand
TCCAGTCGATCGTCTTCAACCTCTTCCCGCTCGTCGTCGCTGCGTGCCTGCTTCAATAACTTCGACTGCGGCAATTGCGAACAATGCAGCAACGGCATCTGCCGCGACGATCCGTCCTGCGACAACGACAACGAGTGCGACAGCAACTTCGACTGCGGCACGTGCGAGCAGTGCAGTAACAATCGCTGCGTGGACATCGCGAACTGCGGCACGATCGCGGGTACGAACAGCACGTTCACGTCGTTCGACGGCACGAACTTCACCTTCTCGGGCACGATCGGCACGACCAGTAGCACCCCGAATACACCGCCCGTCAGCATCTGCGGTAACGGTGTCCGCGAGCGCGGCGAAATCTGCGACGACGGCAACCAGATCGACGCCGACGAGTGCACGAATAACTGCCGCCGCCCGCCGGACAGCGAGTGTACGTCCGCCGCGCAGTGCGAAAGCCGCATTTGCCGCGATAATCTCTGCGCGCCGTGCTCGCTCGACGAAGAGTGTCCGGCAGATCATCGCTGCCTCGCCGGTAACTGCGTGATCGCGCCTCCCTTCTGCGGAAACGGTCGCTTGGAAGCGGGCGAACAATGCGACGACGGCAACGCCAACGACAAAGACGTGTGCAGCAACGACTGCTTGCTCGGCACGAACCAACGCTGTACGTACGATTATCAGTGCGACACGGGCCGCTGCGTGAACGGCATTTGCAGCCGCTGCACGACCGACGACCAGTGCCCCGCGAGCCTCGCGTGCATCGACGGCGAATGCCTCCGCGTCATGGACGTCGCCTACACGCCGAACTTCTGCGGAAACGGCGTCCTCGAACCCGGCGAAGCGTGCGACCTCGGTCCGGAGAACAGCGATATGCCCAACGCCGCCTGCAGGCCCGATTGTTCGCGCGGCCGCTGCGGCGACAGCGTGCTCGATCGTCCGCTCGAAGCGTGCGACGACGGCAACACAATTCCCGGTGACGGATGCAACGGCTTGTGCCAGGTCGAGCCCGGCGCGCAGCCCGGCACGAATCCCGATACCCTCGCGCAGATTCCGTTCCAGCCCGGCAGCCAGACAGCGGGCCAGACGGGCGGCAGCCCGATCGATAACGTGATCCGTCCGCGCCCGCCGACCGGCGGGGAAGTGAGCGGCGACAGTGGTCCCGCCACCGTGGCCGTCATGGCCGCGGGCGCCGCCGCGGGGTATGCGTACGTGCGGAGGAGGTTTGGGAAGAGGAAATAAATCGTGGTGAAACTAAGGTTTCCCCACCGACCCCATCCTTCAAGGTGCGCTCCAGCTTCGGCAAAGCCTCGCTTCGCGCGATCCGCTCGGCAAGCTCGCGGTTTTTGTGTGACTGCTGCGCAGTCACGACGATCACAATCCCAATGCTCCCGCTTCCTTCTTCATCGCCTCAAGCACGATCCCGATCATCTCATCGAGCGGGATACCGAGGAGCTCTTCACATTTGCCGATCTGCGCACGGTCGACTTGGGCGGCGAAGCCTTTGTCCTTTAGCTTCTTCTTCACGCTTGAAACTTCGACATCGGCGATCTTCTTGCTGGGACGCACGTACGTGACGGCGATGATGAACCCCGTGAGCTCGTCGACGCAATACAGGGCTTTGCGTAGCGATGAATTCAATGGGTATTTCTCGCCATAGAGCGACTGGTAGTGCGCGCGAATGTCTCCGAGGAGCTCTTCCGGCGCGGCGATCGTCTTCAACATCTCTTCGAGCGACGTGCCGCAGTGCTTCTCCCAATCTTTGCCCAGGTTGTCCCAATCAAGGTCGTGCAGCATGCCCGCGACCTTCCACGTGGCGGGGTCACCGCCGAAACGCGGAGCCAGCGCTTCCATCGCCGCGCCGGTCGCGATGAGGTGCGCTTTCGTCTGCACGGCGTGCGTTTCGATCAGTCCGTGCGCGCCTTCCAAAAGGTGTCCGTATTTCGAGTGTTCGGGAAGAAGATGATCGCTCGAAGAGGGGAGAGCCGCTGCGGGAATAGAATTCGATTTTGACGACTGTTTCTCTGTCTTTTCCATCTTCCCATGCTCCGGCTTCATGATCGGAAACAGCACGACGTCGCGCAGGTTTTCCTGGTTCGTGAGCAGTGTGATGATGCGGTCGACGCCCATGCCCCAACCCGAACACGGGGGGCAGCCGTACTCGAGTGCCTCGATGAACGCGTCGTCTTTCGCGTGCGCTTCGGTGTCGCCTCCTTTTTTGGCTTGAGCTTGCTGTGCGAAGCGTTCCGCCTGGTCCACCGGATCCACGAGTTCGCTGTAGGCGTTCACGATTTCCCACCCGCTGACGACGAGCTGGAAGCGGTCGGTCACGTCGGGGTCGTGGTCGTTTTTTCGCGCGAGCGGCGAGAGGTCGATCGGGTGGCTCGTGACGAACGTCGGTTCCACGATCGAGGGGCGCGACACCTTCTTGTAGAGCTGGTCGATGAGATTGCCGCGGCCGAGTTTCGACACGTCGAGGTCGAGCGAGATGTTTTTTTTCTTCATCGCCGCGCGGAGGTCGTCCGCGGTCGGGCAGTCTGCGTAGTCGATGCCGCAATCTTTCTTGATGAGTTCGCGCAGCGTGTACGTCGGCCATTCCTTGCTGAAGTCGACCTCATGCAATGTTCCGTCGCGGTCGGGGATCGAGACCTTCGTCGTGCCCATCGTCTTCGTGAGGAGCGTCCTCATCATTTCTTCCGTAAACCGCATGTTCATACGGAAATCCCAGTATGCGGCGTAGTGCTCGCACATCGTGAATTCCTGCAGGTGGCTGGGGTCCATGCCTTCGTTGCGGAAGACCGGGCCGATCGAGAACGTCCTATCGAAGCCGCCGACCAAACATTCTTTCTGATGCGTTTCGAGCGCGATGCGCAGATAGACGTCGAGGTCCAACGCGTCGTGGTGCGTCGTGAAGGGCGTCGCCAGCGCGCCCGATGCCGCGTTCACGAGCACGGGCAGATCGACCTCGACGAAGCCGTGCTCCCAGTAGAACTCGCGCATCGCGCGGATGAACGCCGATCGCAGTAAGAAGCGATCCATCGACTCGCGGTTGCTCATCGTATCGAGGTAGCGGTGGCGGTAGATCGTCTCGCGGTCCGACACGCCGTGCCATTTCTCCGGCGGCTGGCGCAGGGCCTTCGTGAGCATCGTCCACGTCTTCACTGCCACGGTCGGTTCTCCTTTCTTCGTCGCGAAACGTTCGCCTTCGACGCCGATGAAATCGCCGAGGTCGATCGCGTCCATGAACTCCTTATAGGAAGCCTCGCCGATCGTTTCGACCTGCAGCGCGATCTGCATGCGGCCCGATTGGTCCTGCAGCGTCGCGAACGCCAATTTGCCCATATCGCGCAATAAGACCACGCGTCCGGCTATTTTCACCTGCGTGCCATCTTTCTCCTCTCGTGCGCCGATGAGGCTGTGCGAACGGTCGAATGACGCCGCGTACGGGTTCTTGCCGTTGTCGCGCAACTTCTGCGCTTTCTGCAATCGGATGTCTTCCATCGGCGGGCAGGATACCGCATGAGTCCGACCGGAGATAGGATGCTTCCTTATAGAGGGGGTGGGGAATCGGGTTGTACAAAATCGATGCCCAGTCTTGTTGACAGCCGCTTGCCGCATCCTTAGGATCCCCGCACTCCATAGCAAGGAAGCCCATGTGGGCGCACTTGTGTTCGAGCCTCCCGTCCGCGTTCGCGGTACTACAGAGGCCAGAGGAACCTCCAAGCTCTATGATCGGTATCATCGCCAAAAAGGTCGGCATGTCTCGCGTCTTCCGTGAAACGGGGGAAGCTGTCGCGGTCACGTACCTCGAAGTTAGCCCGAACACGGTCGTTCGTACGAAGACAAAGGAGAAGGACGGTTACGATGCCGTCGTCCTCGGTGTCGAGCCGAAGGAATGGAAGACCGGCAACGGCAAAGAATTGAAGCGTTACAAGGTTCAGAAGGAGTGGCAGGTCGACTCGCTCGACGGTTATGCCCCCGGCACGACCCTCACGGCCGAAATTTTGCCCGTCGATGCCACGGTCACCGTGACCGCCATCTCGAAGGGTAAGGGTTTCCAGGGTGTCATGAAGCGCTTCCACTTCGGAGGCGGCCCCGGCTCCCACGGCTCGCACTTCAAGCGCGAACCGGGTTCGATCGGTATGCGTACCGATCCGGGTCGTATCTTCCGCGGCCGCGCGATGGCCGGTCACATGGGTTTGGAGCAGGTGACGGTGAAGAACCGCGCGGTTGTCGTTTCTGACGCGAAAAAGAACCTCGTCGGCATTTCCGGTCCGGTCCCGGGCCCGAACGGCGCGACGGTGTTCTTGACGCTTGAGCCCGCCTCCACCAAGGCTTCCAAATAACCATGACCATCGACGTCTACTCCGTCACCGGCCAGAAAGGAAAGCAGCTCACGCTGCCTGAGTCGCTCTTCGGCCAGGATGTGAACTTCGGCCTCATGCACCAGGCGGTGGTCCGCACGCAGAGCAGCCGCCGTCAAAGTCCGGCACACGTTCTCACGCGTTCCGAAGTCAGCGGTTCCACCAAGAAGCTCTTCGAGCAGAAGCACACTGGCCGCGCCCGCCGCGGCGACGTGCGTTCTCCGTCCCTTCGCGGTGGCGGTAAGGCATTCGGCCCCCGCAACGCGAAGAACTATGAGAAGGACATGCCGAAGAAGATGCGCCACGCCGCCCTCCGCTCCTGCCTCAGCCTCCAAGCCGGCAAGGGGATCGTTACCGGTCTCGAAGCCTTCGGCGACGCGATCAAGACGAAGACGCTCGTGACCCTCCTCGGCAAGATGTCGATCGAGAACGTCCGCAACGTGCTGATCGTCTCGAAAGGCGTGAACAAGCCGCTCGTGCTGTCCGCTCGCAACGTGCAGGGCGTGACGGTCGTCCCGGCCTCCTACCTCAACCCCGAAGCCGTTCTCCACGCACGCCACCTCATCTTCCTTACGGATGCGATCGAGGAGGCCGATGCAATCTTCGGCAAGAAGCACGTCACCGCCAATACGGGAAAGACGAAAGAGCACGGCGGCCTGAAGTCCGAAGGCCCGAAGAAGAAAGAAGCCGCTGTGAAGAAGGCCACGAAAGCAGCCGCGAAGAAGCCTGCGGCGAAGAAGAAAGCAGCTACTTCCACAAAATCCGCCTAACATCCCATGGAACTCTCCCGCATCATCATGGGCCAGGTCGTGACGGAGAAGTCGGAACGCCAGAAGGCGACCGGCCGCACCTACACGCTCCGCGTGCACCCCGACGCAACAAAGGTCGATGTCACCAACGCTCTCCAGGCCTACTTCGACGTTCAGGTCGACGGCGTTCGCATGGCGTGGATCGTCCCGAAGACCCGCGCCCTCGGCGGTTCCCGCGTCCTCACGAAGCGCCACCGCAGCAAGCGCGCGTACGTCACCCTCGCACCGAAAAGCAAAGCCTTCGATCTTACCGCTTTCAAAGCTTCCTGACCTCCCATGTCGATCAAGCAGATGAAACCAACGACTCCGGGACGACGTCAGATGACGATCGCGGACTTCTCGGACCTCACGAAGAAGCGCCCGGAAAAGTCCCTCGTGAAGGGCAAAAAGCGCACCTCCGGCCGTGACGGTAAAGGCCAGGTCTCCGTTCGCCACCGCGGCGGCGGCCACAAGCGGCTTCTCCGTGACGTCGACTTCCGCCAGCTCGATAAGGCGAACATCCAGGGCGTCGTGACGGCCGTCGAATACGATCCGGGCCGCAGCGCGCGCATCATCCTCGTTCGCTATGCGGACGGCGAGAAGCGCTACCACCTCGCACCCCAAGGCCTCACGGTCGGCGATACGGTCGTCTCCGGCGAACGCACGAAGGTGAAGGTCGGCAACCGCATGCAGCTCCAGCACATTCCGGTCGGGTACAAAGTGTTCAACCTCGAGATGCAGGCAGGCAAGGGAGGTCAGATCGTCCGCTCCGCCGGTACGGCCGCGACGCTCGTGGGTCTCGACGGCGACTTCGCCATCATCGAACTGCCGAGCGGAGAAATGCGTAAGTTCCGCAAGGAATGCGCCGCCACGATCGGCATCGCTTCCAACCCTGACCACAACCTGATCAACATCGGTAAGGCCGGCCGCATCCGCTGGATGGGTCGCCGCCCGCAGGTGCTTGGTACCGCGATGAACGCGGTGGACCACCCGCACGGCGGTGGTGAAGGCCACACGTCGATCGGTCTCAAGGGACCGAAGACCCCGTGGGGCAAGAAGGCGCTCGGCGTCAAAACCCGCAAACCCAAGAAGAAGTCCACGGGACTCATCGTCCGCCGCCGTACCAAGAAGAATAAGAAGAAGTAATCTTCACTCCTAACCACCCATGTCACGCTCCCTCAAGAAAGGCCCGAATATCGACTCCAAACTTCTGAAGAAGGTGGAGGCGATGATCGCGAAGAACGAGAAGAAGATTCTCAAAACGTGGGCGCGCGACTGCGACATCCCGCCGGAGTTCGTCGGATTCACCTTCGCGGTCCACAACGGCAAGGAATTCCTGCCGGTGTACGTCACGGAACAGATGGTCGGCCACAAACTCGGCGAGTTCTCCTGGACCACGAAGTTCAAGGCTCACGGTGGCAAGGCTGCCGCCGCCGAACCTGCCAAGGCAGCCCTCCCGCCGGGAATCTCCGCTCCGTCCGCTCCCGCTGCCGCTAAGTAAGCGATTCTCTCCCCACCCATGAAAGCCTACCTCTACTCGGCCCGCATTGCTCCCAAGAAGGCGAATCTGATCGCCACGTTGGTGCGTGGTTTGACGGTGGAAGAAGCGCTGACGCAGTTGGAGAAGACGAATAAGAAGGGCGCCCGCCTCGTCGAAAAGCTCATCGCGTCCGCCGCGGCCAACGCGGTGCACAACGACAAGCAGGTCCGCTCGCAGCTTCGCGTCGATTCCATCATCGTGAACCAGGGCATGGGCATGCGTCGCGGCGTGCCGATGGCGCGCGGCCGCATCCGCCCCATGCGCAAGTTCATGTCGCACATCGAAGTCACCCTCGGTCTCCTGACGGACGACGTGGCTGCGAAGAAGAAGCCGAAATTGGGCTCCAAGGCTTCCCACGGTGCCAAGTCTCAGGTACAAGAGTCCGGCTCCAAAGCAGTAAAGACCGCCGCCAAGAAGGCTCCCTCCCCGAAAAAAGTTTCCTCTTCCTCCAAGTAACCCATGGGTCAGAAAGTAAACCCCAACGGCTTCCGGATCGGGATCTTCAAATCCTGGCCCTCGACGTGGTTCGCCGAAGGAAAGACCTTCCGCGACAACCTCTTGCAGGACGTGCTCGTGAAGCGCCATATCAAGGCGAAGCTGAAGGAGGCGGGTATTAGCGAGATCCTTATCGAACGCGGTAAGAAGACGCTTGTTACGATCAAGAGCAGCAAGCCCGGCATCATCATCGGCAAGCAGGGCGCCGCCATCGAAGACATCCGCAAAGAGCTCGATAAGAAGTTCGGCGGAACGTCGTACCAGGTCGAAGTGCAGGAAGTCCGCAACCCGGATGCCGACGCGGCCGTCATCGCCGAGAACGTCCAGCAGCAGATCGAACGCCGCATGCCGTATCGTCGCGCCGCTAAGCAGTCGATCGAGAAGGCTATGGCCTCCGGTGCCCTCGGCGTGAAGATCTCCCTCGCGGGCCGCCTCAATGGCGCTGAAATCGCACGCTCCGACACGTTCAAAGAAGGAAACATCCCTTTGCAGACCCTCCGCGCGGACATCCAGTTCGCCCGCCGCCACGCGCTGACGAAGTACGGCACGATCGGCATTCAGGTGCACGTCTTCAAGGGAATGATTTTCAAGAACGCCCAACAGATGCAGTCGAACACGCTCACCACTCCCCAAAAGCAGCAGTAATCACGCCCCACTCCCATGTTAGAACCCAAGAAACTCATCTACCGGAAGCCTCACCGCCAGCGCGGTCGTTTCCATGGCACGGCCCAAAAGGGCGCGACGTTGGCCTTCGGGTCCATCGGGTTGAAGTGCATCGAAGGCGGTGAAATCACGGCCCGACAGATCGAAGCGGCCCGCAAAGCGATGACGCACTCCGTCCAGCGCGGCGGCAAGATCTGGATCCGCATCTTCCCGCACACGGCGGTGACGCGGAAGGCCGCCGAAGTGCCGATGGGCGCCGGTAAAGGCTCCCTCGAATACTTCTCGACCGTCCTCAAGCGCGGCACCCTCATCTTCGAGATGGACGGCCTCTCGCACGACAAGGCTCGCGAAGCGCTCCGCCTCGCCGCCCACAAGTTGCCTTTGAAGACCAAGATCGTCACCCGCATCGAGTTCTCCTCCGGAGAATCCGACGATACCTCCCTCGCCGCCTAATCCCATGGCAACCATCCCGACCCTCAAAGAGCTCCGCGCGATGCAGCCGAAAGATCTGCAGTCCGAAATCGCGGAACAGTCCCTCGGCCTCGCCAAGATGAAGCTCGACGTGTCGAACATGAGCGAGAAGGACACCGCCAAGCTCCGCCGACTCCGGAAGGGGATCGCCCAGATGCATACGGTGTTGAATGAGAAGAAGAAACCCTCTACAGTCGCCGCCCCCGCCACGTCCCCTAAGAACAAATGACGCAGAAGAACGGCACCATCACATCGGCAGGAAAGATGCAGGACACCGTCACGGTGACCGTGCACATGCAGGTGCGTCATCCGATCTACAAAAAGAGCTTCCGCAAGAGCAAGAAGTTCCTCGTCGATACGAAGGGGCACACGGATCTCGGCGTCGGCGATACCGTGGTGATCGAAGAATGCCGCCCGCTCAGCAAGACGAAGCACTTCCGCTTGAAAGAAGTCCTGAAGCGCGTCGCGCGCGTGAGCGAGATGGCTGAAATCGCCGATACGAAGAAAGCGAAGCAAGCAGCTGAAGAAGCCTCCACCCCCGCCGCATGATCCAGCAGCAAACCTACCTCACCGTGGCCGATAACACAGGCGCCAAAGTGGCGATGTGCATCCGCGTCCTCGGAGGCAGCAGCCGTCGCTACGCCCGCATCGGTGACGTCATCATCGTCACGGTGAAGGACGCCGCGCCCCGCGGCACGGTGAAGAAGAAGTCCGTCGAACATGCCGTCGTCGTTCGCATCCGCAACCTCACCCGCCGCAAGGACGGGTCGGGCATCCGGTTCGACGACAACGCCTGCGTCATCATCAACAAGGCCGACATGCTGCCGAAAGGCACGCGCGTTTTCGGTCCCGTCGCTCGCGAGCTGCGCGCGAAGGGTTACCAGAAGATCATCTCCCAGGCCCCCGACGTTCTATGAAGATCCACACGGGCGACCTCGTCCTCATTATCAGCGGCAAAGATAAGGGCAAGCAGGGCACCGTCCTGCGCGTGCTCGCCTCGAAGAACCACGTCGTGGTCGAAGGCATCAACATGCGCACGCGTCACATTAAGAAGACGACCCAGGCCGCCGGCCAGCGCATCCAGTACGAAGCCAGCCTCGACGCCTCCAAGGTCATGATCGTCGATCCGAAGACGAAGAAGCCCACGCGCATCGGCTATCAGATCGACCCCAAGACCGGCACCAAGAAGCGCATCGCCAAGGCGAGCGGGGAAGTGATCACGAAGGCGAAGACCTCCGCGAAGAAGGCAGCCCCGAAGAAAGACGGTGAAGCCGCAGTGGCCAAGCCGGAGAAGAAAGAAGCGAAACTCCCCGAAGCAAAACAAGCTTTCTGGAAGCGTTCTGCCACCGCGAAGGGCGGTGACGACGTGAAAGAAGGCGGCAAAGACGGCGGCGCGGCCGCACTTCCCTCCGCACACCGCTCTCAGGGCGGCTAATCCACATGGCATACGCATCCCTCCATCAACGGCTCCGCGGCGAGATCGCTGAGAAGCTCAAGAAAGAGCTCGGCATCACGAACATGCACGCCCTTCCGAAGCTTCAGAAGGTCATCGTGAACGTCGGTATCAACCGCACGCTCATGGAAGGCAAGGAAATGCAGGCCTTCATCGTCGATTCGCTCGAGAAAATCACGGGCCAGAAGCCGGTCCTCCGCGAATCGCGCAAAGCCATCTCCAACTTCAAGATCCGCAAGGGTCTCGTGGTCGGCGCCATGGTCACCTTGCGCGGCAAGAAGATGGAAGAGTTCGTCGATCGCCTCGTGAGCTACATCCTTCCGCGCATCCGCGACTTCCGCGGTTTGCCTACGAAGATGGACGGCCACGGTAACTACGCGATCGGTCTGAAGGACCAGTCCGTGTTCCCGGAGATCCCCTCGCTTGACCTTCAAAAGTCCTTCGGTATGCAGATTCAGTTCACGATCAAGGCCGATAAGGAGGACCATGCACGCGCGCTTCTGAAGGCGATCGGCATGCCGTTCCGCCTCAGCCGCAAAGAAGCCGAAGCGCTCGCTTGATTTTCAACCTCCCGACCCCCACACTCCCCCCACTCCGCACCCCATGGCTCGCAAAGGACTCATCAATAGCTGGCAAGCGAAACTCGATAACGTCCGCAAGGCGAAAGCCGCGGGCAAGAAGGCAGTACATGCCATTCGCTCGTACAACCGCTGCAGTCTGTGCTTCCGCCGTCACGGGTACATCCGATTCTTCGGCATCTGCCGCATTTGCTTCCGTGAACTCGCCTCCAACGGCGAAATCCCGGGTGTCACCAAATCCTCCTGGTAATCCATGTCGCACATGAACGACCCCATCGGCGACTTCCTCACTCGCATGCGCAACGCACAGCGGGCCCACCGCGAGACGTGCGTCGCTCCGTTCTCGAAGCTGAAGGTGGCGTTGGCCGAACTCTTGAAGAAAGAAGGCTACCTCCAGGACGTGCAGGTGATCGGCGACGCGCCGAAGACCTCCGTCGAAGTGACGTTCGTCCCCGGAAAAGATGTCGACTTCGAGCGTCAGAGCAAGCCGGGACGCCGCGTGTATGCGGGCAACGAAGATCTCAAGCCGGTTCTCCGCGGGTACGGCATCGCCGTTCTCACGACGAGCCAGGGCCTCATGACCGACGTCGACGCCCGCAAGAAGAAAGTCGGCGGCGAAGTTCTCTGTACCGTCTGGTAATTATGTCACGCATTGGACGCAAACCAGTGGCAATCCCGTCCGGCGTCACCGTCGAGGTGAAGTCCGGCGTCGTGCACGTCACGGGCCCCAAGGGCACGCTGACGTACGCTCTCCTCCCGCACGTCACCGTGACGGTCGAGGGCAGCGACGCGGTCATCGCGCGCCACAACGAATCGAAAGAAGTCCGCGCCCGTCACGGTCTTACCCGCGCGCTCGTGCAGAACATGGTGCAAGGCGTGTCGGACGGCTTCCTCAAGGAGCTGGAGATCATCGGCGTCGGTTACAAGGCCGCGTTGAAGGGCAAGGTTCTGCAGCTGCAGCTTGGCTACAGCCATCCGATCGACTACGCCATTCCCGCCGATATCGAAATCACGCAGGACGAGAAGAATAAAAATATCCTGCGCATCCGCGGCGCCGACAAGCAGATGGTCGGCCAAGTCGCCGCACAGATCCGTGAACTCCGCCCGCCGGAACCGTATAAGGGCAAAGGAATCCGCTATTCCGACGAGCAGGTTCGCCGCAAAGTCGGTAAAGCCGCCGCCGCCAAGTCCGCCGCCTAACCATGCACACGAAGAAAATCCTCACTCGGCTCTCCCGCAAGCGACGCATCCGCGCCCGCGTGTCGGGCACGTCCGCCCGCCCGCGCCTCACGGTGCACCGCTCCCTCACGCAGCTCCGCGCCCAGATCGTCGACGACGCATCGGGCAAGACGCTCGCGTTCGCCTCCACGAAGGAAGCGAAGGCCAAGCACTCCGTCGAAGGCGCCAAGAAGGTCGGTACGCTCCTAGCCGAGAAGGCCAAGGCGGCCGGCGTGAAGACGGTCGTCTTCGATCGCAACGCGTACAAATTCCACGGACGCGTGAAGGCCCTCGCCGAGGGTGCCCGCGAAGGCGGTCTTCAATTCTGATCTTCCCTCCCACCCCGCAACTCTCCCCATGGCTAAAACCTCCTCCCCCGACCGGCAAGGCCGCAGAGACCGTCGCGATCGCGAACCTTCTGAGTTCGCCGAAACGACCCTCTCCGTCGACCGTGTCACGCGCGTCGTGAAGGGCGGACGCCGCATGCGCTTCCGCGCGATCGTCGTGATCGGCAACCGCAAGGGCAAGGTCGGCCTCGGTACGGGCAAGGCCAACGAAGTGCAGGCCGCGGTGCAGAAGGCGACGAAGGCCGCGAAGCGCGCCATGATCAAGGTGCCGATCCTCAAGGGTTCGATCCCGCACGATGTTGACGTGAAGTTCAAGGCTGCGCGCCTGCGCCTCATGCCGGCCTCCGAAGGTACGGGGATCATCGCCGGCGGTCCGCTGCGCGTCATCTTGGATCACGCTGGCGTCCGCAACGTCCTCGCCAAGCGCTTCGGAACGAAGAACACGCTCGTGAACGCCCAGGCCGGCATCCTCGCGCTCAAGCGCATCAAGCCGCTCAAGGCCTCTCACCAAGCCATCGAAGACAAGGCCAACGCTCCGAAGGAGACGATCGCCGTGAAGACGATCACGAAGGAGCAGATCGTCGAGGGCAACCTCGTCGTGAAGCCGGACGAGAAAAATGCCTAATAGACGGTCTAAGCGGTCTTTAAGCGCTTCTTAATGCTGTGCGCCTTTTTCCTGCTACGATGGGGCTTCTATGGCATTCACCCTCTTCATCCTCGGTTTCCTCGCAGTCTGTTCCGCCATCGTCGTCCAGTGCCTGCCCCAATCGGTGCACGCGCTCTTGCCCGAAAGCAAAGACGACGTCGTCTTGCCCAAGGGGTTCCTCTGGGCCGTCGTCCTCGTGCTGTTGGCGTATAACGCCTACGCGTACGACACGGATGTCGTCGCGATCGGCATCGGGCTCTTCGGCGCGTTCTCGTGCATCGGCCTCGTCGCCGCGCTGCCCGCGGAAAAGCGCACGTTCTTCGCGTGGGTGAGCGCGGGCGTGGGCATCCTCGCGTCGCTCGCGTTCGGGTTCCGCGCCAATGAGTTCGTCCAAGCGGTGAACGTCGTCACGGCGTTCCTCGCCATGGGCGCGTTGCTCTTGCTGCACGCCGTCGACCGCATCGAGTGGAACGCGCCATGGCTTCTCCGCACGGCGTTCTTCTATCCGACGGTTTTCCTCTACCGCCTGCCCGGCACGGTCCGCTTGCTCAAGAAGTCCCGGGTATCCGGGTTCGGCATGGGTTTGCGCGTCATCGGCATCACGATCGTCTTGGTCATCTTCTTCACGGTTATCCTCTCGGAGGCTGACCCCATCTTCGCCCAGAAGATCGCGGTGTTGCGCGAGCAGATCGTGCCGCGGACGTTGTGGTCCCTCGCGCTGGGGTTGCTCCTCACGGTCGCGCTCGCCGCGTCGTTCTCGTCCCGCTACACCTACAAACCACTGCCGCTGAAGTTCATCTCGTGGCTTGAGGCGGCCGTGCCCGTCGGGGCGGTGTGCGTGCTCTTCGGCGTGTTCCTGTGGGTGCAGGGCACGTACCTCTTTGCGTCCCATGAATCGTTCCAGGCGCTTGATCTCACCTACGCCGAGTATGTCCGGAAGGGGATGATCGAGTTGCTCATCGCGACCTTTTGCGCCGGGCTGCTTTCATACGTGCTCTCACTGAAAGAACGCGAACAGACCGGCACCTACGAAGCGAACGTCCTGCGCGCGGTGAACGCCGTGCTCCTCATCGAGTTGTTCCTCATGCTCGCGTCTGCTTGGCGTCGCGACGTCTTGTACATGGACGTCTACGGCCTCACGCGCGTCCGCCTCATCGGCGAGATTTTCCTCGCGTGGCTGGCAGTGCTTATCGTGCTGTTCGCCGTTTTCGGTATGTGGCGCAGGTTGCAGGAGAAAGCGGTGTTCGCCGGGGCTATCGCCGCGTCATTCGCGGTGTTCCTCTACCTCAACGCGTTCAATATGGATGCGAAGATCGTCGCAGCGGAGCCGCCGGCCGGCCAGCAGCGGGACGTGTACTACATGAGCCTGCTCTCGGTCGACGCCGTGGAAGGATGGTGGGAAATGCTTGGAACGATGGCGGCGGAATTCGAAACGATCCGTACGAAGGCGTCGCTGACGCCGGAAGAGCGCGTGCGCCTCGCGTCGATCGTTCGTTCGGTTCAGGAGATCGTCGAAAAGAGAAGGCAGCTTGAATCAAGCAGCATCGATCAGTCATGGACCTCGTGGCGCTGGTCCGATGTGCACGCTCTTTCCGTCATGAGAGGCTCGACGAAATTCGTCGATTTCGCCGAAACACTCGATTGTCTCTCGAACGAAACGGGCGATTATCGTTGGCTGCATGACGTGGACCTCGCGACGGAAACGTCGTCGTTGCAGTATGACTATCGCCGTCCGTTCGTCTCCGAACCCAGCTCGTACGATTACGGCGCAGTCCTCGCGGACGGCACGGTTACTTCCTGCCTCTAACCCACCTCTTTCATGCACACGGCTCTCCTCGTCATCGCCCAAAACGGTTACCAGGATATTGAATTGGCGGGCACGCAGAACGCGCTGCTTCAGGCCGGGTTCGAGGTGACGTTGGCGAGCAAGGAAGAAGGCGTCTGCATGGGAAAGTTCGGCGGTACCGAAGAAGCGCTCCTCGCGATGCGCGACGTCGATCCGCTGGCGTACGACGTGCTCGCGTTCATCGGCGGGCCGGGTGCCGGAGCGTTGGCCGAGGACAACGAAGCGCTGTTTCTTGCCGAAGCGCGCGACGCCACGGGCAAGACCCTTGGTGCGATTTGCATTGCCCCGACGATTTTGGCCGCGGCGGGAATTCTCGAAGGAAAGCACGCGTCGGTGTGGGATGATGGATTGGGGACGCAGAAAACGTTCCTCACCGATCGTGGAGCGATCTACACGCACGATCCCGTGACGATCGACGGGCATATCATCACAGCGAATGGTCCCGATGCGGCGGAGGCGTTTGGGCTGGCGTTGGCTCAAAGCGCGTAATTGACAATAATAAAATAAGTTTTATTATTACTATAAGTGTGAATACGTATGTTCACGCTCATTGCACAGCACGGTTGGTTATTGCAGGAGAATTGTCATGAACAGCACGCTGCCCGAAAAGCCCGTCGCTTCCTGGGTCCGCACGGATACCGGAGATGAACATATGATCACGATCGAGGACGACAGGATCATTCTTCTCTTCAGAGTTATTGTTGGGAAAGACGAGCTCACCAGTACCTTCTTGATGCAGCCCGATGCGTTGCAAGAGTTGCTCGGTCAGGCGTCGGACGAAAACCGCGAAGTCGCGTATGTGGTCACTGCTGCGAGATTGGGGCACACGCTCGGTGAAGACTACAAGGTCGTACGGGAAGAGCCGCAACCGCACTCGCATCCGATTCCTTTGCCTTCGCGCGACTCGCCGGAGCGTCAGCAACTGATCGCTTCGCTGAAGCGTATCATACAAGTCCTGAAGCAGTAACCACCGTAGCCTTCCGGTTTTTCGGAAGGCCGTGGTAACACGAAACCCCCGGGAGCAGTGTCTCCCGGTTTTTTTAGCGTTCCGGCACCAGCAACCCGCCGAAGTGCTGCACCCACACGCCGCTCTGGACGCCGATGCCGAGGTCGGTGAAGTCTTTTCCGAGGATCGCGTCGCGGTGGCTCGGCGAATCCATCCAGGCTTGCACCACTTCCTTCGCGCTGCGTTGGCCGCGCGCGATGTTTTCCCCGAGTGCGAAGCCCTTGATGCATTGGCAGTCGTCCGACATCGTGCGTTCGTAGTAGTTCACGGCCATGACGCGGTCTTGGAGCGTATGGCCGCTCGGGTCGGTGTGTCCGAAGAATCCGTCCGCGTGCATGCGGTTTGCATAGGCTTGGGCCGAGGTTTGAAGCGTGATGTCGTGTCGCAGCGGAGCGAGCCCTTTTTCCGCGCGGGCCGCGTTCACGAGCGAGAGAATCTCCGCTCGGATATCGTCGATCGACGTGCGTACGGCGGGCATCGCGGTCGACGCCGAAGACGACGATGCGCGCGCGAACGTTGCGCCGGTGAAGCGTCGCTGTCCGTCGTCAACGAAGACGACGCGCATGCGCTTGGTCGAGATCACCGCGTAGAGGACCACGTCGCCTGTCGTTTGCGCGATCGCCGTTTCCTGCTCCTGCTCGTCTTCCTCTTTCGATCGCAGCGCCGCGAACCGTTTGAGCGCCGCCGCAGCTTCGTCTTGGGTCATGAGCCTTTCGGGTTCGAGCTTCGAGGGGTGTTGATGCGTGAAAAGACGGTGCGATTGTTCGATGCCCGCGTAGGGCGCGTACCACGCGTTACTCGGAACGTCGGAAAACGCGTGCGGTCCGTGCAGGGGGAGTGAAAACGATTTCGCGAGCATGACGAGGAACGCCGCGCGGTTCACGGTCCCAAACGGGCGCAGCTTCGTGCCGGTCGTATCGGGCGAGACGACGCCGAGTTCCGCGGCCGCGAACATCGTCGGTGCGAACCAATCGCTCGGCAGCACGTCGACGTACCGGTCGGTCACCGTGACTGTGGGCAGGGGAGAAGGATTCGCGAGTAGGATGATCGTCGCTGCTTCGGCGCGCGTGAGGTAGGGGCTGGCGCGCGTGAGGGACGCGTTCAGTCGCTGCCCTCCAAGCATGGCGACGCAACCGACGAGGACGGCGAGAAGCGTGGCGGGTCTTCGCAGGCTCAGAGACATCAGGACAGTATACAATATTTGATCCAGAATGGCAATTCTCGCCGGTACGAGAATGGCGCGAGGAACGACACTTTCGTGTTGACCCTTCGATGACGAACCCTTAGGATTGCGGCCCGTTCACCATATGCTTCATTCCCTCCGCCCAGCATCGGGTTCTACCAAGCGCCGCAAGCGCGTCGGTCGCGGTAACAGCGCCGGCGGCGGCACGACGGCCGGCCGTGGTACGAAAGGCCAGCACTCCCGCGTGGGCAAGGGCCGCATGCACGGCTTCGAAGGCGGTCAGGTGCCGCTTTTGCGCCGCCAGCCGAAACTCGGCGGTTTCAAGTCGCCGCGCGCCAAGGAGTATGAAGTCGTGAACCTCTCCTCGCTCGAAACGCTCGACGCCGGTGCCTACACCGTCGCCGATCTCAAGGTGAAGCGCCTCATCCGCAAGGGTGACCTCGTGAAGGTCCTCGGTACGGGCTCGGTCACCAAGAAGTTCCAGCTCGAAGTGCACGCGGTCAGCAAGTCCGCGAAGGAAGCCATTTCCAAGGCCGGCGGATCCGTCACGATTCTTCGCCCCGCCCGCTAAGCGATGTTCCAGTACCTTCGCCAGATCTGGCATACGAAGGATCTTCGCCGCCGCATCCTCATCACGGCGGGCATTTTGGTCATCTATCGCGTTATTTCCCATTTGCCGATTCCGGGTGCCGACGCGTTCGCACTTCGCCAGTACCTCGACGGCCAGAATAGCGGCGGCCTTCTCGGCGTATTCGCGTCGCTCACGGGCGGCGCCGTCGACAACTTCTCGATCGCACTCCTCGGCCTTTCGCCGTATATCAACGCGTCGATCATCATGCAGCTTTGCACGGTGATCTTCCCGAAACTCGAAGCCATCAGCAAAGAAGGCCAGTCGGGCCAGCAGCAGCTGAACCGCTACACGCGCTGGCTCAGCTTGCCGCTCGCGTTCCTCCAGAGCTACGGCTTCCTCTTGCTCATCAATCAGGGCGCGCCGCTCGTCGATACATCGTTCCCGGGCGTTCTTCTTCCGATGCTCTTCGTGACGGCCGGTTCGGTCTTCATCATGTGGCTTGGTGAACTGATTACGGAGAAGGGGATCGGCAACGGTATTTCATTGATTATCTTCGCCGGCATCGTCGCCAGTATCCCGACGAACATCACGGCGCTCACGCTCGCCGGCGCCAGCCAGGGCGGAGCCGTCGCGTTCTTCATCGTCCTCACGATCGCGCTCCTCATCGCTTGCATCATCTTCACCGACGCCCACCGTTTGATCCCGCTGACGTACGCCAACCAGGGCGCGGGCCGCGGCGTGCAGGGCAACATCCCGATCCGCCTCAACCAGGCGGGCATGGTGCCGATCATCTTCGCCATCTCGCTCATCACGCTGCCGTCGATCATCGCGCAGTTCCTCGCCACGGCGCCGAACTTCCAGTGGGCCGTGCAGATCATCACCGAGCACTTCAACCCCGCAACCCCGGGTTGGGGATACATCATTCTGTATTTCCTCCTCGTGTTGCTCTTCAACTACTTCTACGTCTCGGTCACGTTCAAGCCGGCCGATCTCGCGGAATCGATCCAGAAGCGCGGCGGATTCGTCCCTGGTACGCGCCCTGGCGCCCAGACCGCGGGCATGCTCGAGAAAGTGAGCAACCGCTTGAACCTGTGGGGTGGCCTCTTCCTCGGCCTCATCGCCGTGATCCCGCTGCTCTTCACGATGTACACGAATCTCCCGAGCGCCGACATGCTCATCTCCGGCTCCGGCCTCATCATCTTGGTGGGCGTCGTCATGGAGCTCATCCGCCAGGTGAATGCGTCCATGTTGGCGCACGATTATGAAAAACTCGTGTAATACACGTACTGCTCGGTAGCAGGCCAACTCTTTCGTCGTGCCGTCGAGTACGTTCGCCGTAAAATCGCATGGAAAACGTCCGGGCGTTCCCCTAGTCTTGCGGCTCCTTTTCCCCTGGTGATTTCCCCTTCGTACGTTATGGATCTCATGCTCTTCGGTATTCAAGGTTCCGGTAAAGGAACGATGGCGAAAATGCTCGCCGAGAAATATAACTGCCTCTGGTTCGACACCGGTGCGGAACTCCGAAAACTGAGCGAGACCGACACGCCGCTGGGACGTGCGATCGCGGGCAAGATCGACCACGGCAATTTGGTCACCAATGAAATCACCATGGAGATGACCCGCGCGTCGATGTTGGAGGTGGCGCCCGGGCAGCCGGTGTTGTTCGACGGCATCCCGCGGTATATGGAACAGAAGCTGACGTTCGATGCGATGTTGAAGGAGATGAACCGGGAAGTGCGCGGTATCACGATCGACGTTGATGAAGACGCGGCGATCCAGCGTATTTTGGAGCGCGGCAAGACCGGAGGCCGCGTCGACGATCAGGATGAATCGTTCATTCGCAATCGTATCGGCTGGTCGAAGGAAAAGACGTTTCCCGTCATCGAAGCTTATGAGAAAGAGGGGATCCTCGCGCGCGTCGACGGCAACGGCACGCCCGATGTCGTCTTCGAGCGCATGCTCGTCGCTTTGGACCAGGTCGGATTCAAGGTAGGCTGAGCCGCATATGGGCCGCTCGCTGGTATTCAACGACGACGAACTGGCATCGTTCCGTGCGGGGGGGAAGATTTTGCACGCGTGTCTCGCGATGCTGCGCGAGGCGGCGGTCCCCGGCGTTACGACGCTCGAACTCGACGCTCTGTGCGAAGCGTTCATCCGAGATCATGGAGGCGTTCCCGCGTTCAAAGGATATGAAGGGTTCGCGCATTCGCTGTGCACGTCGATCAACGAAGAGTGCGTCCACGGCATTCCGGGTCCGCGCGTGCTCAAAGACGGCGACATCGTGAACCTCGATAGCGGCGTGATTTACGACGGTCTCTACACCGATGCCGGTCTCATGGCGAAGGTGGGGAATGTTTCCGCTGATGCGCACCGCGTGGTCGGCGCATCCGAAGAAGCGCTCCGTCGCGCGCTGGCATTGGTGAAGGACGGCGTGAGGGTGGGGGATCTTTCCGAATGCATCGAACGTACCGCTGAGGAATTCGGATGCCGCCCGGTGAAGAACCTCGTCGGCCACGGGCTCGGCCGCACGCTTCATTGCTATCCCGATATTCCAAACGAAGGTCGCGCTGGTTCCGGCCCCTCTCTCCCAGCGGGAACGGTCGTCGCCATCGAGCCGATCTTCACCCTCGGAAAAGGGGACATGATCTTCAAGCCGGACGGCTGGACCGTCGTCTCCCGCGAAGGTGCGCTCTGCGCTCAGACGGAACACTCGGTTCTCGTCACTCCGCAGGGCCATGAAGTGCTCGCGTGAGGCACCTTTTTGTTCTTTTATAACAATTTGTTAATCTGGCAAGTCAATGTGACTATTCTCGCGGTTTTTTGTGGTTGCGTGCTTGCTGATGGCAAAACCGCTCGCTAGGATACCCCGGCTTTTTTAGGTTCGTTTCCTCTATCTTCACCCTGTGTCCAAGGATGTCATCGAGCTCGTCGGCGTTGTCGAAGAAACCTTCCCAAACGCCACGTTCCGCGTCAGAATCACAAGTCCCGAAGCGGAAAATCACGAGCTCTTGTGCCACCTGGCCGGTCGTATGCGCGTCCATCGCGTACGCATTCTCCCCGGTGACAAGGTGAAAGTGGAAATGACCCCCTACGATTTGCAGAAGGGACGTATCACGTTCCGATTCACGAATATCGATCCGAACAATCCTCCTCCGCCGCGCCCCGGCCAGAGGCATACTCCTCCCCCCAGCCCCTCACCTAACTCCACGCAAGCAGCATGAAAGTCCGCCCCTCCGTCAAACGCATGTGCAAAGATTGCTACGTCTTCCGTCGCCGCCGCGGCAACGGGAAGATGACGATCCGCGTCGGCTGCAAAAACCCGAAGCATAAGCAGCGCCAGGGCTGATTTCTATCTCTCGCCTCTACCCTCTCCTATGGTACGTATCTCCGGTGTCGTCCTCCCCGGCAATAAGAAACTCTTCGTCGCCCTCACGGCGATCAAGGGTATCGGTCAGCCCCTCGCGCGTCGCATCCTCGCGGATGTGAAGATCGATCCGCTGATCAAGGCAGACGATGTGACCGAACAGCAGGAGGCGCTGCTCCGCACGCGTATCGAAAAAGAGGTGACGGAAGGTGAATTGACCCGCAAGGTGGGTCTCGACGTGAAGCGTCTCCAGGATATCGGTACGTGGCGCGGCATGCGTCATCGCAAGAAGCTCCCGGTCCGCGGACAGACCTCGCGCCGCAACGCGCGCACCAAGCGCGGAAAGCGCAAGACGGGTCTCTCCGGTCGCACGACCCTGACGAAGACGTAAAGATTCCCTCCGCAGCCCGGAGGGCTGCTCCTGTTAGAATTTCTCCCTTTCTCTCTCGCACATGGCTGACGACAAGAAGATCACCGCCGCCGAACCCGCCGCTGCATCCGCAGCCGCCCCGACCGCTGCCTCCCTCTTGGAGGACGCGCCCAAGGATGTTACGAAGGTTCGCCGCAAGAAGAACAAGCGCGCCGTGCCGAAGGCTCGCGCGTGCATCCACTGCGGGGAGAACAACACGATCGTCACCATCACGGACCTGCAGGGCAACACGCTCGCATGGGCATCTTCCGGTTCGTCCGGTTTTGAAGGCACGCGCAAGTCGACCCCGTATTCCGCGAAGGTCGCTGCCGAGAATGCCGCCGCGAAGGCGGCCGGCTACGGCGTGGAGAGCGTCACCGTCGAGATCAAAGGCATCGGTCCGGGCCGCGAGCAGTCGCTCCGCGGGTTGCAGGCCGCGGGTCTTAACCTCGACGCGATCATCGACGTCACCCCGATCCCGCACGGTGGCTGCCGCCCGTCGCGCCGTCGCCGCGTCTAATCTTCCGTTGTCGCGCCCGGGAACGGGCGCTGCTAGCAACCACTTACCTCTAACCACTCGCTACTACCTACTCAACTATGAAGTATAACGGTCCAAAAGCGCGCAAAGTCCGCCGTCTCGGGATGAACCTGTACGGCAGCGATAAGTATGACAAGATTTTGCAGCGCAAGCCGTTCGGTCCGGGCAAGAACGCAAAGACGCGCCAGGCCCGCGATTCGGAATTCGGAAAGCAGCTCAAGGAAAAGCAGAAGGCTCGCGAGATGTACGGTTTGAGCGAACATCAGTTCCGCCGCTTGTACGACGAAGCCTTGAAGGCGAAGGGCAAGACGGGCGACGTGCTCCGCACCCTCCTGGAACAGCGTTTCGACAACGTTTTGTACCGCTCCGGTTTCGCGATGACGCGCTTCCAGGCCCGTCAGTTCGCCGGTCACGGTCTCTTTACCGTCGATGGCCAGCGCGTCACGGTTCCGTCGTTGCGCGTGCGTCCCGGCCAGGTGATCACGGTGCGTACGAAGGTGAAGGATTCTCCGGTGTTTACTGGTATTCTCGATCGGAACGAGAAGTACAGCGCCCCCAAATGGCTCAAGGTCGACGCGAATGCTCTCAAATCTGAAATCATGGCCGTCCCGGACGCCAACGATGGCGAACAGGGCGTCGATATGCGCCTCGTCGTCGAGTTCTACTCTCGGAATTAATTACTTTTCTCGCCGGCTGCCTGCCTGTCGGCAGGCAGGTTCTCGGCTCCACTTCCTCCCTTCCTTCTTCCTTCCACTCCTATGCATATCATTCAGGAAGAAATCGGATTGCCCGTCTTCTCTTCTCAGAAGGGGTCTACTGGCGATGATTCCCACGCGATTTTCTCGATTTCCCCGCTGCCGCCGGGCTTCGCGATGACGCTCGGAAACGCGCTTCGTCGCGCGCTTCTCGGCTCACTGCCGGGTGCCGCAGCATCGTCGATCCGCGTGCAGGGCGTCCAGCATGAATACACGGCCATCAAAGGCGTCACGGAGTCCGTGGTCGATATCATGCTCAACCTCAAGCAGGTGAAGTTCCGCAAGCACGCCAAAGACAGCGAGATCATCACGCTCGATGTGAAGGGTCCCAAAAGCGTTACGGCGGGAGACCTCAAGGCGTCGTCCGATATCGAAGTCCTCAACCCCGACCTCGTGCTCTTCACGGTGGAGAAGGGGGGAGCGGTCAACATGCAGATCACGGTCGACAAGGGCGTCGGGTACATCCCGGCTTCCGAGAACAACAAGAAGCGCCACGAACCGGGTCTCATGTATATCGATACGGTGTACTCGCCGGTCGAACGCGTCCGCTTCGAAGTGGAGCCCACGCGCGTCGGTCAGCGCACGAACCTCGAGAAACTCGTCCTCGAAGTGAAGACGACGGGTTCTCTCACGGCCGCAGAAGCCGTCCGTTTCGCGTCCCAATTGCTCCAGAGCTACTTCGGGTACTTCGGTTCCGACCAGAAGCCGGTCGAGCCCGAGTTCATGGCCGATTTCTCCCGTGCGGCCGTCCAGCCCATGGAAGAAGTTTCCACCGGCGGCGCCGCCCCGGCCAAGGAAAGCTACACGCCGATCGAGATCCTTAACCTCTCGCCCCGCACCCTCAACGCTCTCATCAATGCGGGCGTCGGGTCCATCGAACAGCTCACGAAGTGCACGGAATCGATCCTCAGCAACTTCCGCGGTTTCGGCGCCAAGGCGCTCGATGAGGTCAAAGCGACCCTTGCGACGCGCGGTCTGACCCTTTCCGACGAAAGCGAAGAATAAGCTTGTAAACGACCTCTTCCATACGTATCCTCCCGACCTCGTTTATCACCCAATGGAACACCGCAAGAATCGCCTCCGGCTGAACCAGAAACCGAACCACGCGGCCCTCCTGCTGCGTAACCTCGCCACGAGCGTTCTCTTGTACGAGACGGTTCGGACGACGAAGAAGCGCGCGAAAGTCGTCGTACCGATGGTGCACCAGCTCATCACGATCGCGAAGACGAAAGAACCACGCGAGGCGATCCGCGCCATCAACGCCGTCGTTCTGCACGAGAATGCGAGCAAGAAACTCATCGAAGTGCTGAAGCCCCGCTACGCGACCCGTTCATCCGGCTACACGCGCATCATCCCCGTCGGCGCGCGCCAGGGCGACGGTGCCAAGATGGTCACGCTCGAGCTCATGGATCGTGATGTCGATGCCGCTCCGGAGAGCGACACCACCCCCAAGAAGCCGAAGGCAGCTAAGAAGACCGTCACTCCCGCCTCCAAATGAAGACCTCCACGATCAAAGTCTCGGCCCCCGCGTGGTACGTCATCGATTGCGATGGCCAGTCGCTCGGCAAAATCGCCGTGAAGGCCGCCACGTACCTCAAGGGCAAGCACAAGCCGTCGTACGCGCCTCATCAGCTCTGCGGCGATCACGTCGTGATCATCAACGCCTCCAAGATCGCCCTCCCGGCCAAGAAGGCTTTCCGCAAGACGTACTTCCGCCACACCGGCTTCCCGGGCGGCGTGAAGAACGTGTCGTTGCCGGACATGCTTGAGAAGAAGCCGACGTACGTCATCGAACACGCCGTGAAGGGCATGCTCCCCGCCAATCGTCTCGCCCGCGAGATGATGAAGCGCATGCACGTCTTCGCCGGCGCCGAACATGATCATACCGCCCAGCAGCCCTCTCCCCTCGCTCTCTGATGAACGCCGCCACGAAATCGCAGTACTTCTTCGCAATCGGTAAGCGCAAGACCGCCATCGCCCACGTGCGCCTGGTGCAAGACAGCACCGATTTCAAGGTGAACGGCCTCAAGCTTCCGCAGTACTTCACGGCCCTCCAGGTCGAGAACGCCATCGCCCCCCTCGTCCTCACGGGCGTGAAAGGCCAGTACGGCGTCGAGGCTGAGATCGCTGGAGGCGGCAAGAGCGCACATAGCGACGCCCTGCGCCACGGCATCACGCGCGCATTGCTCCTCGTGCACCCCGAATTCCGCTCCGAACTCAAGCGTGCAGGGTTCCTCCGCCGCGACAGCCGCACGAAGGAACGCAAGAAGCCGGGTCTCCACCGCGCCCGCCGCGCGCCGCAGTTCTCCAAGCGCTAAGAGCGCCTGGGATGCGTGCATGTTGTCTATGCGTTTGCTTTATACTGCGTGCATGGCTGACACCCCACCTATCGAGAAAAAGCTGAAGGAATTGACCGAATCGGTCGGCCGGCCTAATTTCGTCGTCTACGGCATCCAAAACGACGACGGCAACGTGACGACGTCGTTCTCGATGCACAAAATGAAACCGAATATCGTCCTCAAAGCCGTCCTGCGCGTGCTGGATATGATCGTCTCGAAGACGGTTAAATAAGAAGGTTTCCTCGTCATGGTTCGTCAGGCTCACCCTGACAACGCGTTTTAAAAATAATTTGTCAGTTGTCACCCTGAGCCTGACGAAGGGTGACGAGTAGCATCATTGTATTGTTGTTCACGCCAACGCCATCTTCACGAAGTACAAGCTCGCGCCGCTGTCGGTGTCGAGGATGAATTTCGCGTCGAGCGTCTGGAGGTCGATGATCGTGCGGCACATGCGCAGGAGCATCCGCGGGGGGAGCGCGACACCGCCTTCGAGGCACGTGGCGCAGAGGCCGGCCGGGTCATTGGAGCGCAGGAAGGGCTCGCCCTTGAGCGAGACGATGTCGCGGATCGACTGGTGCATTTCCGATACATAACGCTCCACGTAGGGCTCCAGCTGCTCCACGGGGAGGTCCTGGATCTCGGGAAGGGCCTCGATGATGTCGAGGTCTTTGTGGATCGCGTGGGCAACGGAAGCGTCGATGGTCATGCGTGTGTGGGTGTGTTTGTGAAATCTCCTTATGATAGCAGAAATCGCGAGTTTCTTCAATGGTTAAGCCAAGCCGGCTCTTGGGTTCGTCGGGTAGAATCAATCCATGCGCCTTTTCTCCGCGATCATCTCCAGTCTCCTGGTCTCTGGTCTCGTCGTCATACCGTCCGTCTCCGCCCACGGCGACAGTCCGTCGCTCGAAGCCGAAGTCGGCGAGTACATGATTGATATCGGCTATACGCCGGACCTCGCGCCGCGGATCCCCATCGAATTCGACATCGACCTCTTCACGAAGGATCTGACCGATTACGCGGACTTCGCGAGCGTCGACGTGCGGCTCTCGAAAGACGGCGCGGAGCTCGATACAGCCTCGATTGAGAACGATGGCGTGAATATCCCGATGTATAGCGTGACGTTCCCCGAACCCGGCGGGTACGACCTGGACGTGCGGTATGTGAATGCCGACGAATCGCTCATCGCTGCGCGAACGTTTCATCTCCAAGTGCCCACGGGTTCCGCCGCCGCGTTGCGCGACGGGTTCGTACTGCTCCATTACGTCATCGCCGCGGGCCTTCTTGCGCTCAGTATCGGCATCGCCGGATACAGCCTCTGGCAGCGGTTTGGGCCGAAGAAGCGGTGATCAGCCCGGCAAGCACGCATGCACCGTGTCCACGATGCGGCTCATCGGATGTTCGTGCTTGATCATGTACTGCTTCACGCCGTATTCCTTGCAGCGTTCGACGTACGCGTCGTTCTTGTAGTTCGTGACGACGATCACCGGCATCGTCGAGCCAATCGATTTTAAGTGTTCCAAGACGTGGAATCCGTCGCCCTTGCTCATGCGCAGGTCCAACACCAACACCTGCGGCTGCAGGCGATCGATCGCTTCGATGGCCGCGTCGCCGCTTGAGGCGGTGCTGATGTACGCGTCGCTGCCGCGCGTTTCGCAATCGAGCGAGAAGAGCGTGCAGATCGTCTGGTCATCGTCGGCGATGAGGATGCGGTGCGACAT
>CAZZDD010000035.1:26462-28520 GCA_964652185.1 uncultured Candidatus Peribacteria bacterium | reverse complement strand
CACCGAAGAGCTGGAGGAGAAGATCGAGCAGCAGCTCAAGAAATTGCACTTCTCGAAAGTCGTCGAAACCAACGAGGATGAAGTCCGACCGCCGCGCATCGCGATCATCGGCAAGCCGAACGTCGGCAAGAGCTCCCTCGTGAACGCGTTGCTCAGCGATACGCAGAAGGACGTCTCGTTCCGCATCGTCTCGGACATCCCGGGCACGACGAGGGACAGCTCCGACTCGATCATCCGGCACGAAGGCAACGAGTACGTGTTCGTCGACACAGCCGGCCTCCGCCGCCGTACCAAGACGGAAGGCCACATCGACACGATCAGCAGCTTGAAGAGCATTCAAGCCATGCAAGACAGCGACGTGGTCGTCCTCGTGATCGACGCGTCGGAACTCGTCAGCAAGCAGGAGCAGCGCATCGCGGCGTCCGCCATCGACGCCGGCAAAGGATTCGTGATCCTCGTGAACAAAGCCGACAAACTCTCGGTCGAGGAACGCCTCGAGAAAGAGCAGGAAATCCGCATCCAGCTGCGGTTCTGTATGTACGCCCCGATCCTCTTCACGTCGGCCAAAACACGCATCGGCTTGCCGAAGCTATTCCCATTGCTCGAAAGCGTGGCCCGCAACCGTTTGCGCCGCATCCCGACGAAGGAGCTGCTCCGCTGGTTCGAGAACGTGTCGCCGCGCGCGCCGGGAAGCGTATCGAAGTGCAAATTCGTCACGCAGGCGAAGGACCTGCCGCCGACGTTCGTGCTCTTCTCTAAGAAGCCGTCGGCCATCCGCGATTCGGACCTGCGCTACCTCGAAAACAACCTGCGTTCGAATTTCGCGTTCGAAGGCACGCCGATTAGGTGGACCACGAAAAGCACGGAGAAAGACAACGACGAGTAAGCGACGGTCACCCCGGAATCCCGTGCTTCGTGACCCGTTCGTCTTTCACGAGTGGCAACGGGAACGCGCGGATCGCGACTTCCAGTTTATCGAGCAGCACGGACGGATCGTCGTCGAAGACGATGTTCGGCGGAAGCTCGCGCTTGCAGAGTTCTTCCACGATGTGCGGGATAGAGTTGCTGATGCCGCCGGAATTCGTGACGATACCGATCGGGCGGCCTTCGTCGTACGCGATCGTGAATTCGTTCAACGTGCCGATGCCGCCGCCGATGATCACCACGCCATCCGCCGAGCGGATGTTGATGATGTCGCGCTCCATGAAGCCGAGGCCTGTGTAGATGATGAGGTCATGATCGTGCGGGGAGAGATACTCGTGCACGTGCTGGTACTCGGAGAACGCGGGGGAAACCCCGACGGTGAAGCCGCCTCCTGCCTGCGCGGCGATCAACGCATCGTTGGGCAAGCCCGGGCACGCGCCGTTGATGAACATGTGCCCGCGACGCGCGATTTCCGATCCGATCTTGCGCGCCTTTTCTCGTGCTATAGGATCCTCCGTCTGCGGACCGGAAGCCGATCCCATGACGCCGATTTTCAGCCGGTGGGAGTGTCTATTTCCTTCGGGGAGGACCATAGAGAAAGTGTATGGGTCTTTCTCCTTATTGTACCACGAAACAGCGTTTGGCGCTATGCCAAGCCGATCCCGTTAGTTAAGGTATTTGGCCTTATTCACATTATGTTCTTCATTTGTGGTGGCATAACGGATCTGCCCGTCGGTGCCGTGCAAATAGTAGTAGTACGGGCTCGCTTGAGGCTTCAGCGCCGCTTCGATACTCGCCAAACCCGGATTCGCAATAGGCCCCGGCGTAAGCCCGGCGCGCACGCGAATATTGTAGGGCGAGTCGCTCTCCAAATCGGCCCGCGTCAGCGGCTCGCGGGGTTCTTTTTGTACGGCATAGCGAACCGCAGCATCAACCCCAAGAACGATCCCCTCGTCGAGGCGTTTCCAAAGAATGCCGGAGATCGTTCCGCGTTCGCTATCTCCAGCCGCTTCTTTTTCAATGAGCGACGCCATGACGATGATGTGATCGAGCGACTTTCCGGATGCGGCGATATCATCCGAAAGTCCATCAACCACTTTCGCTTTGAATGTCGAGAGCAAGCGCGAAAGCAGC
>CAZZDD010000035.1:2203-26362 GCA_964652185.1 uncultured Candidatus Peribacteria bacterium | reverse complement strand
TGGTTCATCACGGGCTGCATGCGCTCGGCCGCGACGAGCTGCGCCTTCTTGAACGCGCGGTTAGCGGCGTCTTTGAAGAGCGCTCCGGCCCTTTCGATCGGCGTAGACGGATCGACCGTGACGTCGATCACTTCCATTTCGGCGGACACGACCACGAGCACACCTTCGGCCTGCGCCTCGACGTGAACGTTCTTGAGTTCTTTCTTGATGCGCTTCGCTTCGCGCTGGAGCATGAACAGGTCTTTCATCTGCGAGAGTGATGCCATAGAAGTGCGGTGGAACGTTGCCGATAGTGTAGCGCGTGGGTACACTCCCGGCCATGGCCTTATCCGACAAGAACATCCTCGCGGCGCGTAAAGACGGCTCCGTCGTCATCGAGCCGTTTGATCGCCAAAACCTCGCCACGTCCAGCTACGACGTCACCCTCGGGGAGTGGTTTTACGTCGAACAGCACCCGAAGCACTTCGAAAACGTCTTCAATATTTACAGCAAGAAACACCTCGATCGCGTGTGGGGCACGGAAGCCAAGCGGGCGCAGAAGGCCAAAGACATCTTCAAGAAGTACGACATCGAATGGGAAGGAATCTCGCCGGACGACAAAGTGATCCTCATGGCGCCGGGAGAAACGATCCTGGGCCACACGAACGAGTTCATCGGCGGCCGCCAACACATCACGACCATGATGAAAGCGCGCTCCTCGATGGGCCGCAGCTTCATCTCGGTTTGCAAGTGCGCGGGTTGGGGAGACGTGGGCTACGTGAACCGCTGGACGATGGAAATCCAGAACACCTCGAACAAGTACTACATCCCGCTCGTGGTCGGGCGGCGCATCGCGCAGATCATCTTCTTCGAAACCGGCCCGATCGAGGGCAAGGACTACGCCGACGGCGGCAAGTACCAAACGGGTAAGACGCTTCCCGAGCTCAAGAAGAATTGGAAACCCGAGATGATGCTCCCCCGCCTCTGGCAGGACCGCGACATCGAGAAGAAGCCGAAGAAACCGTCGCAGCGCTGAACGCACGAAAAAAAGACGGCGCGCATCGCTGCGCGCCGCCTAAGAGATCCTTTTTCCGTGATCAGCGGGCAACGAGGCCCGCCCTTTCTTCGATCTCCGCGATGACGTCTTGATCGAAAAACGGAAGAGACTCTGTATCGACTGACTTCCATTCCACCTCGATCGTTTGTAGATCGCGCCGAAGCAGCCGCCATTCGAGTTCAGACGCGTCGTGCGCTTTGGCATCGAGGTACCACCGTCGCACGGCATCGGCGGCATGGGCGATGTACGTCCTCGACGTATGGATCCGGGGGCGCAAGGCGATCGACGCGCTGCACATCGCGTACGCGCTGAATTCCTGCGCGCGTTCGGGAACTTTCGAGAGCACATCGTGGAACTCCCCGAGGTTGTTGGAAATGACGCTGTCGTCGCCGATCAACGCGGCCTCGCGGAACACGTACGACCACGCGACGACTGACAGGAGGGCGGTGGGGTAGGCAGCGCCGAGCGAATGTAGGAAAGTGCGCATCGCCGGGAGAAATTCGCCATCCTCTCCCACTGACCGCATTCGGCCGAGAATCGCGTGGAGAAGCGATGCTTGTTGGCTGAAGTAACACGTTGGAGGCATGTGGTCGAGAACGACGTGTAGGAAACGACCCGTCGCTGCCTCACGATGGGCGAGCAGCACCGCATCGACTTCGGACATTCTCGGAAACCGTTTGGGCAATCCACGCAACCATTCTTGCGCCTTCATGCACGCCGCTTCCTCGACTTCGCTCGTCTGCAAGCGTCGTAACCATGTTGTCATGACATCACCTATGGAAAAAGGACCAAGAAACGCAAAAAATAACTACTGCAAACAGAATACAGCACGTGTCAACCTTACTGCTGCGGCCGGTTGATCCCGATGCGGTCCTCGATTTCCTGGTCCACGAAGATCTTCTTCCGGCCGTACTTCATGCGGCTGTACTCCTTGATGAGCGCGGAAAGCTTCGGGTTCTTGCCCGTTTCGTCCCAGATCGTCGCCATGCTGAACGGGCGGCTTGTGGTGTTGTTGATGTTCAGCTTCGTATAACAGTGGAAGTTCGGGATGCCGATCACGTCCTGCTCCGAAAGCACTGGCGCCATTTCCTTCGCCATGTACTCGGCGTCTTCCGCGCCAATCTTGAAACTCATGATCGTGCCGACGTTACCGAACACAGCGTCGCGGATCTTGCTCGACGAATCTTCGTACGCACCGGTCTTGCCCGTGAGCTGGCCGATGTACTGGTGAGCCATGATGAGCGCGAGTTCGTACTTACGGGCTTCCGAGAGGATCGTGGCGAACGCGTCGGTGATGAAGTTCTGGAACTCGTCGACGTACAAGTAGAAGCGTTTGCGCTCTTCTTGCGGGATTTCGGCGCGACTGAGCGCGGCCATGTTCACCTTGTTCACAAAGATGAGGCCGAGAAGCTGCGCATTCACGTCGCCGATTTTTCCCTTCGAGAGGTTCACGAGGAGGATCTTCCCTTCGTCCATAACCTGGCGAATGTCGAACGCGCTCTTGGGCTGGCCGATGATGTTGCGCATCGTGGAGTTCGTGACGAACGGACCGAACTTCGCCGAGAAATACGGAATCATTTCTTCTTTCTCGCGCTGGCCGGTCTTCGCGATTTCATGTTCCCAGAAGCTTCGGACCACGAGGTTCTTGCACTTGCTAACCTTGTACCGCTGGAATTCTTCATCCACGAACATGCGCGGCACGTCGATCAGCGTCGCACCTTCGTCTTCGTCGTCCATCAGCGTGAGGCATCCGTTGCGGAAGTAGTGCTGGATGCGCGGGCCGAAGATCTCGTTACCGAAGAGCTTGATGAAGATTTCCATCGCGTCCAGCGACGCGCGGTCTTTCTCTTCGTCGGTCTTGGCTTCGAGAAGGTTCAGGCCCATCGGGCGCTCGGTGTCGGACGGATCGAAAATGATGACGTCCTTCGCACGTTCTTTCGGCACGTAATTAAGCACGTCTTCGATAAGGTCGCCGTGCGGATCGACCATGCAGACGCCGGACCCCTGCTGGATGTCCTGGCGCGCCTGCCAGCTGAGCAGCGACGATTTGCCGCAACCGGATTTACCGATGAGGTACTGGTGGCGCGTACGGTCTTTGTCGCGGAAGCGGATTTTCGTTTCGACGCCGCGGTGCTTGTTGATACCGACCACGATGCCGTCTTGGGGCGCGTCCGGCGGCGGAGGCAGCACCTTGTACGGAATCCACTTCAGAATCGGGATCTTGTTGTAGCGGCTGTCGGGGAAGTGGAAGAGGCCGGCAAGCTCTCGTTCCACGAGCAACGCCTGCTTGTGATAAAAGCCGTTGATACGGCGCTTCCACAGCCAGTGGATGAGCGGCGCGTTCCACGCGAGCGGGAAGAAATCGACGAACATGCGGCGGTTCACGAACGAGTTGCCGTACAGATGGCGGAACACGTTGAAGGCGACCTGGAGGTTATTCGTGATGTCGAGCGCCTTCGCCTGGGTGGAGCTCGTGGCCATGATGCGCACCGCGCAGTGGAACCAACTCATACCCGCCTTCTCCGCCGTCTGTTTGTACAGCTCTTCCTCGGGCTGCACCATACGGACGAAGCTGTCACCGCTCGAAGCGCCGGGCGCGAAGGTCTTGTCGTCGGCTCCACCCGCGATGCCGCCGAGCACCTGGATGAACGTGGAGAGAATCGGGATGCGACTGATCCAGCGGTCCTTTTTGCCCTTGAACTTCGTCGACGCGAAATTCTTCGCGCGCTTCCCCCACTTATTGCTGAAGGACGGCTTGATGATGACTTGAATCGTGGCGGTATCGGCGGGATCAAGCTTGCTCAGCACGTTCGCGAGATCGTTGAGGGGATCATCCTGCATCTGCTCGTACATGCGGATCGGGAACCAATACTTCTTCGCGAGCGTCATGTGGTACCCGACGAGCGACGTACCCTTCTTCCAGAGTTCCGGCGTGGGCCGCGGCAACACTTCGGCCTCGGAGTAAAACGACGTGATCTGCTTCTCGACGATCGACACGAGGTTTTTGTCGCACAGCACGTAAAACGCGAGCTCTCCTTTTTCCACGAACATCTCAAAACTGATCGTGATGTGGCGGAAAATCCAAAAATGAATCGATTGCCAGAAGGTCAGGCTTTTCACTTCCCACAACGCGCGGTAGAGCTGCTCCATAAGCGCGACCTTTTCCTTGAAGTCTTTTTCGGTGCGCTTCTCTTGATCGACCTTGCTATCGCTTCGGGGCAGTAGCACCTGCATCGAGACGAGCTGCGAACTGTGCCATACGGCGTACCAGAAACGCATGACGCGGATCGCAAGGCGGAACGTGAAGTACGCGCCGATAAAGAACCAAATGCGTTCGACGGGATCAGCAATGAGCCAATACCACAAGGCCGGCCAGATGTTCGAATCGATCACGTATCCCGCCACTCCGATGAGGAACAGCGTGATGGGCCAGAAGAAGTAGCGGAGGAAGGTGACCACTCTGGTGAAAGAGGATACTAAGAAATCGTTTTATTATAGCAGAAAACGCGCCTTTTGTGGAGGCCAAGTATGGCTCCGTAAAAAGCTTATTGGCCGCAGTCGATCACATCCATCTCCATGACCCGCGTCTTCCCGTCGGCGCTTCCCAGAACCAACCCGTAGCGCCCCGTGACGGCGGGCGTGAAGGAAAACGCTTCATCCGGGAGGATCCAATCCTGCAACGCCAGACTGTTGCCGTCCGGGTAGCGAATGCCGCGGACGACGAACGACTCCTTCGATTCGATGCGCAGCACTTCGCCGACCGGCTGGGTGTGCGGCACGCCGAGCGTGAGCACGGTGCTCTTCGTGATGCGCTGCTGGCGCGGACGGTCGTCGGCGCAACGGCCGACCAGGGTCGCGTCGCCGAGGCGCTCGAACGTGACTTGTTCCAACTTGCCGCGGGCGCGGGGCACGAGCGACGTGAACGACGCGAAACTCAGATCCATGTCGCGTCCCTCCACGAAGGGCCCGCGATCGTTGATGCGCACCGTCACGCTCTTGCCGTCTTCGAGGTTCGTCACCTTCACGAGCGTGTTGTGCGGATAGGTGCGGTGCGCGGCGGTCATAGCGAACATGTCGAAGCTCTCGCCGAACGCGGTCCCCTTCCCGTGGAATTTCTCGGAGTAGAACGACACCTCGTGGATTTCATCCACGAGCAATTGATCGAGCGTGCGCATAAGTGTCAATAATTCGGCTTCCGTCAGCCGTTTTTCGAGGTTCCCGTCGAGCGACGCGAACGGATATTTTTCCATCCACGGACCGAGATCGTCAGGCTGGATGTCGTCCGGCGCGGCGACGCTGCGCGTACGGAGCAACCACGTAGCGGCGGTCTGCAGATCAAGTGGATCATCGGGACGGAATTCATCCGCGTCGTCGTTGATGATTCCACGCGACGCGGCGAAATCGATTTCGAGCGAACCGTTATCGGGACGATCCGGAAGATCGGTAAACGCGCTCTTCGCGGGCTCTGCAGGGCGGCGCAAACTGTTCCACATCATGAGGAATCCGTCGCGCCGGGAGATCGCGGGGTCGGCGGCGAACGCGATCGTCGGAACGAGCGCGAGAGACAAGAAAATTGTAACGATAAACTTCACCCATGCAGCCTAAGCATCAACGTCTGTGGGTCAACAAAAATCTCACGCTCTTCGTTCCTACTTCGCCGGTCTTCGTTACAACGCGTCCCAACCGTAGCCGCGGACGACGCTATACGCATGGCTGATCTGCTCTTTCTGAAGCGTTTTGAGCGTGATCGGGCCAACCGTGCCCGCGCCCTTGGCGGACGCGTTGGGGATGACGCCGCGGGCCAATTGGTATGCGGCGACGGCTTGGCGCGTCGCGGGGCCGAAGACGCCGTTGATCTGATCCGCCGGGAAGTAGCCGACGCGCGCGAGAAAGCGTTGGACGTCTTCGACGTTGTCGCCCTTATAGCCCTCCTCGGTGGTACCCGCGACGAGCATGTCCTGCTCGGCGAGGCGATCACGCACGCGCTTCACGATGAGGATCCCGCGCGCGATGGTGCGGCTGCGTTCGGCGCGAAGCCTGTCCGCAAGCGCTGCCTGCGTGATCGGACCGATCGTCCCAGCTCCGGGACTCGTCGCATCGGCAATGAGAGCGCGCTCTTTCTGGAACGCCATGATCGCGCCCTTGAGATTCTCGTTATACACGCCGTGCGTGCGGCCTTCGTAGTAGCCCATCGAGCGGAGCAGGCGCTGCGCAGCCATGAGGTCTTTTTGGCTCGATAGCTCGCTCACGAGCGGCACGCCCATGTCGCGGCCGAGCGTGCGGACGGCGGCCATCAGCATCGCGGCGGTCTCGGTGTTGAGCGACTCCGTATGAATCGGCATGCCCTTGTCGCGCTGGAAACCTTCGAGTGCTGCCTGGGTCTTCGGACCAAAGAACATCGTCGCATCGTCGGTCAGGTACCCGAGCGCGCGGAGGTGGTCTTGCAGGAACGCGACGGAGAGACTCGTTTCGCCCGCTTTCGGTTCAACATCGACGAGACCGTTCTGGATGACGTTGTACGGACGCAAGCGATCGTAATCCATCGTGATGCGGTCAAGCGAAAAATCCGACGGGGGCTGCGCCGTGCCGGGCGGATACACGACGCCCCGCACGCGCTTCACGCCGAAGCTGAGCGCGCGGGCGAGGCCTTCTTCACCGTGACCAGCCCAGACGTCGATGCGGTGGATCTTGCCTCCTTCGAGTAATTGGATCGCGCCGCCGCGGTCGTGCACTTCGAGCACGCCGAGTCCGGGAACCTGCACCTTCGTACCGAATGCGTAACTGGGAGGAGCAGCGACCATACCGACGTAGACGGGCGTACCGTCCGCGCCGTGCGTGCCGTTACCGTTCAGGATCTTGTCGGCGACCAATCCTCCTTTCACGTAGCAACACTGCCCCGGGAGCGGCGAATAGTACGCCGTAAGAACGAAGTCGACTTCCATCGGTGCGGTGGCCTCTTCGGCAATCGCTACGGGCGAGAACGACGCAACGAGACAGGAGACAAGAAAACCGCAGAGATATTTGTGCATGTGTGAGTGTTTGTGAGAAATCCGATCATTATACCAAAAAAGTGCCTTTTATGCCCGCCTGACGGCATGACGGAAAAGGGAAGGATGGTCTGGTATTGCTCTGTCAGGATCTACGGACAACGACCGTATCCTCCAAACGGATGCCGAATTTCCCTGTAAAATAGACTCCCGGCTCGACGGCGATCACTTCTCCGGCGAGGAGCGAATCGTTCGAGCGTGCGGCGAGGACGACGCCTTCGTGGACGTCGAGACCGACGCCGTGTCCGAGCGCGTGCGGGTAGGACGGATACCCCTCGTGCTCAAGCAGCTCACGGGCACGAGCATCGAGGTCTTTGCATCGAACGCCGGCTTGTGCGGCGCGCATCGCGAACCGAAGCGCTCTTTTCACAGCGTCGTACGCACGTCGTTGTTCGGCGGTCGGCTCCCCGACGAAGTACACCTCACTGCGATCCGCACAGTAACCGTCGACCTTTGCTCCGACGTCGATTTGTACGATATCCCGACCACGGAGTTTCGCGGTGCCCGCGCGGTGGTGTGGACGACTGGAATGCTTCCCGAAGGCCACGATGGCTTCGAACGCGAGTCCGTCGGCGCCGCGACGGAGCATCTCCGTCAGGATGCGATCGGCGACCTGCTTCTCCGTAACGCCGGGAACGAGAAACGACGGTACTAATTTCAGCACCGCGTTCGTGACGGAACGCGCACGATTCATCACGGAAATTTCTTTTGCATCCTTTTTTCGGCGAAGCCCTTCTGTAAGGCCTAAAGTCTGTACAAATTTTATATTCTTATACGCTCGCCTCCATCGCTGCAAACACTCAACCGTGACGTGGTGCGATTCGAAGCCACACCGCGAAATACGAGAGAGAAGCTTTTTGGTCTCGGACCGATCGACGACTCGAAGATTCTTCGAACGCAACGAATGCGCCGCTTCGGCATAGCGCGCGTCGACGATGAGGGTTGCGGAGCGTTGCGTAACGAGCAGGAGCCCTTCCGTCGCCTTCAATCCGCACAAATAGCGGACGTTCAGGGGGTCCGACACGAGCAGCGCGGGTAATTTCCCCTTTCTCAGAAGTGACTGCATGGCCGAAAGGCGATCATTCCTCTGCACGGGAGAAGGGTAGCGCGAGAAGCCGTTTTGTGCTATCATGAGGAGAACTCTATGAAGCTACACACCCGCCTCCTCACAACTGCCGGAAGCGCTCTCGCGTCGGTTTTCTCGTACGTTCAGGTCGCAGCCGCCCAGGTCTTCAACGGACCGGGTATCGAAGGTGCGATCGATCAAGCCAACGGCATCGTCGGCCTCCCTTCGGGCGATGTGCGCACGACGATCATCCGCATCGTGCAGACCGTTCTCTCGTTCCTCGCGCTTGCAGCGGTCATCACGATCATCATTGCAGGCATCTGGCTTATCGTGGGCATGGGCTCTGACGAATCGAGGGAGAGGGCAAAGAAAATAATCCTCTACACGCTCGTCGGTTTGATCATCGTCCTCTTCGCACGCGTCATTGTAGGTCTCGTGACGGTCTTCCTCGCCAGCCAAATCGCATGACATTTTCCCGCGTCGCCGCAGGCATCGCCCTCGTAACGCTCCTCGCGTCGAACGGCGCGGCATATGCGCAGATCGAAACGCTGGAACCTCTAGCACAAACGGAACAGGTCAACGCGAACGAAGAATCCATTCAATTGAAGCTTGGCGATATTCTCGAGATCGCCGCGGACCCCGGCGTGGACGGAGCCACGGTATCGTGGATCCTCACGCAGGAACGCGCCTTCGTGGAAGCCGGACGCGAACGCATCTTCCGCTACCGCTTCGTACAGGAAAAGATCTATACGCTGCGCGCGGACGTGCTGTTGCCGGGAGGCACGGAGCGCCGCCAGCGCTCGTTCTCAATCCAAATCCTTCCGCAGGACGGCCTCGGCGACGGCGCGACGTTCGCAGCAGGTACGGGGGCAGCACTCGCGGCGACGCTGCCGATCCCCGATCCGAACGGGCGCGTCATCCTCAACCTCGACCAGCAACTCGTGAAACTCGTGCCGCTTCGATCGGACGTCACGCCGCTCGCGGTCGATTTCGACACGTCACGCGACACGGACGCCGACGGCAACCCGGCCAACGATATCGACAACACCGACACCTACTTCCATTCGTTCAATCGCCCTTTGTGGATCTGGTACGCGCGACCGTTGGACCAAGTCGAACTGACGATCACCGGCATCCCGACGGGCGCCTCTCCTCTCGTGCAGCGCATCGACGTGCTCAGCGAAGAAGCCGCACGCGGCCAAGGCGTGCTCACGAGCCCGGTGAACATCATGGTCCAGCAAATCGACGAACGAACCTACGGCTTCATGCCGCAGCTCGTCCAGAACGTCGCGGACGGAACCCCCCTCCTCTATGAGTGGGAATTCGGCGACGGTGGCAAGAGCCTTGAGACGAACCCGACCTACACCTACGCGACAGGAGGCACCTATACCGTATCGCTCCACGTACGCGACCTGCAAACGGGCAACATGATCGGGGAAACGGAGACGTACGTCGTGCCGACCTCGATCGACCCGATCGACGAACCGATCGACGAGCCAATAGAAGAACCCATCGATGAGCCCGTCGAGGAACCCGCGGGCGAATCGTTGCAGTGGGGACGCATTCTACTCATCGGCGGCATCTTCGTCGGATCCATTCTCCTTGGCATCATCATCGTCTGGCTGCTCTCGTTCCTCCGCCGGTCGCGCAAGCTCGAGGAAACACTCGAATCGATGGAAAAAGCGGTGGTTCCCTCGGCCGACAACACACCTCCCCCGCTCTCAATCAAGAGCAAGCAACCGGCATCCCCCTTCGCGGCCGATGCACAGCCCGCCGCGGCACGGCAAAAAATCATCGACGCGGAAATCAGCGCCGCCGCTCCGGTGAAGAGCGTGCCCGTCGCCGAGGCCGCGGCACCGGACTGGCTAAAGAAAGGACTTGGCGCCGGCGCCGCGGCCGCACCCAAAGCACCGACTCCAGCTCCAACTCCTTCTCCCGCGGCGACCCCGAAGCCCGCTCCAGCGGCGGCGCCGACTCCTTCCCCGACTCCCAAGCCCGTTGCACCTCCCGTGCCGAAACCAGCAACGCCTCCTCCCCCACCCGCAGCTCCGAAACCAGCCGCAGCGACACCCGCTCCCGCCGTTCCGAAGCCGCTGACACCGAAGCCGATGCCAAAGCCTGCACCTGCGCCGATGACTCCTCCGCAAACGCAACCCGCCGCACCTGCGGATAAATTGCCGCGTTGGCTGCAGCCGACGGCTCCGTCCGCTCCTGCTCCGACGCCCGTCGCGACGCCGACGCCTGCACCTGCGACACCCACAGCTCCGACTTCCGTACCTACGCCGCAGGCATCGGTCGCCCCTGTCGCAACACCCACACCGACCCCGCCGGCCGCTCCGGTTATTCAGACCGCTCCGAAGCCAGTCCCGGCTCCGGCGCCGACTCCTGTTACGCCTCCGAAGCCCGTCCCGCCTCCGACCCCCGCACCCGTGCGCCCGCCGGTCGCTCCCGCGATTCCCGCTCCGACCCCGAAGCCTGTTGCGCCGGTCCAGCCTCCCGTGACGCCAGCTTCGAAGCCAGCTTCCCAAGCACCCGCTCCGGTGACACCTCCGGCTGCAGTGCCTCCGATCGCTCCGGTCACCCCGAAGCCCGTTCCTGCGCCCGCTCCGACGCCGACCGTCCCGCCGGCCGCAACGCCGAAGCCGCCGGCACCGACGATGCCGATCTTGCCGCAGACGTCGACACCGACCAGCCCGGCCGCTCCGCAGGCTCCGACGCAGAACGACAACGATGACGATCAGCCGATCGCCATCATCCGGGCGGAAAGCATCGATCCGGGACCGAAACAGTAATCCGGCTTCGTCCGTCTCCGCTGTGCTTTGCCGAGACTACGCCGAGACATGCCTGGATTGCATCACTGAAACCCGGTAGGATCCCCGGGCCGACGATTTCATGGCGGTCGTAGCTCAGTTTGGTTAGAGCATCTGGTTGTGGTCCAGAGGGTCGTGGGTTCGAGTCCCATCGACCGCCCCATTCGGCTCATCACTCATTATAAAACCGCTCCGCCTCCGCCACGACCTTCGCGCAGGACGCGCGGTGTTCTTCGCGCAGTAGCGGACATACTTCCGCGCCGGCGGACGATTTGGCCGCGTGCACGATCGCATAACTCACCAACCCCTCGATGCAGTACCGGCGCTTGTCGTCCGGCACCGTCATACACAAGCGCTCCACGAAGAGCGGATCGTTGATGTTCTGCTTCATCGCCGTGTCCCCCACCCCCTTGATGCACGCATCGCGCGGGCCATCCGGCACGTCGGTCATGCACCAGTCGATCGCACCTTCGTAATCGCGCGGATGGAGTTTCAGGAAATACCGCGTCGCATAAAACGCGCACACGCCTTCGTTCACCGGGTCGAGGCCGCGGCACGCGAAGAACGGATCGTCTTCTTTCAAGTACTCGGATGCATGGAACCGCGTTTCCGAATCGTACGTTTCCATGAAAACACCCTCCGCGCACTGGATGCGCTGGAAGTTTTCGTCGAACGTGCCGCAGAGCTCCACTGACCGCGGCAGATCGTTATCAAGTTTGTACATAAGTCCGTGCCCCACGCCGTGGAAACACTTCGCCGCGTCGGGTTCGCAAATCGTGGGGAGCGCGGCGACGATATCGCGCACGTTGTCGAGATGCGTTTCGACGATGCCGTGGATGTAGCCCGAACCGCAAAGATCGTCTTCATGGAGAAGGGCCTTCTCAAATCCTTCTTTTCGATACGCAGCGTGACCCACTTCGTGCACCAAGCCGTGACAGAGCGACTCGAGTTCGGGCTCTTCCTCGAGAATCTCGTGCAGCCGATCGAGCGCTGCACGCGGATCTTCGCGATCGACGATGCGGGTGGTTTCGGCGACCACCGCGTCGTAGCGGCACATGATCGGATCCGATCCTTCGGGGCACGCGGGCGCGGCGCACGCGGCCAGAAGGCATGCGGCCACTGCGAACGGAAACGGCGATACGCGGAGTCGCATGACCCGACCATACCAGAATCGTGCTCGCAATGGTCAATACCGCGCTATTTCTGTATCTTCATGCCATGCAGCAACTCTTCATCCTGATGGTCTTCGTATGGACGGTGGGGCGACTGTTCCAAGCTGCAGGTTTGCCGCTCGTGTTCGGCGAAGTGCTGGCGGGCATGCTCGTCGGACCATCACTGCTCAACCTCGTGCATCCGGAAAATGACGTGATCGTCGTGGCCGCAGAACTCGGCATCTTCTTCCTCATGCTCCACACCGGCCTGAAAACGGACCACCGCGAACTCATGAAAGCGTCCGCGTCGTCCTTCGCCGTCGCGATCGCGGGGATGATCCTCACCTTCGTGCTTTCCGCGGGCGCGGCGTACCTCCTTGGTGTCGATCCCCTCCCGGCGTCGTTCATCGGGCTCGTGTCTTCGATCTCCGCAATCGCGCTCATGGCGCGCATTTTCAAAGACGCGAAGATCGACGACACGCGCGTGGCGCACGTCAGCCTCGGCGCGGCGGTCGCCAACGACATCCTCGGCCTCATCGCGTTCTCGATGCTGCTCGCGTTCGCGCGCGACGGCGAAATGTCGTGGGTGGCGCTTCTCTTGCTCCTCGCGAAAACGACGGCGTTCTTCGCGATCGTCATCGCCGTCGGGCTCGCGAGCGCGCCACACTTGAAAAAATTCTTCGCCCGCGGCAAAAAAGCGTTCACGCTTACGCTCGTCGTCGCTCTGCTCTTCGGCAGCATCGCCGAGTGGCTGGGCCTCCACGCGATCATCGGTGCGTTCCTGGCGGGGCTCTTCATGCAGGAAGAACTCATCGACACCGACACCTTCAGCAAAATCGAAGACCGCTTCTATGGGCTCGCGTACAGCTTCTTCGGCCCCATCTTCTTCGCCGCGCTCGCGTTCCATCTCGACGTGACGGCGATCCTCGACGCGCCGCTGTTGCTCGCGACGATCACGCTCGCGGGCATCATTGGCAAAGTGGTCGGCAGCGGCGCTGTCGCACTGCTCTTCAACATGAAACCGCTCGACTCGCTCGGCGTGGGCCTCGCCATGAACAGTCGCGGCGCGGTCGAGCTCATCATCGCGTCGGTCGGCCTCGAAGCGGGCATCATCGACCAGACGGTGTTTTCCATCCTCGTAACGATGGCTTTCGCAACAACCATAGTGTCAATTCTTGGCTTCGTGCCGCTTTCAAAGCACCTTCGCAGTATTGTATAAAAATTGTATTCGATCTCTTGTGTGCAATGCGAACTTTGCCTTACAGTGCGCGTCCTATCAGCACGAGCTGGTAGGTACGTATGGCTGACCCAGTAGGGCATCTTGTTGCCTCCAAAGCGACATCACCCCCGCTCTGTCGGTCCTTACGGAGATAGCTCCTGCCATTCTTCATAACACATCCGCTAATGTAGTTGAGAAGTTCCACGGCAGGAGCTTCTTTTTATGAAGCCATATTCGAGAAATATGAACACATAATATGTTCATATTTCTTGCATCATAAATAGCAAGGTGTACAGTCCCTTCCTCCTTCGCAGCGATGCAAACGAGGAACGAACCACGCAGGAGCCCCAGCATTAAGAAGAGCATGGTCCTTGAGGCAGGCTTGGACCAGAGCCTCCCGCTGGGGCTCTTTTTTGCCGCGAACACTTCTTGCGATGGAGAAAAATCAGCGTACTGTTTGCGCCTTCCTCCCGAGGAAGATTCAATTACGGGGTTAGCTCAGCGGCAGAGCGGACCACTCCACATGGTAATGATGCGGATTCGACTTCCGCACCCCGTACTGCCCTTTGTCCCCAGTCCACTATCGATGTGCCCCGCGACGGCACTGAGAGAAGGACTGGGGGCTTTTTTGGCGTCAACACCGCCTCATTGAACCGGACCGGAGTGTCAGGTAGAGTGTACCGGTCTTGTTTTTCCCATGTCTCAGCCCCAATTTCGCACCCCCCGCGGCACGAACGACGTCCTTCCCGAGGACCACCAGTACTTCACGTACATCAAGAAAGCCGTGCGCCATCGCTGCCGCCAAGCGGGCTATAAGCGTATCGACCCGCCGATGTTCGAAAACACGGCGATTTTCGAACGCGGCATCGGCGACCACACCGACATCGTGGAGAAAGAGCTGTTCAAAGTCGTCGGAAAGGATCCGGAAGACAAGATGTCCCTGCGCCCCGAATTCACGGCCGGCATCTGCCGCGCGTACGTGGAGCACGGCATGCAGCAGTTGCCGCAGCCCGTCGAGCTGTATGCCATCGGGCAGTGCTTCCGCTACGACCGTCCGCAGAAAGGACGCTTCCGCCAGTTTCACCAATTCGATCTCGAAGTGATCGGCCTCAAGGACGCGTCGCTCGACGCGCAGCTTATCCAGGTCGTCACGAAGATCTTCGAAGACATGCGGATCATGGGTCGGCTCAAATTGCAGGTGAACAACATCGGCACGTCCGAGAACCGCCAGGCGTTCACGGCCGCGCTAAAAGATTACTTCATCGGCAAGGAGCGCAGCCTGCCGGAACTCGATCGCAACCGCCTCCAAACGAACCCGCTTCGCCTACTCGACTCAAAAGAAGAAGACACGCAAATTCTGCTCAAGAACGCGCCAACTCTGCAACAATTCCTCGACGACGACTCGAAGGAATACCACGAGACGCTCCTTTCGTACCTCGACGCGCTCGACATCGCGTATGTCCAGAATCCGCTCCTCGTCCGCGGCCTCGACTACTACACGCAGACGGTCTTCGAATTCTGGGACAATTCCACCGGCGCGCAGAACGCGGTGGGCGGCGGCGGCCGTTACGACGGCCTCATCGAGCTCCTGGGCGGCAAACACACGCCCGGCGTCGGTTTCGCAGGCGGCATCGAACGCATGATCTGGCATATGAAAGAGGCGGGCGTGAAGCCACCGGACAAGGATCAGGTCGACGTGTTCGTCGCGCAGCTCGGACCCGAAGCGAAGAAAGAATGTCTGCAGCTCATCACGCGGCTCCGCGACATGGGCGTGCACACGATCGGAGCCCTCGGCGAAGCGAGCCTGAAAAGCCAGATGCGCATGGCCGACAAATTCCAATCGCGCTACACGATCCTCCTCGGCAAGATGGAGGTGAAGGAAGGCACGTACATCCTGCGCGACATGAAGGCCGGCAAGCAGAAGCAAATGCCCTTCAAGAACATCATCCCCACGATCACGAAGCTCCTCGGCGAAGAAAGCCTCGACACCTACTCGATCACGGACAAGCTGGGGCAGTTCAAGCCGGCGGACGAGTGATCAGGAGAAACTCAACCCAAGAAACGGCCCGACGATCAAAAACAACAGCACAGGAAAGAAGTTCCAGCCGAAGCCGAGCAGCACGAAGAGGATGAGAGCCACCGAGAAGCGCATCCAGTGGGTTTTCTTGTACGATCGGACGGCCCACCACGCTGTAAGCGCCATGAGAAGCACGAGGAGGCTATAGGCGACGATGCTGAAGGTGTCGATCATCATGATAAGACGCGGAACTTTTTAAATGTCAAGGTTCTTCACGCCCTTCGCGTGGGTTTGAATGAACTTGCGGCGCGGGGCGACCTCCGAGCCCATGAGCGTCGTGAAGACCGCGTTCGCGCGCTCGGCGTCGTCGTGCGTGACGCGCAGCATGAGGCGGTTATCGGGATCCATCGTGGTCTCCCAGAGCTGTTCGGCGTTCATTTCGCCGAGACCCTTGTAGCGCTGGATGTTCACCTTCTGCTTACGGACTTCTTCTTTGGGCTCGCCTTTCTTTCCCTTCTTGGTGAGCGCTTCGTCGGCAGCTTCTTCGGCGGATGGCTCTTCCTGCTCTTCCGGGTTTTCCTGGAGTTCGTCGTCCGATACTCCCCATTCTTTCAACAGCTCGTTCTTCTGCGCGTCCGAGAACGTGTAGCGCACGTCTTTGCCGCGAGACATTTTGTAGAGCGGCGGCTGCGCGATGTAGAGATGGCTTCCGTCGAGAAGCTCGGGGAAGAAGCGGTAGAACAGCGTCAAAAGCAGCGTGCGGATGTGCGCGCCGTCGACGTCGGCGTCGGTCATGATGACAATGCGGTGGTAGCGGAGCTTGCTCATGTCTTTCACCTCGCCGATGCCGATGCCGAGCGCGATGATAAGCGACTTCACTTCGTTGTTGGCGAGCATGCGGTCGAGACGGGCCTGCTCGACGTTCAGGATTTTACCGCGGAGCGGCAAGATCGCCTGGAACTCGCGGTTGCGACCCTGTTTGGCGGAGCCGCCGGCGGAGTCACCCTCGACGATGAACAGTTCGCTTTGCGACGGATCGCGACTGCTGCAGTCGGCCAGCTTGCCGGGGAGCGTCATACCTTCGAGCGCGCCCTTGCGGATGACCGAGTCGCGCGCGGCGCGGGCAGCCATGCGGGCGCGAGCGGCGAGCAAACACTTTCCGACGATCTCCTTCGCTTCGCCCGGGTGCTCCTCCATGTACTGCTGGAGCATTTCATTCACCACGGTTTCCACCGCGGACTTCATTTCGGCGTTGCCGAGCTTGCCTTTCGTCTGGCCCTCGAATTGCGGTTCGTGCAAGCGGACCGAGATCACGGCCGTCAGACCCTCGCGTACGTCGTCGGCGCTGAGGTTTTCATCTTTCTCTTTCAAGAGTTCGTACTTGCGGGCGTATGCGTTGATCGTGCGCGTGAGGGCGGATTTGAACCCCGTCAGGTGATGCCCGCCTTCCGCGGTGTAGATGTTGTTGGCGAAGCTGAGAACGTTCTCGTTGAACGCCTGCGAATACTGGAGCGCGACGGCCACCTGGCCTTCGGGCTGGTCCTTCTCGAATGCGACGACGGAACCGATGCGCTCGACCCCTTCGTTGAGATGCCTGACGTACGCGGCGATGCCACCCTCGAAGGAGAAGCGGTAGAGACGCGGAAAGACCATGTCGGCCTCCGGGCGCACTTTTCGCGCGTCGATCACGCCGATCGTAATGCCTGGCGTGAGGTACGACTGCTGGCGGAAACGGGTCAGGATTGTCTCGAGGCTGAAATCGAGCGTATCGAAAATTTCGCCGTCCGGCTGGAACGTGATGATCGTGCCGTGCTTGTCCGTCTTGGCGATTTTTTTCACGTCGGCCTGCGGCTTGCCGCGCTTGTACTCCTGCATGTGGACGTGGCCGTCCTTGTGCACTTCGGCCTTCATGTACGTGCTCAGCGCGTTCACGACCGACGAACCGACGCCGTGAAGACCCGCGGACACTTTGTAGCCGCTGTCGTCGCCGCCGAACTTGCCGCCGGCGTGAAGCGTCGTGAGCACGACTTCGAGCGCGGACTTCTTCGCTGACGGGTGCATGTCGACCGGAATGCCGCGGCCGTTGTCTTCGACCGACACGGACCCGTCGTCGTTGAGCGTCACGGTAATGGTGTTGGCGTGGCCGGCCATCGCTTCATCGATCGAGTTGTCGACGATTTCCCACACGAGGTGGTGGAGACCGCGCACGTCGGTACTACCGATGTACATACCCGGGCGCTTGCGCACCGGTTCGAGACCTTCGAGCACCTGGATTTGTGCTGCGCCGTATTTTTGCTTCTCAGCCATAGTGCCGACAGTCTAGTGATCCAAAGGCCTTTTTTCACGCGGAAACATGCGCAGAATCTAGTATTACCTTTGACAAAAATCCACAAATCTTGATTGTTATGTTTGCAATCACCTTGCCACAAAAAAACCGCCCACTCAGGCGGCTTTGAAGATCAATGGATGCGAAGATTACATGTTGCTGTAAAACTTCTTCTTCTTGTTCGCCGTGCGGTACTCCTCGCGCTTGAGGGCGCGCTTGCGCTGGAGGCGCTTGCTCGTCTTGCGCGTGTGGATATTACGCTCGCGGATCAGCTTCACCAGGCCGGACTTCTGCACCTGCTGCTTGAACCGCTGCTGGAGGCGGTCGTTGCTTTCTTCGGGCCGTTTGTGGGCGTGGATTGCCATAGAGCTGCGAGATTGTAGGGATGGCGCCGAACAGGCGCAAGCGAATTTACAAGCGAAGAATCGCCGCAATGGACGCACCTTCCGGCATCTTGGCCGTTTCGACGATCACGGCCGAACCGCGATGCTTCCAGACTTCCTGCGCCAGCGCCTGGCGCTCTTCCATGCCGCCCTCGGGCAAGATGAGCGTTTCGACCTTGCCGGCCTTCGCGCGCTCGGCGATCTCGACCTCGTCGACCGACGTGCGGCCCGTGCCCTGCAACGCGCCGAAGTTTTCGAGAACGACTTCATTCTTCTTCAACATGTCGGCGCGGGCGATCGGATCGGCCTTCGCCTTCAGATCTTCCATCGGCATGTGGTCCGGGTTGCCCTGGATGAACTCGTCGAGCAAGCGGCCCGACTGGTCGAACTTCTTGAACATGCCGTGCGCTTCGGCGACGCCGGCGAACACGAGCGGGTCGTGCTGGCTGTGGAGTACCGCGTGCAGGCTTTTCGCGAGCTCGTGCATATACTTGTCTTCCTCCTGCTCCGTCACGTCGTTCGCATTACGCTGGTTATGATCGCCGTCTTCGCGCTCCATCCCCTTCCACGCGTCGGCCATGCTGGTCGGCATGCCGTCGACGCCGCGAGGTTCGATGCGATCGCCGATGACTTCGAAGAGCTGAGCTTTGTTCTTACTGGCCGCGAGGATGAAGTAGTGCATGGAAAAAGGAGGGAAGCGATAGGGAGAGTAGAGGAAGAGCCTGTCAGCGGGAAGCCTGACGAATGATGTCGAGTGCTCTTTCAAGCTGGGCGTCGCCGGCGTCGTTTTGCGAAACCTCTTCGTCGGGCGTGATGCCGATGTCGTTGATCGGGTGTTCGTCGGGCGTCAACCATTCGGCGATGGTGAACTTGATGCTCGATTTGTTCTGGAACGGAATCACCGTCTGCACCGTGCCCTTGCCGAATGTCTTCTTGCCGATGATCGTCGCCCGGCCGTGATCCTGCAGCGCGCCCGCAACGATTTCCGCGGAACTGGCCGTGCCTTCGTTCACGAGCACAACGAGCGGCAGGTCAACGCCCATCGTCGGTTCGCCGCGCGTGACGTACTCGTCTTGAAAGTTCTTACCCTTCGTATACAGGTACACCGTGCCGTTGGGGAGGAATTCGCCGAGAACGGACGGGACGGCCTGCAAGTACCCGCCCGGGTTGTAACGCAGATCAAGAACGACGCCTTCCGGGTTCTTCGCGGCCACGTCGTCGAAGAGCGTCGCCGCGTCCTTGATCAGGTGATCGCCGAACTGCGAGATCGTCACGATCGCGACGTTGCTGCGCATCTCGTACTTCGAATCAGGAATATCGATAGGAGCGCGGATCATGTCGAACGAGAGTTCGTCACCCGCGCGGGACACGCCGATGCGGACCGGCGTCCCCTTCTTGCCACGGATGCGGCTGATGAGATTGTCGAGGCTCATTCCTTCCGTGCGCTTCTTATTCACGCTGACGATCTTGTCGCCTGCGAGCAGCCCCGCGCGCGCGGCCGGAGACCCTTCGATGACCGACATGATTTGAAATTCTTCGTCGTCCAAATGCACGCCGATGCCCGTGATCGTGCCGCTGAGTTGGTCTTGGAATTCCTTCGCGGCAGTCGGATTGAAAAGCGTCGTGTACGGATCGTCGATGCTCTTCACGAGACTTTCGGCGGTCGAACCCGTCGCAGTCTCCAATTTTGCAGCGTAGAGGTACTCATTTTTCAGGAGGTTGTGGATCTGGTCGCGAAACTTCTTGCTGTTATAGCCGACGGGGTCCGCGCGCTTCGACGAAATCTTGATCGTCTGCGTCGTGCGTTCGCCGGCGTCGGTCGCGGCGCGCGTCAGGAGCGTGCGCGCTTCCTTCGCGCGAAGGACCGCGTTCACGCCGAAGACGTTCTTCCGAAGCGGCTTTGTCCACGATTTCTGGGCGGAGAGCTTCACCGCCGCGCCGAGCTCGGTGTTCGCGTCGACATCGCGGAAAGACAACACCGCGCCGGTGCCCTTCCACGTGCGCAACTCCGCAACGAGACGAACTGCTTCGCCGCGGGTGATAACCTTCGACAAATCGGGCCTCGCGCCCAACGCGTCGAGTGCGCCCGCTTCGTCGGCGGCGCGGACGTAGGCCTGCAGCCCTTCCGGATAGACGCGATACTGCCTCGGTGGGGCGTCGGTATCGACCGAGAGGCCGAGAAGGATGACGCTCGCACGGAGGAATTCGCCGCGGGTCACTTCTTTATTACCGTCGACACCGAGGATGTCGGCGACGGAAGAAGCGGACGCAAACGCTGCTAAAGGGAACGCGAGCGACAACGAGAAGAATGCGGCGGATCGAAAAAGATGCTTCATGCGGAAACGATTCTATGGGCGAACGACCGTCGATGTACAGCAAAGAGGCCCGCGAATATTCGTGCGCTCTTTATGTCTTCTTAATCCACCGTGTCCGCCGCTTGCTCTTGCAGGTGCCCCATCTCGACCATGTTCTCCTTGCGCAGGAAGAGCGACGTGAGGATCCAGAAGCCGCCGACGACGTAGAGAAGCGACGGCAGCATGAGGAACGGAATGTTGCCGAGGAATGCGGGAAGTTTTCCATCGAAGAGTTCGCCGAACGTATCGGGGTTGCCCGGCAGCATCTCGGGGATCGTGACGAGGAAGTTAAAGACCGCGTGGAGCACGACCGCGAGCACGAAGCCGACGACCATCATGTTCACACGGAAGATCGACGCCTCGGGAACGCGCATAAGCGCATGTGCCCAGCGGGTGAGGCGATAGGCGTGGCCGGACGCGTGGCGCTCCTTGAGATACGGCCCGGCGAACAGTGCGAGGCCGAAGAAGTACCCCATGATGCCGGTCGAAAGGATGTGCACCATGGTCGTGAGGACCGAACGACCGAGGACGTTGCCGACGAAAGCGCCCATGTCGGGGGCTGCGCCGTGCATCAGGTACTCGCGGACGAACGCGGTGAAGTACACGGGATTCACGACGTTCTCGGCGAACGCAAAACCGATAGCGACGACGATCGAAAGCTGCAGGACGTCATCGATGCTGCGAAAAAGAGGCTTCGCGCTGCGCGACAGGACCCAGTATTTGCTGAACTCCTCGATAAGCGCCACAAAGAGGAACGTCACGAACGACGTGACGACGGCTGTCTGCAATCCGCGCTCGACGGGAAGGTGCTCCGTGACGAATGTCGACGCGCTACGGCTGAAGCTTTCCGGCTTGATGGTAAAGAGAAAGAATTGCAATTCGACGCCGCGGCGGACGAGCAGGTCATAGAAGAGGATCGGCGCCGTCGCGAGCATGCCCGCGAAAAACAGCAACGATACGACGGACGCGCGCTCGCGGTGATAACGAAGGAAGAGGCGGATCCACACGAGAGCGGGCACCAATGCGACGCCAGCCGCGATGAGGCGAACCGCTTGTTCCTGGCCGCCTTCATGCGAGAAGAGACGAAGCGTGATCCAGAAAAGAAACGTTCCGAGGACCGTCGCCTTGGTCTGCACGTCCCACGGACCGAAGAGCGCGCGCCACGCGATGGCGACGCACACGATGACGACGGCCATGATGAATGGATTCGCACCCCCAGCAGCGAGACCGGCGGACACAGAACGGATCAACGCGACCGAGAGAAACGTGCCGAGGATGCACGCAAAAAGGAGATGCGTCGGTTTGTGCTTCCAACGGCGAATGAGGTCCGCGCACGCCAACGCGCCGACCGCCACGAGGACGGGCAGGGAGCGGCCGAGGGTGAGGTCTTCGAGGCCGAAAAACATCTAGCTATTGTACCATTTTTTGGCTTTCTGTTCAATATATGCCTTCGCCGTCCGCTTCGCGAAGCGCAGGCCTTCTGTACACTCCCGCCATGCAGTTTCTCGCGCGATTGCTCCCCCGGGAGCACCGGTTACCCCTTGCCTTCCTCCTTGTCCTCTCGTACGCGACCGTCGTGCACGGATTCACGTCGCCCCAAGCGCTCTTCTGGGACGAGAACTACCACATCGCCAGCGCGCAGAAATACCTGAACGGCGTGTTCTTCATGGAACCGCACCCGCCGCTCGGGAAAATGCTCATCGCTGCGGGCGAAGCCCTGTTGGATCGCAACGTCGCCGACGACCAGTTCATCGGCACCGACTACGCGACCGATCCGCCGGCTGGGTTCGACTTCACGGGCTACCGCCTGTTCCCCGTGCTCCTCGCCTGGATGGTCGTTCCCCTGCTCTACGTGACCTTCTTCATCCTCACGCGCAACGCGCTCTGGTCGATGCTGCTGACGCTCCTCTACCCGTTCGACAACGCCTTCCTCGTGCACAGCCGCTCGGCGATGCTTGATTCGACGATGCTCTTCTTCTCCGCACTCACGCTGCTCGCGTTCCTCCTTCTCCTGCGTGCGAAGTCGTACGGCGCGGTACTGCGATGGAGCCTGCTCTTCGGCTTCGCTCTCGCATGCGGACTCACGACCAAAGCGTTCACGCTACTGTTCATCCTGCTCATCCCGCTCATCCTTTGGAAGAAGCGCGACGACCTCGGCGCTGTCGCCCGCTTCTCCGCCGGCGCCGCGCTCGCATTCATCATCACCTTCTTCGGCGTGTGGTACGCGCACTTCGCGATCGGTACCACGGTCGTCGCACAATTGCCGGACGCCGGCTACTACCAATCGTCGGAGGGCGCAAAAGCGATCATCGACGCAGGACGCACAGCCTCGCCGCTCGCGTTCCCCGTGCTCCTGAGCGACGCGATGGCGTTCGTCTCGCACTACGAAGCGGGCGTACCAGGATTGGACTTAGCCAAAGAAGATGAAAACGGCAGCCCGTGGTTCCTGTGGCCGATCGGCGCGCGGACCATCAACTACCGCTGGGAAACGCCCGACGGCTACTCGTATCGGATGCTCTACCTCGTACCGAACCCGGTCGTGTGGGGAATCTCGCTCCTTGCACTCCTCCTCGGCGCGGTGATCTTCCTTGCACCGTACGTCGTGCAACGCGCAGAGAAATCGGCGCTGCACTTCGAACTGGGAACATTCCTCCTCCTCTACGCGTGCTACATGGCGGCGGTTTCGCGCATCGACCGCGTGATGTACTTGTACCACTACTTCCTGCCGCTCTTCTTCACCTTCATCCTCGTCGGCATCGTCGCCGCATCCATCAAGCGCGCAGGAAAATGGCAAGTTACGAACGAACACACGACGATGGGACTGCTCGTCCTGTCGGTCGCTGTCTTCATCGGCTTCCAGGTCTACCGGCCGTTCACGTACTACGAGCCGCTGACGGACGACCAGGTCTCGCGACGGGCGATCCTCGACCTGTGGGACATGCACTGCGTGGAATGCACGCCGCCGAACGCGCTCGCGACGCCGACGAAGCCCTAACGCATCGCCTTTCGCAGGGCGGCGACTTCTTTGAGCATGGCTACTCTTCTCTTATGAATGCCAATTTCTCTATGCCATAAGCGCAGAATAGTTGACATATCTATTATATAATGTTAAATTGTCTACAATATTTGACTATTAGTTACTAGAAGCGTACTTTTAAACGACCTATGGCAGCTGGAACCCTAGGAATCTCCGGCCTCGGCGACGGTGCATACGATGCACCCAAAAGCGTTGCTCCTGACATCAGGGCAATCATGCATAAATATTTAAGTATTGCTCCTGACGAAGCACTCACGCACTACAGCATTCTTCGATTGAGGGAAGGAGAGAAAGATCCGGAAGTCATTGAGCATGCCGCATCGAAACAACTGAATGAACTGCAACCATTGAAATTGAAAAACGACATGAGGAACGCACTGGATAAGCTCTCGAGGGATATCACCATGGCAAAAATCACACTCCTCAACGACGAAAAGAGGGAGAAGTACAATGCCGAACTGCGCGCCAAAAAAGCAACGCCCGTCGCAGTCCAAGCGACGCGCTCGCAAGTGAAAGCCGTTTTGCCCATGGCTACGCCTCTGCCAGCAACCCCTCAAGCGTCGCCAATCATCAGCGCACCGACACCAGACGGAATGTCGCTCACGCTGAAGAACGCTTCTCGCACACCGAGCAGCGCACCTGTGTCCGAGACGATTGATGGGATCCAGCGCTACTGGAAGCACCTAACGGCCGGAGCGATCGTCGCTGCATCC